>NZ_JADBEC010000003.1:300000-436203 GCF_014873945.1 Rhizobium viscosum | reverse complement strand
GTGCCGCCCGCATGTCGGCCATTGCGGGCCTGAAAGTCGGAGCAGGGCTGGTGACGATCGCCGCGCCGACCGAGGCTCTCGCCGCCAACAGCGCCCATCTGACCGCCATCATGCTGCACGCCATCGACGACGCGGCGGCATTGAAGGGCTGGCTTCAAGATACACGGCTTCAAACCTTCGTCCTCGGCCCCGGCTTCGGGATTGGAAAGAAAGCCCGCAAATTCGTATCCCTGCTCCGAGACCGCCATCTCGTTCTCGACGCTGACGGTATCAGCTCGTTCAGGGATGATCCGCAGACGCTGTTCGATCTGTTCAAGGGAGAGCCGCGCCTCGTGCTGACGCCACATGATGGCGAATTCGCCCGCCTCTTTCCGGATATTGCCGCAGACGAGAAGGCGGGTAAAGTCGATAAGGCGCTGGCCGCCGCCGGCCGCGCCAATGCCGCGATCGTCTATAAGGGTGCCGATACCGTCATCGCCTCGCCGGATGGGCGTGCGCTGATTAATATCAACGCGCCGGTCTGGCTTGCGACCGCCGGTTCCGGCGACGTGCTGGCGGGCATTATCGGCGGTCTGCTCGCCCAGGGCGTGCCGGCCTTCGAGGCTGCGGCAGCCGCCGTCTGGCTGCATGGAGAGGCAGGGCATCGCGCGGGCAAGGGCCTCACGGCCGAAGACCTTGCCGCCCACGTACTGCCCTTCTGAGCGATTACTTGTCTACCCGTTTCTGCAGGGCAATCGCCCCGTGCGGTGCATTGACCTTGCCCTCGTGGATCATGAAGGCAAAGACGTCGCGCGGCTCGACCTTGACCTTCCTGTCCTTGTCGATCAGCGGCAGGTCGTCAGGCACCTTACCTTCGGCCCAGACCTGCAGTCGCTTGGTCCAGTCCTTCAGTTCCGGCTCCGCATAGCAGGTCGGAATATCGTCGGACCCTTTCTGCAGCCGGGTATAGACGAAATCCGCCGTCACATCGGCAATCATCGGATAGTCGAAATGTTCGGCGCAGACGGGTGCCACACCGTATTTTTCGAGCAGTGCAATGAATTCAGGCACCTTGAAGGAATCGTGCCTGACTTCCACGACATGGCGCAGCTTCAGCCCGTCCTGCTTTTCGGGCAGCAGCTTCAGGAAGGCTTCGAAATCATCGGGCTCGAATTTCTTGGTCGGTGCAAATTGCCAGAGCAACGGGCCGAGATGATCGCCGAGTTCGCTGATGCCGGACGAGAGGAACTTCTCCATCGATTCCCAGGCTTCGGCGAGCACACGGCGGTTCGTGGTGTAGCGCGTCGCCTTCAGCGAAAAAACGAAGCCATCAGGCACATCCGAAGCCCATTTGGCGAAGACTGCCGGCTTCTGCGTGCTGTAATAGGTGCCGTTGACCTCGATGACCTTCAACTGACGGCTGGCATAGTGCAACTCGTCCTTCTGCTTGAGATCGGCGGGAAAGAAATGACCGCGCCACGGCTCGAATGTCCAGCCGCCGATGCCTACGCGGATCGTGCCCGATTTGCTCATCTGCTCCTCCTCTTGCGATCCTTCAGATCGCGCCAACCTTCTTTGCCCCATCGACCTTCTTTGTCATGTCGACGATGGTCCATCCTGGCCGATAGGGATTGGGCCGGCGACCCGTTTCGTGAAAACCGAAGGCGGAATAAAGCGCGATGTTTCGCTCCATCCGCGCATTGGTGTAGAGCCGCATCTCTGGCTTTCCCCACTCCCGTGCCTTGTCTTCCAGCCAGCGCAGCATTGCCACACCATGCCCCGCTCCTTGGAAATCCGGCGATACTGCGATACTGAAAAGCATCACGTAGTCGGCATGGTGCTCGACGACCAAGAGCCCCACCACGGTACCGCCCGCTTCCCGCAGCCAGACTTCGCCGCGCTCGATCCGTGGTGCGTAATCTTCCCTCACCGGAATCGGTGGATAGCCGAAAAGATCCGTATAGGGCTGATAGGCAGCCGTCGTCAGCGCCACGACAACCGGCAGATCCGCTCCCGTGGCAAGCCGCATCGTCATTCCGCCGCCGCGACCGTCTTCTTGACCGGCCGCCGCTCCAGTAATTCCTTCAGGAACTGACCGGTATAGGAACGCTTCTCCTTGACGATGGTCTCCGGCGTGCCGACGGCCACGATCTCGCCGCCGCCGTCACCGCCTTCAGGGCCGAAATCGAGGATCCAGTCAGCCGTCTTGATGACTTCGAGATTGTGCTCGATGACAACAACCGAATTGCCTTGATTGACCAACTCGTGCAGCATTTCCAGAAGCTTGGAGACGTCATGGAAATGTAGACCGGTCGTCGGCTCGTCGAGGATATAGAGCGTGCGGCCCGTCGAACGCTTCGACAGTTCCTTGGCAAGCTTGACGCGCTGCGCCTCACCGCCCGAGAGCGTATTGGCCTGCTGGCCCACCTTGATGTAACCGAGGCCGACATCGAACAGCGACTGCAGCTTGTCCCGCACGGCCGGAACCGCTGCGAAGAACTCCACACCTTCTTCCACCGTCATGTCCAGCACGTCGGAGATCGACTTGCCCTTGAAAGTCACGTCGAGCGTTTCGCGGTTGTAACGCTTGCCGTGGCAGACGTCGCAGGTGACATAGACGTCAGGCAGGAAGTGCATCTCGATCTTGATGACGCCATCGCCCTGGCAGGCCTCGCATCGGCCGCCCTTGACATTGAAGGAGAAGCGGCCCGGCTGATAGCCGCGTGCCTTCGCCTCCGGCAGGCCGGCGAACCAGTCGCGGATCGGCGTGAAGGCGCCAGTATAGGTGGCCGGGTTCGAACGCGGCGTGCGGCCGATCGGCGACTGATCGATGTCGATCACCTTGTCTATATGCTCGAAACCATCGATGCGGTCGTGATCGGCAGGGATCTCGCGCGCACCCATGACACGTCGTGCCGCCGACTTGTAGAGCGTCTCGATGAGGAAGGTGGACTTGCCACCGCCCGACACACCCGTCACCGCCGTGAAGACCCCGAGCGGGATCGCCGCCGTGACATTCTTCAGATTGTTGCCGCGGGCGCCGACGACCTTGATCTCCTTGCCCTTCTTCGGCTTGCGCCGCTCGTCAGGCAGGGCCACGCCGAGCTCGCCCGACAGGTATTTGCCGGTCAGCGATTTCGGATTGGCCATGATTTCCTGCGGCGTGCCATGCGCCACCACCTGACCGCCATGCACACCGGCTGCAGGCCCGATATCGACCACATCGTCAGCCGTCAGGATCGCATCTTCGTCATGTTCGACGACGATGACCGTATTGCCGATGTCGCGAAGGTGCTTCAGCGTATCGAGAAGACGGGCGTTGTCGCGCTGGTGCAGGCCGATCGACGGCTCGTCGAGCACGTAGAGAACGCCGGTCAGGCCCGAACCGATCTGCGAAGCAAGGCGGATGCGCTGGCTCTCGCCGCCGGAAAGTGTGCCGGAATTGCGCGAAAGGCTCAGATATTCGAGGCCGACATCGTTGAGGAAGCGCAAGCGGTCGCGGATTTCCTTGAGAATGCGCACGGCAATCTCGTTCTGCTTGGCATTGAAGGTCGCCGGCAGCGTCTCGAACCAGTCGCGCGCGATGCGGATCGACATTTGCGTGACTTCGCCGATATGCAGCCTGTTGATCTTGACTGCCAGCGCTTCCGGCTTCAGGCGATAGCCATTGCAGGCCGGGCAGGGGGCTGCCGACATGAAGCGCTCGATATCTTCTCGCGCCCAGGCAGAGTCCGTTTCCTTCCAGCGTCGCTCGAGATTGGGAACGATGCCTTCGAAATTCTTCGAGGTCGTGTAGGAGCGCGCACCATCGGCATAGTGGAATTCAATCCTCTCCTCGGTGCCGTTCAGGATGACATCCTTGGCTTTTTCGGGAAGGTCGTTCCAGCGGCTGCCGAGCTTGAAGCCGAAATGCTTGCCGAGCGCTTCCAGCGTCTGGTTGTAATAAGGCGAGGTCGACTTGGCCCAGGGTGCTATCGCACCGTCGCGCAGCGTACGCTCCGGCTCGGGCACGATCAGGTCAGGATCGATCTTCTGCTGTGAACCCAGACCGTCGCAGGTCGGGCACGCCCCGAAGGGATTGTTGAACGAGAAGAGCCGTGGTTCGATTTCCGGAATAGTGAAGCCGGAGACCGGGCAGGCGAACTTTTCCGAAAACAGCACGCGCTCATGCGTTTCATTGAGCGACTTGTTGGCCGAGCCGCCGGCCGAGGTTTCCTCAGGCGGCAATGGTTTGTCGGCGAATTCGGCAACGGCGAGGCCGTCGGCGAGCTTCAGCGCCGTTTCGAAACTGTCGGCCAGGCGCGAGGCCATGTCGGGCCGCACGACGATACGGTCGATAACCACATCGATATCGTGCTTATATTTCTTGTCGAGCGTTGGCGCATCGGCGATCTCGTAGAACTGGCCGTCGATCTTGACGCGCTGGAAGCCCTTTTTCATGAGCTCCGCCAGTTCCTTCTTATACTCGCCCTTGCGGCCGCGGATCATCGGCGCCAATATATAAAGACGCGTGCCCTCCTCGAAGGCGAGCACACGGTCGACCATCTGGCTCACCGTCTGGCTCTCGATCGGCAGGCCCGTGGCGGGCGAATAGGGAACGCCAACGCGTGCGAAGAGCAGGCGCATATAGTCGTAGATTTCGGTGACGGTACCGACGGTCGAGCGCGGATTGCGCGAGGTCGTCTTCTGCTCGATCGAGATGGCAGGCGACAGTCCGTCGATCTGGTCGACATCCGGCTTCTGCATCATTTCCAGGAACTGGCGCGCATAGGCCGAAAGGCTCTCGACATAGCGGCGCTGGCCCTCGGCATAGATCGTATCGAAGGCGAGCGAGGATTTGCCGGAGCCGGAAAGGCCGGTCATGACGATGAGCTTGTTGCGTGGCAGATCGAGGTCGATGCCCTTCAGATTATGCTCGCGCGCGCCACGGATGGAGATCGTCTTCAGTTCGCTCATCGTCTCTGCTTCAAGTCGTTTGGGGAATAACAGCCCTTATTTAGTGATGCCAGCGGGCGAGTCGAGGCTGAATGTCCGGAACAATAAAGGTTTTCGATTCTGTTGACAGGATCATAGCGGATAATTAGAACAAATAAAGAACAAAATTCCTTGTGGATTAAGCAGGGCTGGATGCGCACCGCTTGTCCTCTATGGTTTAAAGTGTGTTGATGGTTTAAACGCCGCCGGTCAGGGCGGCAGTAAGGTGAAATGATATGGCTGGCAGTGTGAACAAGGTAATTCTGATCGGAAACGTGGGCGCCGACCCCGAAATCCGCCGCACGCAGGATGGCCGGCCGATCGCCAATCTTCGCATCGCGACCTCGGAAACCTGGCGCGACCGCAATTCCGGCGAACGCCGTGAAAAGACTGAATGGCATACGGTCGTCGTCTTCAACGAAGGCCTCTGCAAGGTCGTCGAGCAGTATGTGAAGAAGGGCGCCAAGCTCTATATCGAGGGTGCGCTGCAGACCCGCAAGTGGCAGGACCAGAACGGCAACGATCGTTATTCGACGGAAATCGTGCTGCAGGGCTTTAATTCGACGCTGACGATGCTCGATGGGCGTGGTGAAGGTGGCGGCGCAAGCTCCGGCTTCGGCGGTGGTCGTGGCGGCGATGATTTCGGTGGCGGTGGTTACGGCGACGACTACGGCTCTGGTTCGTCGTCCGGCGGTGGTCGCAGTGGTGGTGGCCGTAGCGGCGGAAGCAGCGGCGGCAGTAACACCGGTGGCGGCAACTTCTCGCGCGATCTCGACGACGACATCCCGTTTTGATCGATGCTATCCGAAAGCTCTGATGACGGCGCCCTTGGGCGCCGTTTTCATGTCGGCGTGGCGCTGATCAGATTGAGAGCAGATTTTGCACCGTCCACAACGAACTGCGCGGCAAGGGCGGCCAGGATGACGCCGAGAAGGCGGGTCAGGATCGCCCGGCCGGTGACGCCGAGGAAGCGGTCAAGTCGGTCGGCGAGGAAAAGCACCACCAGCGTGATCAGCAGGCAGCCGGCAATAACCCCGATCAGCTGCGCACGTTCGACCGTGGAGGGCAGGGTGCCTCCGAGCAGGATCGTCGCCGAAATGGCGCCCGGCCCGGCAATCAGCGGCAGTGCCAGCGGGAAGACGGCGATATTTTCGATATGATCCTTGGTGATCGCCACTTCCGTGGTCTTTTCCTTGCGGTCCTGGCGCTTCTCAAACACCATTTCGAAGGCGATCCAGAAAAGTAGCAATCCCCCCGCCAGGCGGAAGGCGCCGATGGAAATGCCGAGCACACCGAGCACGCTGGAGCCGAATAGCGCAAAGACCGCAAGGATGATGAAGGCGATGGTGGTGCCGCGCAGCGCCACCTGTTTTCGCTCCGGGCGGCTCATGCCGACAGTAAGGCCGAGAAAGAGCGGGGCAAGCCCCGGCGGATCGATAGTGACGAGCAGCGTCGTGAACGCGTTGATCAGTTGGTCGGCGCTTGCCATCGCTTCTTCAAAACCCCATATAGATGCTTGTTTTTCATAATTGTGCTGTGCCGATTCCGATTTGGCAAATGCATGATTGCTGATTGTCTTCCTGCCATGGGCAAATACTATGATTTGCCCTCTTTCGACCGCAAAAGCCTGTTCAAAACCCCTGGCCAAATTGGCGTGGGAACAGGCTTTCCGCTATAAATCTTCGAGTGATTCTAGAAGAGAACGTGAACCGTTTTGACTGAGCAAACACCCCCCGGCGGCGGGAAGCTCCCGCCAGGCATCGAGCCTATCTCCATCATGGAGGAAATGCAGCGGTCGTATCTCGATTACGCCATGAGCGTAATCGTGTCGCGTGCGCTGCCCGATGTGCGCGATGGCCTGAAGCCCGTGCACCGGCGCATCCTCTATGGCATGTCCGAGCTTGGCATCGACTGGAACAAAAAATACGTCAAATGCGCCCGCGTCACCGGGGACGTGATGGGTAAATACCATCCGCACGGCAATGCTGCGATTTATGACGCGCTTGCCCGAATGGCGCAGGACTGGTCGCTCCGCCTGCCGCTGATCGACGGCCAGGGCAATTTCGGCTCCGTCGACGGTGACCCTCCGGCGGCCGAACGTTACACCGAATGCCGTCTGCAGAAGGCCGCCCATTCGCTGCTCGACGATCTCGACAAGGAAACGGTCGACTTCCGCGACAACTATGACGGCACGCTCTCAGAGCCGGTCGTGGTGCCCGCCAAGTTCCCGAACCTGCTGGTCAACGGCGCCGGCGGCATCGCTGTTGGCATGGCGACCAACATTCCGCCGCATAACCTGTCCGAGGTCATCGACGGCTGTATTGCGCTGATCAATGATCCGGCAATCGAACTGCCGGAACTGATGCAGATCATTCCGGGTCCCGACTTCCCGACTGGGGCCAAGATTCTCGGTCGCGCCGGCATCCGTTCGGCTTATGAAACCGGGCGCGGTTCCGTCGTCATGCGGGGCGTTGCCACCATCGAGCCGATGCGCGGCGACCGCGAGCAGATCATCATCACCGAAATTCCCTATCAGGTGAACAAGGCGACGATGATCGAGAAGATGGCCGAACTGGTGCGCGAGAAGCGCATCGAAGGCATCTCGGATCTGCGCGACGAATCCGACCGCCAGGGCTACCGCGTCGTCGTGGAGCTGAAGCGCGACGCCAATGCCGATGTCATCCTGAACCAGCTCTACCGTTACACGCCGCTGCAGACCTCCTTCGGCTGCAACATGGTGGCGCTCAACGGCGGCAAGCCGGAACAGCTGACGCTGCTCGATATGCTCCGCGCTTTCGTTTCCTTCCGCGAGGAAGTTGTTAGCCGGAGAACGAAATTCCTGCTTCGCAAAGCGCGTGAGCGCGCCCACGTCTTGGTCGGTCTCGCGATTGCTGTCGCCAATATCGACGAAGTCATCCGCGTCATCCGTCAGGCGCCGGACCCGCAGTCCGCCCGCGAAGAATTGATGACCCGCCGCTGGCCGGCGGAAGATGTCGAAAGCCTGATCCGTCTCATCGACGATCCCCGCCATCGCATCAATGACGACCTGACTTACAACCTCTCGGAAGAGCAGGCTCGCGCGATTCTTGAGCTCCGCCTTGCACGCCTGACGGCTCTCGGCCGTGACGAAATCGGCGATGAACTCAATAAGATAGGCGAGGAAATCAAGGATTATCTCGATATCCTGTCGTCGCGTGTCCGCATCCAGACGATCGTCAAGGACGAGTTGACAGCCGTTCGCGATGAGTTCGGCACACCGCGCCGCACTGAGATTATCGACGGCGGCCTCGAGATGGACGATGAAGACCTCATCGCCCGCGAAGACATGGTCGTGACCGTCTCGCATCTCGGCTACATCAAGCGCGTACCGCTGACGACCTATCGTGCTCAGCGTCGCGGCGGCAAGGGCCGCTCGGGCATGACCACGCGTGACGAAGATTTTGTTAGTCGGCTATTTGTGGTCAACACCCATACGCCGGTTCTGTTCTTCTCCTCGCGCGGCATCGTCTATAAGGAGAAGGTCTGGCGTCTGCCGATCGGCACGCCAACCTCGCGCGGCAAAGCCCTCATCAACATGCTGCCTCTTGAACCCGGTGAGCGCATCACCACCATTCTGCCGCTGCCGGAGGATGAGGACAGCTGGGATAATCTCGACGTCATGTTCTCGACGACGCGTGGTACGGTTCGCCGTAACAAGCTCAGTGACTTCGTCCAGGTAAACCGCAATGGCAAGATCGCCATGAAGCTGGACGAGGAGGGCGATGAGATCCTCTCCGTCGAGACCTGCACCGATCAGGACGACGTCCTGCTGACGACGGCGCTCGGCCAGTGCATCCGCTTCTCCGTCGATGACGTCCGCGTCTTCGCCGGCCGCAATTCCATCGGCGTGCGCGGCATCAATCTCGGTGATAACGACCGCATCATCTCGATGACGATCGTCGGCCATGTCGATGCCGAGCCATGGGAGCGTGCCGCTTACCTCAAGCGTTCCGCCGCCGAACGTCGTGCGACGGGCGTCGATGAAGAGGATATCGCTCTTGTTGGCGAGGAGGTCACCGAAGAGGGACAGCTCTCCGACGAACGCTACGAAGAACTGAAGGCGCGCGAACAATTCGTGCTGACGGTTTCGGAAAAGGGCTTCGGCAAACGCTCGTCCTCTTACGATTTCCGCATCTCCGGCCGCGGCGGCAAGGGTATCCGCGCCACCGATACGTCGAAAACAGGCGAAATCGGCGAACTGGTCGCCGCCTTCCCGATCGACGATGGCGATCAGATCATGCTTGTTTCGGATGGCGGTCAGCTGATCCGCGTTCCGGTCGGCGGCATCCGTATCGCCAGCCGCGCGACCAAGGGTGTCACGATCTTCTCCACTGCCAAGGATGAGAAGGTCGTCTCGGTCGAGCGTATCAGCGAGCCGGAAGAGGAAGAGGCCGCTGACAACGGTGACCAAGCCGTGGTTTCCGAAGGTGAAGCGCCTGCAACGGACGAAGGTGACGAAACCCCATCGGCGGAATAATTCACCACTTTCTCATTGCAGACCGGGCGGCCACTGCCGCCCGGTTTTTTATTGCGCTATGAAGAGCTTGCCGATTCATCCGGAGGGGGAATGTTGTGGGCAGGTGGACAAGGCGAGGGGTGCTGGCCGGTATTTCGGCTGCAGCCGGTGTGGCGGCGGGGCGTTTCCTGCTTCAGCCGCAAAGTGATCCCGGACCAGCCTTTCCGACAGAGCTTCCCGTTGAAGACGGCACGATCGTCCTCAATGACGCGGGAGAGCTGACGCCGACCCGGGTCGTGGCCCATCTGACCGTCAAGGAGCCGCCGCAGGATGCCATGATCGGCCAGTTACGCACAGCACTGGCCGATGCGGTAAAGGCAAACCGGCCCTTCATCGCCAGCGCCGCACGCCATTCGATGGGTGGCCAGAGCCTTGCCGAAAACGGTACGGCGCTAACGCTAGATCAGGATTGGCTGGAGGCGGATACGGCCGCCAAGACCTACCGCGTCGCCGCCGGTACGCGCTGGTCGACGATCATTTCCAAGCTCGATACCATCGGCTTTTCGCCCGCCGTCATGCAGTCCAACAATGATTTCGGCGTCGCCAGTACCTTTTCGGTCAATGCGCACGGCTGGCCGGTTCCTTTCAGCGCCTGCGGCAGTACCGTCCGCTCCATCAGGTTGATGACGGCGGACGGCGTTCTCTTGACCTGCTCGCGCACGGAAAATGCCGAAATTTTCAATCACGCCATGGGTGGATATGGGCTGTTTGGCCTCATCACCGAGCTCGAGCTCGACATGGTACCGAACGTGCTCCTGCAGCCGACCTTCGAGCATCTGGCAGGCGAAGATCTCGGCCGGCGCTTTGCCGAGGTGCTTGCGGGCGACAGCTCGATCAACATGGCCTACGGCCGGATGGATATTTCGCTCGATCGCTTCTTTGAAGACGCGCTGCTGATCACCTATCGCGCCGCCCCGGATCAGGCCAAGATACCGCCGGCCTCCGGCTCCGGTTTCATCAGCCATGTCTCGCGCGAAATCTTCCGGGCGCAAGTCGGTTCGGATACGGCCAAACATCTTCGCTGGTGGACCGAGGCCGTTATCAATCCATCGCTTGCGGCGCAGGCTACGCGCAACAGCTTAATGAACGAACCCGTCATCACGCTCGATGACCGGGATCCGTCCCGCACAGATATCCTGCACGAATATTTCGTCTCGCCGTCGCGCTTCGCCGATTTTGTTGTCGCCTGCCAGGATGTCATTCCGGCTTCCTATCAGCAGCTCCTCAACATCACGCTCCGTTACGTCGATACCGATCGCGACAGTGTGCTGGCTTACGCGACGGAGCCGCGCATCGCGGCTGTCATGCTCTTCTCGCAGGAAAAGACTGTCAGAGGCGAGGCAGATATGCAGCGCATGACGGAAGCGCTGATCGAGCGCGTGCTGGCAATCGGCGGAAGCTACTATCTGCCGTATCGGCCGCATGCCCGATTGGATCAGTTTACCCGCGCCTATCCCCGCGCTGGGGAATTTGCAGCGGCCAAGCGTCGGCTGGATCCCGGCCTTACCTTCCGCAATCATTTCTGGGATCGCTATCTCGGAAGCCTCTAGGGAGATCATGATGTCCAGGCTTCGACTGATTGCTGTGCTTTATACGGTGGCTCTGCTCTTTGCGGCCGCATTGAATTATATTCCGGGGCTGACGGATGCGGAGGGACGCGCCTTCGGCATCTTCGCGCTCGATATCTATGACGACAGCCTGCATCTGGCCTCGGCCGCCTGGGCGGGCACCGCGGCGATTCTCTCGGCCCGCGCATCACGGAATTTCCTTTTCTACTTCGGCCTGCTCTATTTCAGTGATGGGCTGCTCGGGCTGATTACCGGGTCAGGTTACCTTGATCTCGGCATCGTCAACTACGGCATTCAGGATCTTCCCTTTACGTTCAAAATTCTCGCCAACCTGCCGCATCTCTTTCTTGGCGGTGTGGGAATCGCCTCCAGCTATATCTTCCGCCGCGAGGCCCCGTGATGCGGCGCCTTCTGAAGATCATCGGCTGGCTACTCGCAGTTCTCATCGTTGCCGTCCTGCTGCTGCTCAGCCCGGTCGCCTATGTCGAGACCTTCTGCCATGCCGATCCCGAGCCCGACAGCTACAAGCCGCTGATATCGGCCCCCGAATTCCGCCGGCAGGAGGCCAATACTTATCTCACCTATCCAGAGTGGCATATCGTCTATGCCTATGACGGCCTCGCCGAAACCCTGAAGACGGGCGACGAATATGGCTTCGACTATTTCTCCAGCGTCAAGGATTTCTGGGTCGCAGACTGTGCGCTGACCCGCATTGCCGATCGCCACGGCGGCGCCGATAGCGAGACGCGAATGATGATCGCCACCATCGGTGTCAGCTTCACGCTCGAAATGGGCCTGAAGGCAGCCTATGAGGAAACGATCGGCCGGCTTTTTGCGCTCTGGCGCGGCAGCGAAAAGACACCACAGGATATCGTCGCCCGCGATATGGCGATCGATTATGCCGCCTTCCTGCGTCAGACCCCCTGGTACAAATATCCCTTCCAGCCCTGGATCGACAGGCTTTGGGCCGCGCCGGTGGAAGAGCCGCTGCGTGGCTGGGAGCGCCGCCTGGCGCTCGGCGGTGAATGGCGCGCCAAGATCGCCTATGCCGGGATGATCGCCAGTGCTGTCGCCGCAACCGGCGAGGCGAAGCTGACGATCCGATCGGTCATATCAGGCCTGCCCGCCGCCACGCTTCAGGCCGTTCCCGATATATCGGTCATTTCGGAAACGGCCGATGGCGTGCTGATCGAAACGCCGCGTTACGACCGCTTTACGCATATCCTGGCCGAGATCGCCAGGGTTGGCGGTGTCATCCGCGAGATCGCAGGCAACGACGAGATCATGGTGTCGCTGACCACGCCGTCGGGTGCAGAACAGAACAATCTGCCCGGCGAGGTAATCACGCGATTGCAGCGATCAGGTTTTGACAGCGACCGCCTGCTTCTGTCGGTCAAGATGTCCGATCTCGCGCCGCTGCTCAAAGGCCGGCCAATTGCCGATCCGGGCCTCGAACATATATTCGATTTCTGAAACATCGGACGGGTGGCTCTTTGATCAGACGCTTGGCTCGCAGGACAAGTACTGCGATTGCGGTTGTTGCCGCAGTCTTCGCGCTGTTTGCTGTCGTCTTTGCGGCAACGGGCGAAGCGCCGGCTGCCATGGTCTTTCCCGCCGGCAGCATCGAACCCGGCGCATTGCCCGAAGGTGTCTCCATCCTGCGATGGGGCACGGGCTTTGCCGTCGTCACAAGCGAACGCGGCGACTATGTGCGTGCGCTCTATGGCAAGGGGGCTCTTCTTGTTCTGCCGCTGCGAAAGAGCGGTTGTCTGGCGCTGCGGCCTGCATCTTCGACATGAGAAAAGCCGGATGCAGAACATCCGGCTTGCATTCAATGCTTTGCGCTGCGGGAGCGGCTTTAGAAAGCGCTATGCTTCTTGTTCATCGATTTCACTTCCTCGCTTTCACGGCGCAGCGCGGAAATCGTCGAAGTAACGGACACTATGAACATGATGCTGATGAGTGCTGTGAAAACTGTCAGGATCGTGAACATGGTGGCGTTCCTTTCTGCAGGGAGTTGCGTTTACGCCCCTCAGTACTGGCCGAGCACGCTTACGGAGCGAGCCGAAGCGAACGGGCCATAGACCTTGGAGGTATCGACCTTCTGATTGTCATAGAGAGCGATTGTGGCAGTCAGCATGCCCGTAATCATTACCATCCAGAGCATGTTAATCATGGTGATCTTGCCAGGCATCTTAATTCCCTTCCTGCCGCGCTTCCGCATCTCATATGTGTCGATCATTTGAACGCATCCGTCTTTAAAAGGTTCCCGCCGGATGTTGACGGGGATTTACCAACCGTGATCTGAAGCGACCTTGAATGTCGCGTTCATCTGCCGTTCAGAATTCAAATCGATTAGAACGCATGCGGCCAAGCTGTCGCATGATGGCCGCATGTTCGTTGAGCTCCGGCCGTACCCAGCCAAGCTGATGCCGTTCTGCGAAGTAACCGTAGAAAAGCTCCGCAAACACAGAAAAAATTACGGCTATTGCAATAAGGATGATCAGCATGATCGGGTCTTTCCGGGGAGTGACGCTGCCGGGACCGGCAGTTTCTGTGTTGATGATCCGAGTAAAGCAGATCGCATCTGAGTGGGCCTTGAACGCCCCGTTCATTCATCGTTCAGCCGCGTCAGGCGGCATGGCTAAATAACTTGCGGGAAACCGGCTTCCATGACAAAAGGCGTGAAAACAAACGGCCGGACGATATGACCACAGCTTTCTATCCGGGGTCCTTCGACCCGATCACCAATGGACACGTTGACGTACTGGTCCAGGCGCTCAACGTCGCCGAAAAGGTGATCGTCGCGATCGGCATCCACCCCGGGAAGGCACCACTTTTTTCCTTCGAGGAAAAGGCAGGGCTGATCCGCGCGTCGCTGGCCGAGGTGCTGCCGGAAAAGAGCACGCATATCGATGTCGTCTCCTTCGACAATCTCGTCGTCGACGCTGCACGCACGCATGGCGCAAGCCTGCTGATCCGCGGCCTGCGTGACGGCACTGATCTTGATTATGAAATGCAGATGGCCGGCATGAACAGGCAGATGGCGCCTGATATACAGACTATCTTTCTGCCGGCAGGCACGGCCTCGCGGCCCATTACCGCCACATTGGTGCGCCAGATCGCGGCCATGGGCGGCGATGTCAGCGCCTTCGTGCCGGCGGCCGTCTTGCAAGCCCTGAAATCCAAGCGCAAAGCCTAGGCGTCCATCGCCGCAACGGAGCTCACATGAAACTCTTCTATCTTGCATTTGCCGGCGTGCTCTATCTCGCCTCCTTCGCGGGCGACGCTTTTGCGCAGGCGGCCGATCACTACATCACCATCCAGCTGAAGAGCGGCCCTGTTGTCATCCAGCTGCTGCCGGATGTGGCGCCGAAGCATGTGGCGCAGATCGAAGCGCTGGTGAAGAAGGGCGAATATGACAATGTCGCCTTCCACCGTGTCATCCCGGGCTTCATGGCCCAGACCGGCGACGTGAAATATGGCAATATGGAAAAGAACTTCGATGCGAGCCAGGCCGGCACCGGCGGCTCCGACCTGCCGGACCTGCCGGCCGAATTCTCCAAGACTCCCTTTGTTCGCGGTACGGTCGGCATGGCGCGTGCCCAGGATCCGAATTCCGCCAACTCGCAGTTCTTCATCATGTTCGCTGACGGCTCCTTCCTGAACGGCCAGTACACGGTCGTCGGCAAGGTTGTCTCCGGCATGGAAAACGTAGACAAGATCAAGAAGGGCGAAGGCCAGAACGGCGAAGTCAGCAATCCTGACCGCATGATCAAGGTCACGATGGGCAAGAAGTAAATTCACGACAAGAAGGAGAACGACAATGGCCGAGATCAAGGATCCGGAAAACACCATCATTCTGGAAACCACCAAGGGCAAGGTTGTCATCCAGCTTCTGCCGCAGGTCGCCCCCGAGCATGTCAAGCGCATCAAGGAACTCGCTCGCGAGAAGGCGTATGACGGTGTCGTTTTCCACCGCGTCATCGCCGATTTCATGGCGCAGACGGGTGACGTACAGTTCGGCAAGAAGGGCGGCGAGAACTTCAATCCGGGCCGCGCCGGCATGGGCGGCTCCGAAAAGGACGATTTGAAGGCTGAATTCTCGGCAACGCCGCATGTTCGCGGCACCTGCTCGATGGCCCGCTCGCAGAGCCCGAACTCGGCGAACTCGCAGTTCTTCATCTGCTTCACCGACGCTCCCTGGCTGAACAAGCAGTACTCGGTCTGGGGCCAGGTCATCGAAGGCATGGACAATATCGACAAGATCAAGAAGGGCGAGCCCGTCTCCGATCCGGATTCGATCGTCTCCATGCGGGTTGCCGCCGACGTCTGATTGTGATTTCTGCTGGAACCCGCCCTTGCGCGAGAGCGCGGGGCGGGTTTCGCTTTGCCTGGAAGTGCTTCGATGCGCGTAGACCTCTTCGATTTCGACCTGCCGGATGAACGCATTGCGCTGCGGCCCGCTGAGCCGCGCGACAGCGCGCGGCTGCTTGTCGTCGATCCGAACGGGCAGCCTGTTCTTTCGGATCATCGCGTCTTCGACCTGCCGTTCTTCCTGCGCACGGGCGACGCGCTTGTCTTCAACGATACCAAGGTCATTCCGGCCCAACTCGAAGGCATTCGTCATCGCGAGGGCGCCGGCGGGCAGCAGGTTTCGGCTACGCTCCACATGCGCATCGGCGCCAACAAATGGAAAGCCTTCGCCAAACCCGGCAAGCGTATCAAGGAAGGCGACCGCATCGCCTTCGGCCATAGCGGCGAAAGCTGCATGATCGGCTCGCTCGATGCGACCGTCGAAGAAAAGGGCGAGGCGGGCGAGGTGACACTCGCTTTCGACCTCTCTGGACCTGCACTGGACGAGGCAATCGCCGGCGTCGGCCATATTCCACTGCCGCCCTATATCGCCGCCAAGCGTCCTGAGGACGAACGCGACCGCGCCGATTACCAGACCATCTACGCGCGGGAGGAGGGTGCCGTCGCCGCCCCGACTGCCGGCCTCCATTTCACTCCTGGTCTTTTCGAGGCACTGGACAAGGCTGGCATCGAACGCCATTTCGTGACGCTGCATGTCGGCGCCGGCACCTTCCTGCCGGTCAAGGCCGACGATACCGACGATCACAAGATGCATCTCGAAAGCGGTTATGTCAGCGCCGAGATCGCCGCGAAGCTGAATGCCGTGCGGGAGAGGGGCGGGCGCATCATCTGCGTCGGCACGACCTCGCTGCGGCTGATTGAGAGCGCTACAGAGGAAAACGGCGAGATCAAGCCCTGGGCCGGCGCGACAGGGATCTTCATTACGCCCGGCTATCGCTTCAAGGCGGTCGATATCCTGATGACCAATTTCCACCTGCCGCGCTCGACACTCTTCATGCTGGTCTCAGCCTTCGCCGGCTTCGAAACCATGCACGCCGCCTACAAACACGCCATTTCGACAGGCTACCGCTTCTATTCCTACGGCGACGCGAGCCTTCTTTTCCGGAAAGATCGATGACGACTGAGAACTTCCAGTTCACCCTCAAGAAGACCGATGCCGGCGCACGCCTCGGTGAGGTTTCCATGCCGCGCGGCACAATCCGCACGCCGGCCTTCATGCCTGTCGGTACGGTCGGCACGGTCAAGGCCATGTATCTCGACCAGGTGCGCGAGACCGGCGCCGACATCATCCTCGGCAATACCTATCACCTGATGCTGCGCCCGACGGCCGAACGCGTCGCCCGCCTCGGCGGGTTGCACAAGCTCATCCGCTGGGAGCATCCGATCCTGACGGATTCCGGCGGCTTCCAGGTCATGTCGCTTTCCGGCCTGCGCAAGCTCGATGAGCAGGGTGTGACCTTCAAGTCGCATGTCGACGGCAGCCTGCATCACATGTCGCCGGAGCGCTCCATCGAAATCCAGGGCCTGCTCGGCTCCGATATCCAGATGCAGCTCGACGAATGCGTGGCACTGCCGGCAGAGCCCAAGGAAATCGAGCGCGCCATGGAGCTGTCGCTGCGCTGGGCCGAGCGTTGCAAGGTCGCTTTCGGCAACCAGCCGGGCAAGGCGATGTTCGGCATCGTCCAGGGCGGCGACGTGCCGGCCTTGCGCGTCCGCTCTGCCGAGGAACTGGCAAAGCTCGATCTGAAGGGCTACGCCGTCGGTGGCCTTGCGGTCGGCGAGCCGCAGGACGTGATGCTGAAGATGCTGGAAACGACGCTACCGGTCTTGCCCGGCGAGAAGCCGCGCTACCTGATGGGCGTCGGCACGCCTGATGATATTCTGAAATCGGTTGCCCGCGGCATCGACATGTTCGACTGCGTGATGCCGACCCGCTCGGGCCGTCACGGTCTGGCCTTTACCCGTCGTGGCAAGGTCAATATCCGAAACGCCCGCCACGCCGAGGATATGCGCCCGCTCGACGAACAGTCGAACTGCCCGGCGACGCGCGATTATTCACGTGCCTATCTCCACCATCTCGTGCGCGCCAACGAGGCGCTCGGCGGCATGCTGCTCTCCTGGCACAATCTGAACTACTATCAGGAACTGATGCAGGGCATCCGCAAGGCGATTGCCGAAGGTCGTTTCGCCGATTTCATGGCGGAAACGATCGAGGAATGGGCGAGGGGCGATCTCGAGCCCGTCTGATCAAATGCCCTTGCTATCGGCGTTCGGCACGATCTGCACGCCGTTGATCTTGAAGCTGCCGTCAGGCTGACGAGCGACCTGATAGATCGCCGTCCAGTCCTTGCCGTCGCGGCCGGAAATCAGCACTTCCTGATAGATCATTGCCCCGTCGTCGATCGATCTGCTGCGCCCGAATGCATAGTTGCCGGGGTGATAGACCGGTTCATAGCTTTTCTTCACCATGGCGAAGAAGACATTCTTGTCGGGATACATGGCCTTGATGCCGGGCGCAGCGAAGGAATAGGCGGTATCCGCGTCGTCCTTGAGGAATGCCCTGATCTGCTCCTCGATCATCGCCTGTGTCGCCTGCACGGGATCTTCGGCCCAGGCCGCCATGCCTGACATCACGGATACGGCACACAGAACCAGCACTGCGAAGAATGCGCGCATGGGATCATCTCCGGCTATGTCAGCAGAAGTGTAGGCTATTTTGCGCGCAAGGAAAGAGCCCAATAAAACCAGGTTCAGGACCAGCGACGGAAGAGGGCGCTGGCATTGACACCGCCGAAGCCGAAGCCGTTGGTAATCGCATATTCCATCGCCACCTTGCGTGCCACTTTGCCCACGAGATCGATGCCTTCGGCAGCCGGATCAACCGTTTCCAGATTGCGCGTCGGCGGAGCGATCTGGTCGCGTAGTGCGAGAATCGTGAAGACGGCTTCAAGCCCGCCTGCTGCACCCAAGAGATGGCCGGTCGCCGATTTGGTGGCGCTGACGGCAATGCCACCGTCGCGGCCGAACACAGTACCGATTGCAGCAATCTCGCCCTTGTCACCGACCGGTGTCGAGGTCGCATGGGCGTTGAGGTGCTTGACCTCGGAGGCGGGAATCCTGGCCTGCCGCAATGCTGCTTCCATCGCCCGGCGGGCGCCATCGCCATCTTCCGGCCCTGCCGTCATGTGATAGGCATCGGCGGCCGTGCCGTAGCCGACGAGTTCGGCAAGCGGCGTCGCGCCACGCGCCAGCGCATGCGCAAGTGTTTCGATGACGAGAATGCCGGCCCCTTCACCCATCACGAAACCGTCGCGCGCCGTGTCGAAGGGACGTGAGGCCAGTTCGGGCCGATCATTGAAGCCGCTTGAGAGTGCGCGGGCTGCCGCAAAGCCGCCGAGGCTCACCTTGTCGATGCAGGCTTCGGCGCCGCCGCAGATGGCGACGTCAGCTTCACCGGACCGGATCAGCCGCGCCGCGTCGCCGATGGCTTGAACGCTTGCCGCGCAGGCCGTTACCGGCGCCCCGAGCGGCCCTTTGAAGCCGTAGCGGATGCTGACCTGACCGGCCGCCAGATTGACGAGGAAGGAAGGCACGGTGAAGGGCGAGAGCCGCTTCACGCCGCGCGTCTCAGCCGTGCGCACCGCATCCGCAATCGCCGGAAAGCCGCCGACGCCAGAGGCGATGATCGTCGCCGTCCGCTCGCGCGCATCGACCCCCTCGGGCATCCAGCCGGCCTGGCGCACAGCTTCGTCTGTTGCCATCATCGCGAACTGGATGAAGCGGTCCATCTTCTTCTGGTCCTTGGGCGGAACGGCGCGATCGGGATCGAAACCTGCTTCGGCATCCTCTTCAATGGAGGGAACGACCCCGCCGACTTTGGCGGCGAGATCGCCGACCACATTCTCTGGCAGCATGCGCAGGCCGGAACCGCCAGCGACGAGCCGGTTCCATGCGGTCTCAACGCCAACGCCAAGCGGCGAAACAAGTCCCATGCCGGTGACAACAATGCGTTCCATGGATTTGTCCTTTCTAAGGCAATTCCAGCAAAAGTGCGAAGCAGGATTGCGTTCGGAATTGCGTAAAAACAAAGAGATAGAGCATTGGAAATGCTCTAGGCGTCGATGCCGAGATAGTAAGCACGCATGCGGGCGATCCGTTCGCGGTCGCCTTCGTCAGCAGCTGGTCCCGGCAGCAGGCACGTGTTTTCGGGTTTCAATTCTTCGCCGCTGGCTGCATCCACCAGTACGGGCTGGCGTTCCTCGCCGGAAGCGGCATTGCCGAGCAGGAACGCAAGATCCTCTTGCGGAACGTGCCGGCGTCCCCAGGAAAACAGGGCCATCAGAACGGGAAAGAAATCGCGTCCCTTGTCCGTCAGCACATATTCGTAGCGGGCAGGGCGCTCGTTGTAGAGGCGCTTCTCGAACAGTCCTTCATCGATCAGATGCGCAAGCCGCCGCGTCAGGATGTTCGGCGCAACGCCGAGGCTCTTCTGGAATTCGTCGAAGCGCGTCAACCCGTGAAAGGCATCGCGAAGGATCATCATGCTCCACCAGTCGCCAACGCTGTCGAGCGCGCGGGCGGCCGGGCATTTGAAATTGGCGAAGCTCGTTCGTTGCATGATGCAAGCCACTACAGAAGTTACTTGCATAATGCAAGCCACTAGTCGCGTAAATGACGTGTCAGGCGTTATCTCGCTCGAAGATCCGCGCCAGAAGAATGCCGGTTGCAAGAACGCCTACTGAAACAAAAACAGTATCGCCCGGCGTCCCGACATAAAGCGGGCCGATATTGGCAAAGAGCAGAAAGGCGACGAGGAAATTGAACCAGCCCCAGATGACATTGGTGGCTGGAAAAGCTGAGCTTTGCGCCCTGCAGGCGAAAAAAGGTGGGTTCTGCTGACAATGTTGTGCAAGGCCGGCAAAGGGCAAGAAAAAGGGCTCCTGAAAGGAGCCCCATTTAGGACCGCCGCTTGAAGACGTTAGGTTCGGATGTCAGATGAACAGGAAATCGTCGTAATGAAGCGCCGCCAGATTGGAGAGTGTCGCGATCTGTACGGCCGCGCCACCCCCGCTGCCATCTGCATCGTAGAAAAGCTTTCCCGTTGTCTGGTCGTAGATCAAACGGTCGTTTGAATCCAACGCCTTGGTGCCGAGTACGAAATTTCCCCCGGAAAAATTCGATGGATCGATGGCGGTGAAAATCTCGTGGTCGAGCACGATCTTGTCACCGGCGCTTTCCGAGAAATCCTCGATCTTGTCGATGTTGTTGTAAGCGCTGGGTTTGAAGTCGAAGACGAAATGGTCGGCTCCAGCTCCGCCGTTCAGGATATCGTTGCCTTTGCCGCCGATGAGCTGGTCGTTTCCTGCACTGCCCGACAGTATGTTGCTTGCGATGTTGCCGGTCAGTACGTTGTTTTCGCCGTTACCCGTGGCATTGATTGCCGACGAACCGGTGAGCGTCAAATTTTCGACCGTTCCGAGAGCATTCTCGAGATAGTAGGAAATGGACGCATTGACGGTATCGTTGCCACCGCCGCCTGTTTCGTCGATGATGTCGCCTGCCGAATCCACTTTGTATATGTCGTTGCCGAGGCCGCCGATCATTCGGTCTTCGCCTCTGCCGCCATCGAAGTTGTTGTTGCCGGAATTGCCCGTGAGAATGTTGTTCATGACGTTGCCGGTCGCATTGATGTTGCCGCCACCCATCAGGGTCAGGTTCTCGACCGTTCCCGTCACATGCTCCTTATCCATCAGGCTGATCGAGACAGAGGACTTGATGATATCCTTGCCGGAGCCGCCGGCTTCGATCACCACATCATTGATGTTGTCGACGATATAGGTGTCGTCGCCACCGCCGCCCTTCATGCTGTCTGCGCCCGCGCGGCCATCCATAACGTTGGCTCCGTAATTGCCGACGAGAATGTTGGCGAGTTCATTGCCGGTCGCGTTGATGTTGCCGTTGCCGGTCAGTGTCAGGTTCTCAATGGCGCCGATCGCATGGGCAGTATCCGCCAGGCTGAAGCTGATCGACGACATGACGGTATCGGTCCCGCCGCCGCGGCTTTCATCGACGATGTCGGTCGGGGAGGTGACCGTGAAGGTGTCGTCTCCGGTGCCGCCATAGATGTGACCGGGTTCTAGCGCTGCGCCGCCACTCGCCGCTATGTTGATAATGATGGGATGGTCGACGACGTCCAGGTTGAGGGAGGATATGTTGCTGAAGCTCTTGACCGGCGTATCGCCCGTCAGCGGATCGTAGACCTGCACCGTCCCGAAAGCTCCACCCAGATTGACGGTGACGCTGGTCGGCGCCGCCTGGATCGCCTTGTCGGTCGTCTGGTTCCAGATATCGGGCTCGTTCCAGATGATGATCTGGTAGCTTCCATCGGATTTCGCCGTCAGATAGCTGCGCGCCGTGGACGGTAGTCCGTTGATGGAGTAGTTGAGCGTCCCCGGATTGAAAGTCGCCTGCGTTGCGCCGTCATCTTCGAGAATTTCGGTCAGATTGTGGATCGCCGTTGCTGCCGGCTTCGGCGTATAATCCAGGCGAAAGAGCCCGAAATGCTTTTCCTGGTCGGCGCCTCCCGGATCGGAATAGGCATCGAGAAGCTGGTAGATGAAGGTCCCCTCCGATCCGAGAAAGGCGCCGTCCATCAGTGTATTGATAAGCAGTTTTGCCTGCGTCGTCTCGTCGACGCCTTCCCATCCGCCGTTGGTATCGGCGGTCAGCGACGTGTGATAGCCGATCTCGGTGATGGTGAGCGGCTTGCCGGGATCGGCCCGCATCTGGTCGCCGGATTCACGCGAGAGCCAGGAGAAGGGCTGGTCGCCCTCTTTCGCATAGGTGTGGATCGTTGTGTAATCGTTGGAAGAGGCAACCGTATAACCGGTGAAGCCGAGAACCGGAATGTCCTTCAACAGCGGATCGGCATTCACAGCGTTGAACAAATCCTTTTGGTAGGCAAGCGCCGCAGCCTCTCCCGACAGCCCCTTGTAGGCGACCGGCCAGTTATTGACCTCGTTGGGGCCTTCGATGCCGACGATCGAACCGGGATGCGCTTCCACGAAGGCATGCAGTCGCTGGACAACGGTAGCGGGGGTATCATCCCGCCCGGAGACGAAAACGAATTTGACACCGGCATCTGCCGCATCCCCAAGATGGCCCTGACCGTAAGGGTCGGAGGCAGGGGTGGGCGCGTGATCGCGAACTGTGTCGAGGCCGAGATAGCCCAGGGCTTTAACAACTTCCGCGATATTGGAATATTTCCCGTCGGTATAGTCGATATGTGTATCAATTCCGAATGAATCGATAACATCTGTAATTCTAGTAGCTTGGGCCATTTCATCCTCCTCGTCTGGAAGTAGAAAATATTACTTCGATGGTATAGTGATTCCCCTCAAAAGTAGGGCCTGATTTACAGTGAAATCCGTCAAAGTTATGATCACGTTAACCATATTGTATTGCTCGCAATATAATTGCGGAGTGATGCTTGTTACGGCGATCCGACATATTCGGACTTGGCGTTTCACCACTCAATGGGTCAGGAGAGACATTACTGCCGAAGCGGTAAGCCCCGGTCGCCGAGCGAAGATCGCCACAGCGAGATCGACCGGCTCACGCTGGGCCGGAAGATTGATATCCGCTTTAGCGCCCTTTGATCAAAGGACGATGTCGGAAGGAAGGGCGGTGTCGTATCGAACTTTGTCCGATGTCGTGACCGAGCAGCACAGCGCGCAGGTTGTCACGTGCGCATCAAGCCGGAATCGGCGAGCCTCGAAAATCCCAAGTGCGGGAGAGGCGTGTTGATCGCATTTCCGGTAGGGAATGCCGGGGCGCTTACGCCCCGG
This sequence comes from Rhizobium viscosum, assembly GCF_014873945.1. Classification (NCBI taxonomy): domain Bacteria; kingdom Pseudomonadati; phylum Pseudomonadota; class Alphaproteobacteria; order Hyphomicrobiales; family Rhizobiaceae; genus Rhizobium; species Rhizobium viscosum. The sequence goes on along the minus strand of NZ_JADBEC010000003.1, from coordinate 412,903 downwards.
CACATCGTATCGATCAGGCCGCCTTGGCGATTGCACCATGCGGGTCGAGAACGAATTTCGTCGCAGCACCCTGGTCGAAGCTTTCATAGCCTTGGGCGGCATCCTCAAGCGAAATCACCTTCGCATTGACGATATCGGCAATCGGAAGCCGGTCATGCAGGATCGCCTGCATGAGCTGGCGGTTATATTTCAGCACCGGCGTCTGACCGGTGTGGAAAGACTGCGCCTTGGCCCAGCCAAGGCCGAAGCGCAACGAGAGGCTGCCATGCTTGGCCGCATTGTCCACTGCGCCCGGATCTTCCGTGACATAGAGGCCGGGAATGCCGATGGAGCCGGCCGCGCGGGTGATTTCCATCATCTGGTTAAGCACGATCGCCGGCTGCTCGCCGCCGGAATGTCCGCGCGCTTCGAAGCCAACGGCATCGATGGCGCTGTCCACCTCATTGGTGCCAACAACCTGCGCAATCAGATCTCCGAGCCGGTCGCTCTTGGAGAGGTCGATGGCCTCGAATCCGACGCGGCTGGCGTGGGCGAGGCGATCCTTGTTGAAATCGCCGATCATCACGACGGCCGCACCGAGGATACGGGCGGATGCTGCAGCGGCAAGGCCGACAGGGCCGGCGCCCGCGACATAGACGGTCGATCCGACGCCGACTCCCGCCCTGACGGCGCCGTGGAAGCCCGTTGGGAGGATATCGGAGAGCATGGTGAGATCGCGGATCTTGGCCATCGCCTTGTCGCGATCGGGGATTTTCAAGAGGTTGAAATCCGCATAGGGAATCGTGACATAGCGAGCCTGGCCGCCGATCCAGCCGCCCATGTCGACATAGCCGTAGGCGCCGCCCGCGCGCGATGGATTGACCGTCAGGCAGACGCCGGTGTCCTGCGATTTGCAGCAGCGGCACCGCCCGCAGGCCACGTTGAACGGCACGGAGACGATGTCCCCGACATCGAGCATTTCCACGTCGATGCCTTTTTCGATGATCTCGCCGGTGATCTCATGGCCCAGCACCAGGCCCGGCATCGCTGTGGTGCGGCCGCGAACCATGTGCTGGTCCGAACCGCAGATATTGGTGGAGATGACCTTTAGGATGACGCCATGTTCGATACGGCGGCCATCCGGCGCCTCGAGTTTCGGATCGTCGATATCGCGGACTTCTACCTTGCCTGGCCGCAAATAGACGACGCCACGGTTCTTGCTCATTTCCGTCTCCTCCGTTGAAATCAAGGCAACGCGCCAGCAGCTCCTCCCGCAGCGGTTGCCTGTTACAGAGTAGACCAGAAAGATCCGAGCGCCGTCCCGAAAGCGACGCTTCGCGGGCGGAAATCAGCAAACCCGGCAAAAGGGCAGGGCGTATCGGTCCGGTCCGGCCACCCGCCCTGGCGGACCCGGAGGCAGGTGGCCTTTCCCCGGCAGGTGGGGTGCATCCCGCCGAGGCGCCGCGTTAGCACCGTCGCAATGGATAGGATATCAAAACGGTGGCTCCCTTTTGACGTGGCTTCCGCTATAGTTGCAGGGATAGAGCTTGGGGGCGATCATGACGCAACGCGGCCGTGCTTTCGCAGACATCGTCTACACTATCCTGATTGTAGAAAAAGCCTATCCGGTGGATGTCGTCGCCACTGCACTAGGGATGAACTACGCAGCGTTCCACTCGCGCCTGATCAGCAGAACTTGTTTTTCCGCTGACGAAATCCAGAATCTGCTGGAGGTCGTGCCCGATCCACGCCTCGCATCCTATCTCCTCGAGCGAAGTATCTTTGTTGCAGCGGAGCGCTCTTCCGGCGTGGAACAGGCGGAGCCTGTCGCGTCGCTGCAAAGAGGTGCGACGCGAGTGGTCGTCGAGGCGACGGACGTGCTCGAATTGGTGGATGCCGCGCTTGCCGGAGGCGGAATGGATCATCGCAAGCAGCGCCTGGTGCTCAAGGAGATCGACGAGGCGGAGAGGGCGCTCGCATCCCTCCGCCTTGGCCTGAAGGGAACTTACATCGAGCAGTCCTTGCGCATCAGCAAGAGGTAGCCTTCGCCCTCTTCCTCGAGTGCAAGCATCGCTTCGATGACCGAGAGGCGCGCCTCCTCCAGATAGGATTTCCAGGTGCCGCTGGCGGTTGCAAGCTGCCGGTCAATCGAAAGAAGACGAAGCTTCAAAAGATTCTTCTCGCGCACAACGCGCGCATATTCCTTGAGAGGATGAGAATGATCGGAAGGCATGCGGAGACCGGTGAAATTTGCTCACGCATCTAGCCGACCTGGCCCTGGCTTCGCCATCAAAACGATGCAGTCGTTTTTACACAGACGGACGAAACAAAATCGAAAGCGGATCCCGAAGCGCGCAGCCGCTTCGGGATCCGGTCTTGATACCTATCGTACCGCTGCCGGCAGCACTTCGAATTTCCAGAACTTGTCCGGCCGGAAATAGGTCGCAGCAAACTGGCGAATATCCTCGGCAGTGACTTTGTCGTAGCCGCTGAGATTGTCGCGTATCCGCTCCAGACGGCGAGGGTCTGTTTGCGCGCCGTTCAGATACTGCACCCAATACTCATTGCTCTGCTGCTGGTGCTTCAATGTCTCGATAATCGGCGCGCGTGCCCGGACCAATTCATCCGGGGAGACATCGTTTGAGCTTAGATCGGCAGCGATCTTGTCCACTAGCGCATAGAAATTCTCGACCTTGTCGGGCGTCGTCTCGACATAGAGATAGGCATAGCCATAGCCCGGAATGTCCCATGAGAGGTCCATGGCGCCCTGCGGACTATAGGTCGCGCCTTCCGCAATGCGGAACTGGTCGATCAGTCTGTTTTCGAAAATCTGGCCGGCGACGTTGGCGACAAAGCCCCGCTGCATATCCGAAAGCATGTCGCCAACGGGGGCAGCGACGATGGCCGCGGCATTGTCAGCCCGGCCGTTGTGGGTTCGCATTACCGGTTTTCCGGTCGGGGCGGGGAAATGCACATCGTTTGCAACATTGTTCGTAGTCGCGTCCGGGCGAGCCGGCAAAGCGCCGAAGCTTTCAGCCGTCAGACGGATTGCATTGTCCGTCGTTGTGTCGCCGACAATGGTGATCTCGATCGGGCTCGTGGAAATGTGTGAGCGGAATAATGCTTCGAAATCATCCAGCTTTGTGGCGGACAATTGCGCCCGGTCCGGGAAGGTCCAGCGCGGATCGCCGGAATGAACGAGGCCTGCAAAATCGCGGCTGATGATGGCCCCGGGCGTCGCCTCATACTGATCGAGATTGTTCAGATAGGCTTGCCGGACGCGGCTGAAAACGTCCGGCCGGTAGGTGGGGTCGGAAGTGTAGGCGGCCATGATCTGCAATTGCGTTGCAAGATCCTCCGTCCGTGTCTGGCCAGTAAATTGGAAGGAGCTATCATCCACCGAGAAGTCGATACCGGCAATTTTGGCCGCCAGCGCTTTCTGCAAATCCGGATAATCCATGGCCTTGGTGCCCGACAAGACGACGGCCGGCGATGCCCAGATCGGCAGGGGGCGGTCATTCGGCAGGTCCAGCCGGCCGCGACCGATATCCTCGCGCACGAGCACTTCGTTGGCGCGCAGCTTGGTCGGCTTGATGGTCAGTCGCACGCCGTTGGCAAAGCGCACCATCGTCAGGCCGAGATCCTCGACGACCCGGCGTTCGACGACAGCACCGGGTTCACCGAAATGGGTATAGGGCCAGACGACTGCTGTCGCGCTTGACGGTGCCGTGACGGGAACGGAGAGGGAAGCGTCATAGACCTGTCGGACATCGCCCGCGCCACCCTGCGGCGCTTGCGCGGTCTGCAGCACGAGTTGCGGGCCATTGCCGGAGAAGACACGCGCCACGACCTGGTTGACCTCTGACGCTTGCAGGCCCTTGGTGATGGTGTCGAACATCGAGAGATCTTCTGCTGGTGAGGTGAAGACCTGATTGTCATCGACGCTGCTTGCCAGCATCGAAGCGATGTCGGTACTCGTGCGCGTCGCAGCACCGGCAGCGGCGGCCTCGAGCAGCGAGCGATATTCGACAATTTCGCGATCGAGCTCCGCCTGCTCTGCGCCGAATTGTTGAAAACGCCGCTGTTCCTGATCAATGGCCGTTAGCGCCGCCTGCCATTTATCCGGCTCGGAATTCGCCATGACGGCAACGAGGCGGGCGGAATCGAAAAGATCCTGGGAGCCGACGGCGGCGCTGATGAAGGGCGCATTGGGTCTGTTGGCCATGGCGCTCAGCCGGCGCTTGAGCACCAGGAGACCGAGATCCTCAATCAGTTCGGCCCGGCGTTTGGCGAAAGTGTCAGGTGAAGCGTCATAGGGGCGCGTCCAGGCGATCTGCACATTCGTCGTGCCGCCGGGGACGGTGATGACCTCGGCGCTTTCGGCTTTCGCCTTTAGCGTGCCGAGATCAGGCTTGTGCGAGGGCGGAGCGGCGGCCTTCCAGTCGCTGAAGCGCTGCCTGATTTCGATTTCGGTGGCGGCGGGATCGACATCGCCCACCACGATCAACGTGGCGCGATCCGGCCGATAGTTGGTTCGGTAGTAATCGCGAAGCAGACTGACAGGCGCATTGCTGATGGTGTCCACCTTGCCGATCGGCGGGCGCATCGTCACGCGCTGGCCGGCGAGCAGGGAGTTGGTGACGCCGATTGCGGCGCGATATTGCGGCGTGTCGCGCAGCCGCTCTTCCGACAGGATGACACCGCGCTCCCGATCGAAGGCGCCCGCATCCAGCGTCAGCTCACTCGCCGTCTCGCGCATCAGCATCAGGCCGGTCGAAAGCGTGTCCGCATCGACTTCGGGAAGATCGAGCGCATAGACGGTCTCGTCATAAGAAGTGTTGGCGTTGGTATCCGGCCCAAAGGCGAGGCCTTTGCGCTGCAGGATACGGATCATCTCGTCGCCGGCAACATGCGTCGAGCCTTTGAAGGCCATATGTTCGAGGAAATGCGCAAGCCCTTGCTGATCGTCCTTCTCATCGAGCGAGCCGGCGCCGATACGGAAACGGATCGCGGCCTGTCCCGGCGGCGTGGCGTTATGCATGATTGCAAACCGCATGCCGTTCTCAAGCGTGCCGAAGCGGATGCCAGGTTCCGCTGGCAGGTCGCTGAGCGTCTGTGGCCAGGCTGCGGACGGGCTTTCTGCGCGGACCGGCGAGCCCGACGCGAAGAGCGCGACAAGTGCGGCTGCCGCCAGGAATTTCGAAAAAATAAGAAATTTCATACGTTTAATTGGCATTTTGTCCTGGTGTCGGGCATGAGGTATGTGACGTTGAAGGGACTATCAGGCAGGTCGCGCTTTGCTTCAACGTTTATTTCCGGCATGGATGCGAGTTGAAAAAATGCGCCTATCTGTAAAACCAGGAAAATTTGAGGAAGGCCGGTTCGGACTTCGCTCTTAACTGCCGCCCCGCGAAGTCGGCGAGGCGGCAGTTGATCGGTTCAATGAACATCGACGGAAGCGGGCGAGGGGTTAGAGCGGAATCCCGCCGGTACCCGTGCTGGGTGGTCCACTCGGAGCGCTGGGTGGCGTTGCAGTGCTTGGAGTGGTCGCGCTCGGCGGGGATGTGGTGCGCGAGCTCCCGTTTGATTCACTAGGTGCAAATTTGAGAATGCTTTCGTGGAATTCCCGTTGTTCTTTTTCCTCTTTCGCCACGTCCCTTCCTGCGCTGAGGATACACCCCTGAAGGATGCTAGCCATGCTTAAGAACGCTATAGATTGCAAGATAAGAGGGCGGAGACGTCTTATCTGAATTGGCATGTGGATTGGGTCCCTCAATAAATATTGACGCGCGGCCTTTTTGCGGAGCGTCGCGTTCGTGATAGTTCAACCTGCTGTCGATCCGTCGTCTCCGTCCTCGGTCGGGACATGGTTTTCGGATGGACCAACGGCGGACGTGGCTATCAGGCAATTGTTTGCTCAATATTTGAGAGTCAAAAAAACGGCCTTGTGACGCAGGTGAATACGCCGGCCGGCACGCTGACGCTTGCGCCGCGTTACCGGTTGCGTTGCCTGGCTGCGTGCGAGCAGATCAGCGCTATGGCGCAGGTCGTCGATAACGTTCAGGCCGAGGTGAGGGGGCCAATACTGCGAAGGACGAAATCTGGAACGACCTGTCTGCCGTAGAACCGCGACAGGTGCGCTATCATGTTGCGCATGATGTTCGCGCGCCCGTGTTCCAGCGTGACGTGCCGCGTAGAGGTAAAATAGAGATATTCGATCGCCCTTGCGGCGCGATCGGGACCGAGTGCCGCGAGGGCCTGTTCTGATGCTTCCGGTAATTTTTGATCCGCCTCGACGGCCATCCAGCCGATCATTAGGGCGAATTCAGGCGGACAATCGGAACCGAGATTGTCCATATCGGTTGCCCGGGCTGCTGACGGCGCATTCTGGCCCGCTGCGAGCAGGGCGATATATTTCAGAACCCGCATGTGGCGGTGAAATTCCGAGCCGGATGCGGCGGCTTTGACGCCTTGATCGAAGATACCGACAGATTCTTCGAAACGCCCGCGCGCAAACCGCAATTGCCCGAGGATGGGCAGACCGGCGGTGGATTCCTGGCTGCGGGCGAGGGCGCGCTCGGTAATTTCCTCGGCGAGCTCAAGATTCCCCCTATTGATGAAATAGAGAAGCTTGGCCGCCCCTAACATGAGCAGCGGCTTGCCCTCGATGTCGGGCAGGCATTCCAACGCGGTTGCTTCAATCTCACTCTCGATGCGGTCGCGCTCTTCCAGCCTGACGCCTTCAAATGGACTGGTCAGGACAAGGCGTGCAAAGAGATGCAAACCCCACTGGATGGCAGCATCAGCGTCGAAGGGATCCTGTTCGCGCCCTTTGGTAAGCCGTTCGCCGCTTTCAAGCCATTTCGGGTTCGAGGTCGACAGCAGGTGAGAGGCGCTGTGGAGCCGAGCTTCAGGCGTTCCATCCAGCGGCACGCCAAGCCCGTTCGAAGCCTCGTTCAGGGCCTGGCGCAGGGCGTCGACAACGCCGTTCGAGACGCGGGTTGCCTCACTCGTAAACGATGTATTGTCTGCAGCATCCAGATGCAGGCGAAACGCTCTCAAAATCCGCTTCGATGGCATTTCCCTGAGAGTGGCTGCACAATTGAGACGCCCGGCATCGGCGTGAAAGCTGACCTGCAGGAAATAACGCAGCTTGTCATAGGCGGGCAGCAGGCTTCTCTCGGTAACAACGACCTTGCGTGCGACGCCTATACCGCTCGCAATGAGTTCCTGAAGCTTGTTCATCAAGGACAGGTTCTGTTCACGCAACGGATGTCTCTGGAGCTCGAAGGCCGGAGCGATGATCAGGAATGCATCGATCGGTCCCGGTCGGGATTGCGTTGCTATCCAGACGTAGCCCTCACCATATTGCGTGGCGATGTAAACGGGTGACTTTGCATTGTCTCCAAGCTTCAGCCGCAATCTGTTGACCAGAAAATCGATATTGCGGTCGGATGAATCGGAGCCCGGCTGAGCGATCTCGTCCAGCAGACGGCTTCGCGTCATGAGGCGTTGCGGATTGCCGGTGAAGGCGAGCATTAGGGCACGCTCGTTTCTGGTGAACTGGATTGTCTGTCCGTTGCGATGCGCGAACATGCACGCTTCGTCGATGATTAGATCCCCAAAACGGAGACTTTTTGCGTTGCCCGTATCCGCAAATGAAATCATGTAAATTCCAACCGCCCGACGAGCGACCACCGTCAAACCTAAACCCGTAGGCGCTTATAAGACTGGTATGCGCAGAATAATATACGTCGTTTGACAGAAGCGATCAGTAGGACGATGATTGACGTTACGGGATGAGCTGAAATCTAGGCCGACGCTTCCTTCTCCGCTCCGGCAAATGCCGAGCCAGCTGTTGATCACGACCTTCCTGAGAGTAGACATACTGATAGATCGTCTCATGGCTCAATCTCGCGGACGAACCGCTGACAAGCCTCAGGCGCCCAGATATCTGCACTTCCGGCGCCGAGCCGCAGCCATTTGCTGAGCTGTCACATGCCAGTAGCCTTGAGCGAGAGGAACTTCGCGATCGTGCCAGTAGTTCCGACGCAGCTCCCGGTAGATCGTCGAGCGGTCACGACGAAGAGTGCGCGCGATCTCGCCTGACTGATCTTCTTCTCATGCATCCGCGCGATGACGCGACGTTCATCCATACTCAACTGCACGAAAGAGCGGCCCATCCCATCCTCCTGAATTCGTGGCCATTATTCTTCTCGTTGCATTTGAAAATGGAACCCGCCACCCGCCATACAATGTCAAAGCTGAATAGGGCTGCGACGTTGTCAGCCAGTTAGAAACGCGACACGGGCTCTGATGATCAGCCCCCGATCCGGCCGGCTGGACCGGGTTGAAAGGGCGGAGCGGGGGCGGGTGAGACGCACCCCTTCGGCTTTAGCTTTCTCAGTAGCAATTGTTCCGTCGCCGGCTGATACTCATTTACACCGCATGGGGCGGGTAGGGATCAAAGCCGCACGATGCTTCCGGAAATCAAGTTGCAGGGTGACGTCGATGTCGCTGCGCTGTCACCACTTGTTCGCGGCATGCTTCTTGCGGTTGCCTATGCTGATGGTGAGGGTGGCATAGGATTGACCGCGACCGGCGCCATGAACCGCAAGTTCGTGCATTGGGCCGCTGTGAACTTCCTCTGGCCCGACTTCACAGCCAAAGACCTCTACAGCATGAACAAGGTGCTCAATGAAAGCGACATGCCGCCGCTATGGGTGGTGCGCGACATGGCCCATCATCTGAAGCTACTTCGCCGGAAAAAAGATGTGCTGCTGCCAACCAGACGCGGCCGTGAGTTTCTGGTGAACCCGCAAGCCTTCTTCGATCTGGTCGCCACGGATTATCTCTATTCCTATGTCCACGCCACCGAGCGGGAAGAGGAGGTGCAAGCGCGGTTGCGCTGGTGGCGCATGTTCCTCAATCTTCTCAATATCAAGGCCAGAGAAGGTTGCACGCCAATGGATGTTGCTAAGATCCTCTATCCAGACCTGGCGCCTCTTTCGGAAACCGAAATGACCCTAGAAGCCTGGGAGTTAAAGTCCGATCTCCAGTATGGCGTCTTACGGCGCTTGTGCTGGCTCGGCTTGCTCTATGAAGCAAGAGAGGGGCTCACACTCTTCCAGGACGGATCCTTCCACAAGACGCCGCTTTGGTCCGCCTGCCTGCAATTGGAATCGGATACGCAGAGCGACATCGGCGTGCCCTGACGATTTTTATTCCGCCGCTGGCTGCCTCAATAACGCTTTCTCTCGCCGTGCAATCACCGCCGGGTCGTTCATGAAATCCGTCCGCCGACCGGGCTTGCGGCCACGCTTCTGATAGCCGTTGCCTTGGCTGCCGTCGCGAATGCCGAACATATGATCCGTCTGGCCGGTGCGCCTGGGGCCGCTCTTGCTGCGCTGCTGCTCGCGCCCGGCCTGCATCTCGGCGACAACAGACAGCATATCGTCCAGCCGCTTGTTATCGACGACATCCGCGCGATGCACGGAGCGTAACGTATCGAAAGTTCTGTACGGTAGGGCAAAGCTCTCGTGCATGATCTCGAGCCGCCCGTCCGGATAGTCGCAAACGATCACCTTTTGGCCGGCCAACGGTCTGGAAACCTCGGTCGGATCGAGAATGAACAGCACCTTGTCGTAACGCAGTGTCAGGGACTGCGACAGGGTACGCACTTCCTTGCGGCACATGGCGCCATCGAGGTTCTCATGATCGGCCAGCGGCCGGTGCATGTCCTTCGGATTGCGTGCTGGCTTGCCGAAACGCGCGTTGAAATCCGCAATGAACTCAGGCACATAGGCATTAGCATCCTCGATTGCGTCGATACCGCGAAGCCGCATCTCCTTCACCAGCCGATCCTGCAGCGTCTGGTTGGCGCGTTCCACTCGGCCCTTGGCCTGCGGGGTGTTGGCGCAAATGATATCGATGTTCAGCTCATAGAGCGCCCGACCGAACTGTGTCAGGCCGCTCGTGCGGTCTTTCTCGGACGCATGGGTCGAACGAAAAACACCGTGTTTGTCGCTGTAGAAGGCCAGCGGCTTGCCCCATTGCTGCAGATAGGCCTTCGTCGCATGCAGATAGTCGAACGTGTTCTCCGAGCCAGCAAAGCGAAGATGTAAGAGCTTGCCGGTGGCATCGTCGATATAGACGAGCAGGGCGCATTTGGGACCGCGGTTCTCGAACCACCAGTGATGCGACCCGTCGATCTGCACCAGTTCGCCAAAGCAGTCACGTCGACCGCGTGGCTGGAAAACCCGCTTCTTGCGTTCCCGGCGAGAAACCCAGATGCCAGCCTCGGTCATCCATTGCCGCAGCGTCTCCTTGGCCACTGATATCCGATGCAGCTCGATAAGCTTCTCGCGCGCCAGTGTCGGACCGAAATCCAGATAGTGTTCGCGGATCAGATCCAGCGCTGCATTGCGAAACTCCTCGCTATGGCGCCGATTGCTCGGCCGTGATCGCTTCTTTGAAACAAGCCCAGCTGGACCATCCAGATCATAGGCCTGCAGCAGCCGATGCACCTGACTTCGACTGAGGTCGAGCAGTTCGGCAGCCCGGACAACGCTCAGGCGTTCGTCACGGATCTTCTGGATGACTTCGAGGCGATGCAATTCTTTCTGCGACATGGTGATCAAGCAGGACATGACGACTCCGACCGCTCATGGTCTCGACCAGGCTGAAGGTCGTCATCCTCGCTCCCAACGTTGGCATTGACCAGAACGTCGAGAGGCGAGACTGTCGCATCTCTAACTGGCCCAACTGTCGCATTACTATATAGCCGCTACATACAAAGATCGCATAAGATAGATTATGGAACTAAAACCGATGCCCAATCGCGCCGCTGATCCCAGTTCTCAGCCCATTACTGAGCCGCCTGCATCTCCGGCTGCGGCCACCGCTGCAGTGCGTCTCGTCCGGCGTCCGTCAAACCGTAGAGACCTCTATCGAGCCGTTCAAACCAACCGTAGACATTGGACAGCAGAATCTTCCCGGCCTCCGGCACTCCGGATCGGATGTCACGTACGCGCAACGGGCCTGATACGAGCGCCGCTGCGCAGCCAAGCGCCTGCTGGCGATATGCTGTCATGAGCGGCAACCGCGTGCTGCCGCCAAGCGCCGGATCGCCGCGGCGTTTCTGATGTTCGCGCATCAGACGCGAACGCCGCTTCGGATTCGTCCGCGGCATCGGTGATACGGAGCCGACGATGATGCTGACGTCGCCTGTATCCGAAATCCCGAGCATGCCGATGCCGAGCCGGCGGCAAAGATCGCGATAGCGTTTGTCGGCTTCCCGGCCTTTGCCCTTGGCTGAAATTCGGGCCGCGATCCAGACTTCGTCCGATATGGCAGCGCGATCGACGGCCTGCAGAATGAGCTCCAGATTGAAGCTCATCTTCAGCTCGCAGACTACGACAACAGGCGGATCGTCATCACTCAGGCCGACGAGATCGCAGCCGCCGACTTCACCCTTGACGACATACCCTGCTTTTTCAAGAAAGCCTTTGACGGGCAGATAAAGCGAAGTTTCCATGGGCCTGCGGATCGAAGAAAAGAATCGTTCCATAATCTACATCGATCCGCTGATACGGGACACCGCATCGATGATCATCAGCCGGATTACGCGTAATGACCGTGGATGGCCATCAACGCACCCCTTCGCAGGTTGACGGAAAACCCTCAAGACGCTAGCACGCTCGAAGCGTATTCCGGGGGTAATTCAACATGGATATTTTCACAGCGGCCGGTTTGACGGCTCTGCTGCAGGTCATTGCTATCGACCTTGTTCTCGCCGGCGACAATGCCGTCGTCATCGGCCTTGCTGCTGCCGGCCTGGAAGCCGCGCAACGCCGCAAGGCGATCCTTGTCGGCATTGTGGCGGCAACGGTGCTCCGCATCCTGTTCGCTTCTGTCGCAGTCTATCTTCTGGCGATTGTCGGCCTTCTGCTTGCCGGCGGCTTGCTGTTGCTCTGGGTCTGCTGGAAGATGTGGCGCGAGCTGCGTGCCGGCCACCGCGAGGACCATTCGGCCGAAGCCGGCGCACCGGCGCCGAGGAAGACCTTCTTCCAGGCTGCGACACAGATCGTCATCGCAGACGTTTCCATGTCGCTCGATAACGTGCTGGCCGTTGCCGGCGCCGCCCGCGAACATCCGAGCGTGCTGGTGCTAGGCCTCGGTCTTTCCATCGCGCTGATGGGCATCGCCGCGAACTTTATCGCCCGGCTGCTCAACAAACATCGCTGGATCGCCTATGTCGGCCTGCTGATCATCCTCTATGTCTCGTTGGACATGATCCACCGCGGATATCTCGAAATCGCGCCTTTTATCGGCAGCTAAAGCTCGACCTCGAAGCTCATCTGGTCGAACGCCGGAACCACATGGTCCGGCGTTTCAGCCATGACCACGTCATAATCGAGCGGCGTATGCATATGCGTCAGGATTGCCCGTTTCGGCCTTAGCCGCTCGATCCAGTCCAGCGATTGTTCCAGCGAAAGATGGCTGGGGTGATAGGCATATTGCAGGGCATCGATGATCAGCATGTCGAGGTTTTGCAGCTTCTCCACCGTTTGCGGCGGAAAATCGCTGATATCGCTGCAATAAGCCACATTCCCGATGCGGAAGCCGAGCGAATGGATATCGCCATGCTGTTGCAGATGCGGCATGAAGGCGATCGTTCCGCCCGGCCCATGGATTTCAATGGGCTTTTCCAGATCCTCGATCACGATCGGCAGCACGATCGGCGGGTAATTGCTGCCCGGCGGCGTTTCCAGGCAGTAGCCGAATGCTTCCCGCAGCCTGCCCATGGTGAACTGGTCGGCAAAGATCGGCACGCGCCGGCGGGTATTGTGGAAATAGCCGCGCAGATCGTCGATACCGTGAATATGGTCGGCATGCGGATGGGTGTAGAGGACCGCGTCCACATGGTCGACCCCTGCCCTGATCATCTGCTCGCGAAAATCCGGCCCCGTATCGATGACGACGGTCGTTGCAGCGCCATCATTAGAAAACTGCTGCACCATAAAGGCTGCGCGTGTTCTCTTATTCTTCGGATTGTCCGGGTTGCAGGCACCCCAGTCACCGGTAATGCGTGGCACGCCGGGCGACGACGAGCAGCCAAGAATGGTGAACCGCAGCCGCCGTGTCACGCCGCTAGATCCTCGGCATCTTGGAAAACAGACGGAAAGCATTGTCCGTAGTGATCCGAGCAACTTCCTCGTAGGAAAGGCCGGTCGTATCGGCCAGTACCTCGGCCGTATTCACCACGTAAGATGGCTCGTTGCGCTTGCCGCGCCAGCGCTTGGGCGCCAGATACGGCGCATCCGTTTCGACAAGTAGTCGGTCGTGCGGAATGGTCTTTGCGATCTCGCGCAGCTCTTCCGATTTCGGAAAGGTCAGGATGCCCGAAAAGGAGATGTAGCCGCCGAGCTCGACGCCAGTCCTCGCAAGCTCCGGACCGGCGGAGAAGCAATGCAGGATGAAGGGGAAGGCCCCCTTCCCTGTTTCCTCAGTGAGGATCGCCGCCATGTCGGCATCAGCGCTGCGACTGTGGATGACAAGCGGCAGCTTTGTTTCCCGCGCTGCAGCGATATGACGGCGAAAGCCTGTCTGCTGGTCTTCGGGCTTCTGCGTGTCGTAGAAATAATCGAGGCCAGCCTCGCCGATCGCAACGACTTTCTGATGTTCATTGGCGAGCCGGACCAGATCTTCCGTCTGGATGTCCAGTTCGTCGCCCGCATTGTTGGGATGCGTGCCGACCGAACAGAAGACGGAAGGATATTTTTCGGTGATTGCGAGCAGTCCGTCGAGCTTGCGCACGCGGGTGCAGATCGTCACCATCTGCGCCACACCGGACGCATGCGCGCGCGCGACGATCTCGTCGCGCTCAGCATCGAAATCGGCAAAGTCCAGATGGCAATGAGTATCGACCAGCACGGCCTTAAGCCTCCGGAGCCACGTAACGCGGGAAGACGGGCTTCGGCGCTTCGAGCGGCGTTCCCGGCACCAGACGGCCGGCTTCGCCAAGCGCTGCGAAGTCGCGCTTGGCGGCCGGCGCAGCCACCAGGTCGAGCAGCTTACCGGACGATTCCGGCATGAAGGGTTGCAGCAGGATGGCGATCTGGCGCACGACTTCGGCAGTGACATAAAGCACCGTGCCCATGCGCGCCGGATCGGTCTTCTTCAGCGCCCACGGCTCCTGGCCGGCGAAATAGCGGTCGGTTTCGGAGACGACAGCGATGATCGAGGCGAGCGCCCGGTGGATCAACTGCTTGCCCATGTCCTCGCGCGTCGAGGCATGCAATGCGTCGGCCTGCGCCAGCATCGCCTTGTCCTCATCGGTCAGCGGTCCGCATTCCGGGATCTTGCCGTCACAATTCTTGACGATCATTGACAGCGAGCGGCTGGCAAGGTTGCCGATGCCGTTGGCGAGGTCGGAATTGATGCGCGTGCCGATCGCCTCTTCGCTGTAGCTGCCGTCCTGGCCGAAGGAGACTTCGCGCAGGAAGAAATAGCGCACCTGGTCGAGGCCGAAATGGTTCACCAGATTGACGGGATCGACGACGTTGCCGAGCGACTTCGACATCTTCTCGCCCTTGTTGAGCAGGAAGCCGTGGGCGAAGACGCGCTTCGGCAGCGGCAGCTTCGCCGACATCAGGAAGGCCGGCCAGTAGACGGCGTGGAAACGGATGATGTCCTTGCCGATGATATGCACGTCGGCCGGCCAGTATTTCGCCCGAGGCCCGTTGCGGTCTTCGATATAGCCGGTCGCAGTGATGTAGTTGGTCAGCGCGTCGACCCAGACATACATGACATGCGAGGGATCGTTCGGCACCTTGATACCCCAATCGAAGGTCGTGCGCGAAATCGACAGATCCTTGAGGCCCGACTTGACGAAGGAGATCACTTCGTTGCGGCGCTCGGCCGGGCCGATGAAATCGGGGTTTTCTTCGTAGTGCTTCAGCAGCCGGTCCTGGTATTCGGAGAGCTTGAAGAAGTAGCTCGCCTCTTCCACCCATTCGACCGGCGTGCCCTGCGGCCCGTAGCGCACGCCGTCGGCGCGCAGCTCGGTTTCGTTTTCCTGATAATACGCTTCGTCGCGTACGGAATACCAGCCGGCGTAGGAATCCTTGTAGACATCGCCGTTGTCGGCCATCAGGTTCCAGATGTTGCGTGAGGTCTCGTGGTGACGCTCCTGCGTGGTGCGGATGAAGTCGTCGTTCGAAGCATTGAGTAGCTTCGCCATCGCCTGGAATTCGCCCGAGTTGCGGTCGGCAAGCGACTGCGCCGTGATGCCCTCGGCGCGCGCCGTCTGCTGCATCTTCTGGCCGTGCTCGTCTGTGCCCGTCAGGAAGAAGACATCCTTACCGTCGAGGCGCTGGTAGCGCGCCATAGCGTCAGTCGCGATCAGCTCATAGGCATGGCCGATATGCGGCTTGCCGTTGGGATAGGAGATCGCTGTCGTGATGTAGAAAGGGGTCTTGTCTGTCATGGCGGCCAATTCCGGCTTACTCTATAAAAAACGTCAGCCGCTATTAGCGCATGTCTCGCACAAGCGAAACATCAAGTTTGGCAGCCGCCGACGATTTCCGAGCCGCATATTGATGACCTTGACTCGTGTTCTGGCGCAATCTACCCCTTCTGTCGCAAGAGGGCGGGACGGAAGCAAAGTGCCATTTTTCATCGATTGGAATAGTCACGGCCGCGCGCCCTCGGAGGCGCGTATTTGACGTTCGAGCCTCTCTATTCTCTGTCTGGTCTCATGGTGGGAGCGCTTGTCGGCATCACCGGCGTCGGTGGCGGTTCGCTGATGACGCCCCTGCTCGTGCTCCTTTTCGGTGTCCATCCGGCGACAGCCGTCGGAACCGATCTTCTCTACGCAGCAATCACCAAAACGGCCGGCACGGCTGTTCACGGCATGCATGGCCGCGTCAACTGGAAGATCGTCGGCAGTCTTGCGGCCGGCAGTGTCCCTGCGGCACTTTCGATGCTCTGGCTGATGGCTGGCGTCGATCGCAAAAGCATTGGCGTCACGAGTACCATCACCACCGCGCTCGGCTGGCTTCTGGTCATGACTGCAATCATGCTGGTTTTCCGCAGCCAGATCCTCGAATTTGCTCGCCGCGCCATCGGCGAGCGTATGCCGCCGAAACCGGCGACTATCGCATTTTTCACCGTTGGTCTGGGCCTTGTGCTCGGCGTGCTCGTCACCTTGACCTCGGTCGGCGCCGGCGCCTTGGGTGTGACGATACTGCTCATCCTCTACCCCCGCCTCGACGTGCGCGAGATCGTCGGCTCGGATATCGTCCATGCGGTGCCGCTCACCCTGATCGGCGGCATGGGATACTGGTTCATCGGCGAAATCGACTGGGCGATGCTGTTTGCCCTGCTGGTCGGTTCCATTCCCGGAATCATTGTCGGCAGCCTGCTCGCGCCGAAACTGCACGAGCGCACTATCCGCATCGTACTGGCAGTCACGCTCGCCGTCGTTGCCTGGAAATTGCTGGCCAGCTGATTAGGGCAATTCCAGCAAAGTGTGCAGCGGTTTTGCGTCCGGAATTGCGTGAAAATAAAGAGATAGAAAGTCCTTAGTGTGTCCGAATGGACGCACTAAGGACTTTCTACACGCGCGGCTGCTTGATCTCGGAAAGCACTTCCATGATCGTCTGCTTGCGGTCGAGATTGTATGCGTCGGAGACGGTCAGCTTCTCGGTGATTTCGGAATAAAGCCGCGCCAAACGTTCGGCCGCCGCAATCTGCCCCTCACCCGCAGCAAGGCGCGCGCGGTTCATAACGTCATCGCCCACATGGCTGACGAAGAAATCGAAGATCGTATCGGCTTCCCTGCCCGAAAGCGCATCCGCAAGCCGGTGCATGGCCTTGCGTGCCGCCGGCCCCTCGGAGGACAGAACATCGTTATAGGCCTGAATGATCTCGCCGCCGCCATAGTTCAGCAGTTTCAGCGCCTCACCGACACTGCCCTTTGCTGCAGAAAGCAGTGCCTGCCCCTCCCCCTCGACGCCGAGATGGGCAAGTGCCGAAACAAGCGCACCATCGTCAAGGGGGGCAAGCTTCAGCGGCAGGCAGCGCGACCGGATCGTCGGCAGCAGCTTTCCCGGCGCATGCGACAGAACGAGGAACATCGCCCGCTTCGGCGGTTCCTCAAGGATCTTCAGGATCGCGTTTGCCGCATTCCGGTTCATGTCGTCGGCGGGATCGATGATGACGATGCGCCAGTTGCCGGTGCCCGACGTCTGGGAGAAGAACTTGCCAGCCCGGCGTACTTCGTCAACGGTAATCGCTGATTTGACCTTGCCGGTCTTCTCGTCGACCGGACGGGAAAGATGCAGGAGATTGTGCGAGGCGCCGGAGGCGATCTGCCGGCTCACGGCAGAGGCCGGATCTGGATCGGCAATTCGCTCCGGTGCGCTTGCCGGATCGGGATGCGACAGAACGTGATTGGCAAAGCGGAAGGCCAAAGTCGCCTTGCCGATCCCCTCCGGCCCCTCGATCAGGATTGCATGATGTCCTTTGCCGGAGCGGTAGAACTGCGCCAGGAAATCCTCGGCCTCTTCATGGCCAAAGAGCTTCGTGTTCTCGGCCGGCCATATGGCGCCGTCGAGCAGTCCGGGCCTCTCCTCACTCATGATGCGCCGCTTCCGGCATCCGCGCTTCGGCCGATGGTTTCAGCAACTGCCTGACGATGGTGAGGATCTCCGCTGCAATCGCTTCTTCCGGCTGCGTGGCGTTGACGACATGGCAGCGCTCCGGCTCGCGCGCGGCGATATCGAGATAGGCTTCGCGGCGTTTTTCGTGCGTTTCGAGCGTTTCCTTCTCGAATCGGTCAGGGCCGTCAGCATTTCGCTTGATAACGCGTTCCAGCCCCAGCTTGGCCGGAATATCGAGGATCAGCGTACAGTCAGGCATCACGCCGTTGATGGCGACGCGCTGCAGCGTCTCGATGAATTCCGGCTCCAGGTTGCCGGTAATGCCCTGATAGACGCGCGAGGAATCCATGAAGCGGTCGCAGAGCACGATCCTGCCCTTGTAGAGCGCCGGGCGGATGATCTCTTCCACGTGATCGTTGCGGGCGGCGGCAAAGAGGATCGCCTCCATGCGGGTGCCGAAAGCTTCCGCAGCACCCGAAAGCAGCACATGTCGCACTGCTTCGGCGCCCGGCGAGCCCCCGGGCTCCCGGGTCAACAGCACGTCATGGCCTTCGGCTTTCAGGGCCTCGGCAAGACGGCGGATCTGCGTGGACTTCCCAGCCCCCTCTCCGCCTTCAAACGTAACGAACAATCCTGTACCGGACGACAATGATACTTTCCCGCATTCTGAGCGCCGTGCTCTTTCTCTATCTATCCGAAGATAGTGCGCAGCGAAACCTTTTGCCGCGGCGACATATTCGCCTTCCCCGGCAAATTACGGCTATCTGCGCCCGAAAAGAAGCGTCAGCTCTGCTCGGACTTGTCCCATAGCCAGGAGAAGAACAGCGATTCGCCAAGCTCGAGCAGCGCGTCGATCGCACGGCTGCTGAGCGAGCCCACCTCCACGGATTGCACCGTATAGAGCGGCACTTCTCGCAGCATCCTGTTGCCAGAAACGATCCGCAGCGTGCCGACTTCCGTATCCGCCTTGACTGGCGCCATCAGTGGCCAGTGATAGACGATGCGGGCAGCAAGCCGATCCGGATTGTTGATCGGAATGTAAACGCTGACCGGCGCCTTGGCGACGAGATCAACTGTGCGCGCCGTGCCGCCATAGACACTTGCCGCTCCGATGACTTCCGTGTCTGCAAAGACCTGACGGCTCTCGAAGGCTGTCAGCCCCCATTCCAGCACGCGCTTGGCTTCTTCCGTGCGCTCCTTGTCGGAGGCGATGCCGGCAAGCGCTACGAAGAGCCGCCGTCCGTTGCGCTGCACGGAGGCGACGATCGAATAGCCCTCGCCTTCCGTGAAGCCGGTCGCGAGACCGTCCGCTCCGAGATCCATACCCAGCAGTGGATTGCGGTTGCGCTGGAAGATCTTGTTCCACTCGAAATCAGGCTGGGCGAAATAGGAATAGAGATTGGGATAGGATGTTTGCAGATTGGTGGCGAGCGTCACCAGTTCCCTGGCCGTCACCTTGCTCTTGCCATCCGGGATTCCGGTTGAATTGCCGAAGACGGCCTTGTCCATGCCGAGATCGCGTGCGCGACGCGTCATCGATGCCGCAAACTGGTCTTCGCTGCCGCCCATGCCCTCGGCAAGGATGATGCAGCCATCATTGGCACCCTGGATGGCTACACCCTTGATCAGATCCTCGACGCGAACCCTCGATTTCAGCGCCGCAAACATCGTGGCGGCACGCGAAGGCGCACCGCCCGTGCGCCAGGCATATTCGGAGACGGGATATTCGGTATCGAGTGAGATCTGGCCTTTGCTGACGGCATCGAAAACGAGATCCATCGTCATCAGCTTCGCAAGCGCGGCGGGTGCGAAAACCTGGTTCTCGTTCTTGGCGAGAAGCACCGTGCCGGTCGACGCCTCGATCATATAGGCCTGCGCGGCCTTGGTGACGAAACCGGCCTCGGTTCCCTCTGCCGCAACGGCAGCAGAAGCAGGCAAAAGCAGGCATGCAAGAAGGCGAAGCAATGGCTTCAACATCGCAATTCCCATTGATCGTGCGGGTTGATTCAGGAGGGTAAAGCGTGCCGGAAGCCGATGCAATTACACTTTATCGCGCCTTTGCGCTGCCGCCATTCTGGCGCTTGAAGGAGGCGAGAATGGATTCCTGCGTCAGCCCGTCATTGCGCACCATCACGGCATCGAAAGCGAGCGGAACCTTCACGGTGATCGCTTTCTGATAGTTCATCGCGAGCGACGCGCCCTTCGACCAGCCGTTCGGACGTTCAAAGGGAATGGGTCCGATTTCCGGCAGGATCACACCCTGTTCCATCGCCTGCGCCTCATTCGAGAAAGTCGGGGGTGGCTGCAGGAAATGGCCGCCTGCCGGCGCCGCATTGTATTTGGCACTCGGCGAGTTGCCCGCATAAGCAGCGGACGAGAATGGCACCGGTACGCTGTCAGGCGAAGGGTCGGAATAGCCGCCGAGGCTCTGCAACTGGTCGCCGGTGATCTTCTTGCTGTTGGAGGCAACCATCACGCCGGTCGCGATCTGACCCCCGCCCGGATAGATACCCGGAATACGGCTGCCCTTCGGAACATAGGATGCCATCAGATAGGGCATGTCGTGGCCGTCGAGCGGCGCTCTCCCGACATATTGTACGCGAACATTGCCCGTGCCGCTGTGCTGCAGGTCGAGCATGGACGCCGTCTTGTTGGAAAGGTCGATGATGCGGCCTTCATGGTACGGACCGCGGTCGTTGACACGCACGATGACCGACGAGCCGTTCTCCGTATTGGTCACACGCGCATAGCTCGGCAGCGGGAAGGTCGGATGCGCGGCGGAAAGGTGCATCTGGTCGTAGACTTCGCCATTCGCGGTCAAGCGGCCGTGGAAAGCCGACCCATACCAAGAAGCGATGCCCACCTTGTTATAGGAGTAGTCCTCCTTGGGGTAATACATCTTGCCCTTCACCACATAGGGATCGCCCACCATGTAGCGGCCGCCGCCCTTCGGAATATTGTTGCCGTTGGCAACGCGTGGGCTGGCTTTGACGCCATATTCGCTCTCGGAGAAATATTCCTTACCGTGGGATTTCTTCTTGGGAACCGCCTGCGTCGTACCGCAAGCCGCCACTGTTGCGCACATGGCGGACAATGCCAGCCACCGTGCCGCCGTTGCGAAAGACGCCGCCCCGTAATTCAGTTTCATATGCCCCACGCCACTCAAGACCGTTTTATGGTTAAGGAACTCACTCGTGAATGAGTTGGAGCTGCCTTATTCCCTGCCTGCCTAACGAGACTTTAATCTTGTGGATATCGTGGCGAATTTGCGAACGATTTCGAGGCGATAGCGAGAATTCTAATGACTATGGTTAATATTTGGTTGATTTTAATCTGTGCGGGAATGAAATCACGGATGTATTTCCGCATGTTGGACCGTTTCGGATCGTGACAGTACCTTTTGGCAACCACGATGGTCCTGCCCCGCAGCAGGACACATTATAGCAGTTTATTCGTCCGAGCTGTCAGAGCGCATTGACGCTGAAGTCCGAACCGCTATAAAGCCAGCCGAACCGCGATTTGGCCATCGGCGGAAGGAGTCCTCGTCAAAAATGAGGGCCTGCCAGCAGAGACGAGCCGGATCAACTGGATGGAAGAGTGTCCGAGTGGTTTAAGGAACCGGTCTTGAAAACCGGCGTGCGGGAAACCGTACCGTGGGTTCGAATCCCACCTCTTCCGCCATAAATTATTGAAGCTATTAATTATTTTTCCTTCTGTAGCCGAGATGCTCGTCGCTTGGTTTCGACGAACATGACCTAGGCTAAGCGCATCCAATCATATTTCATTATCCTCTTGATTTTGGGATAGGTTCGCCCGAACGATATCTGAAAGCTGGATTGCGTTGTCCGGGCTCCCAAAACGACGAGTTCAACGGCGCAGTTGGAGGATGAGAGGGGAATTGCATGGCGGAGGTACTGGACCTCGACTGCGTCGTCGTGGGCGGAGGGGTCGTGGGGCTCGCGGTCGCGCGCGAACTTGCAATATCCGGCCGCGACGTGGTTCTTCTCGAGGCGGAACCGATAACCGGCAGCATCACATCCGCCCGCAACAGCGAGGTCATCCATGCCGGGCTCTACTATGCCACCGGCAGCTTGAAGGCTGGGCTCTGCGTTGCCGGAAAACACCGGCTTTACGACTATTGCCGGGAACGAAATATTCCCCACAGGGACTGCGGCAAACTCGTTGTCGCTGCGAGTGAGGAGGACGTTGGATATCTTGAAAAGCTGTCGAGGCAGGCTGCCGCCAATGGCGTCGAAGACTGCTATCTGATCGATGCTGCGGAGCTTGCTCTCAGGCAACCACAAATCAGGGGCTGTGCAGCACTTGTCTCGCCGTCAACCGGCATTATCGACAGCCATAGCCTCATGCAAGCCTACATCACGGATATAGAGGCCAATGGCGGAGCCGTTATCTGCAATTCTCCCGTCATCGACGGTGAGTTCACTGCGGACAAGGTTCGCCTCGCAGTCGGCGGCCGCGATCCGGTAGAGATCGAAGCACGCCTTGTGGTCAATGCCGCTGGCCTGAATGCCTGGGCCTTGTCAGAAAGCCTGTCCGGCCTGGACGCCAGCACCATCCCGCCGCGGCACTACGCCAAGGGATGTTATTTCGCCCTGACCGGCCGCGCACCCGCAACGCAGCTGATCTACCCGGTCCCCGAACCCGGTGGTCTCGGGGTGCATCTGACACTCGACCTTGCTGGCCAGGCGCGCTTCGGTCCTGATGTCGAGTGGACCGAGACGATTGACTACGACGTCGATCCAAGCCGTGCGGACAAGTTCTATTCCGCAATCCGCCGCTATTGGCCCAACCTGGTGGATGGCGCGCTGCAGCCCGCCTATTCAGGCATCCGCCCGAAGATCGCCGGCCCGGCCGCGGGCGGTGGTGGTGACTTCGTGATTCAAGGGCCGGAGCAAACCGGTCACCCCGCCTATGTGGCGCTCTACGGAATTGAGAGTCCCGGCCTGACTGCTTCGCTCGCCATCGGGCAGAGGGTGGCGCGACTTACCGAATAGATAACTTCCTGTCGTCTGCCGGCTTTCATTGAGGCGAGAGCCGTAGAGGTCGTATCGACCAAGTCTCTTCTTTGATAATGCAAATTGAGAAAGCTCCGGTTCCGGGTGATTTAATATTAGGTGTATCGCATGTTGAGTCGTGACAATTTTACTTAAATTTCGCACTTAACTACTTATTAATAAGCGGCTTGCGCAGTTGAGGCGATGAACTATGCTTGCTCCCAATAAAGGGAGGATTTGATGTTCAAGAAGAGCTTGCTGATGCCGGCCGGTTTTGCCGCACTGGCCTTTTCAGGACTGATGTTTCAGATCGCGGCTCATGCCTTTTCCGCGCCGGTTACATTACTTCATCCCTGACGGCGCTAAGCCGCTGCCATACCGGAACTTTTTTCGATTGCGCGCGTTCTATCCCACGTTTTACCCAGGAGGGAGATTGTCATGGAAAACGAAGGTGTAGGTTGGATTGCAGCCATCATTATCGGCGGTTTCGCCGGATGGCTGGCGGAGAAGTTCATGCACAGCAATATGGGCGTGTTCATGAACATATTGCTCGGCATCATAGGCGCGATCGTCGCCAACTGGATTCTCGGTATCCTCAGCATCCAGCCACTCAGCGGCTGGCTCGGATACCTGATCACGGGCTTTGTTGGCGCGTGCATCCTGATTGCGATCGGACGCCTCATCCGCCGCTGACCTGACACGGGAAAGATTGCCAGAAAAGATTAAAGGCCGGACGTCATGCGTCCGGCTTTTTTCGTCTATCGACGGCTGAGGAGACCGAAGAGATAGGCGACGCCTGCCGTGATGGCGATTGCGGTCAGCGGCTCTTCACGCACCTTGTCGCGGACACGCTCGGTCATGATGGCGGCTTCGTCGGTCACTGCGGTCTTTGCGCCCTGCCCCAGCGCGATCACGCTCTCCGAGAGGCGGGCCAGATCCTCGCGCAACGCAGCAACCTGCGCGGACAGATCTTCGGCGGCTACTTCGGCCTTGACGCGCGCAGCGGTGGATTCGGCGGAAGCGGTTTTCAATTCGGCCATGGTCTGCTCCTGTTTGATGGAATGCCGCTTCAACGAAATGAAGACTGTAAAGGTTCCGCAAATCACGCATCTTTTGTCGCTCACAGCGGGTTAGCGGGAGCGTGTGCAACTCCCGCAAGCTTTTCATGCGACAAGCCTTCATTTCCTCGCAGCTTTGTTTTATGGAACGACGAATGTCTGCCCTTCCGGGCCAATGATAATGCGAGGTTTGCGTTTCCATGTTCCATCTTCTGAGAAGAGCTGCTCAGACCTGGGTTGCCAAGCTGCTCCTGCTCCTGCTCGTTGCCTCCTTCGGCATCTGGGGCGTGTCGCGTGAGCTGATAAGCGGCGGCAACAGCACGACGGTGGTCACCGTCGGCGACCAGCATGTGGACGTCAATGAATTCCGCCTTGCCTATCAGCGCCAGGTCGCCCAGCTCGGCCAGCAATACGGCGTGCGTCTGACGCCGGAGCAGGCCCGCGCTTTCGGCGTTGAACAGCAGGTCCTCGCCCAGCTCGTTGCCGGTGCCTCGCTCGATCAGCTTGCCGATGAGATGGGCCTCGGCCTTTCCGAGGACCGCCTCGCCCAGCTGATCGGTGATGATCCGGCTTTCAAGGCAGTCAACGGCCAGTTTGACCGCTCGCTCTTCACCTCTCGTCTGCGCAATGCCGGCATTCGCGAAGACGACTATATCAAGGATCGCAGCAAGCAAGCTGTCCGCAGCCAGATCATCGAAGCCGTTGCCAACGGTTTCCAGGCGCCTGCAACGCTCGTCAACGCGCTGAAACTCTACGGCAATGAGAGCCGCAGCGTCGACTACCTGCTGCTCACCAACGCCAATATCGAGCCGATCAAGGCGCCGGCCGACGATGTGCTCTCCAAGTGGTTCGAAGACGCCAAGCAGCGCTACCGCGCGCCGGAATACCGCAAGATCGCCTATCTGAAGCTTCAGCCCGACGATATTGCCGATCCGACAACCGTTACCGACGACCAGATCAAGGAAGCCTTCGACAAGGCCAAGGCGACCTACACGACGCCGGAAAGCCGCACGCTGGAACAGCTGACTTTCGCCAGCAAGGATCTCGCCAACGCGGCCGAAACCGCGCTGAAGAGCGGCACGAGCTTCGACCAGCTCGTCACCGATCAGGGCAAGACTGCGGGCGACGTGCTGCTCGGCGAATTCACCAAGGACAAGGTTCCCGATCAGGCTGTTGCTGACGCCGCCTTCGCGGTGAAGGCGGATGGCGGCACCACGCCTGTCGTCGACGGTACTTTCGGTCCTGTGATCCTGCGCGTGACCAATATCAAGCCGGAGACCACGAAGAGCTTCGACGAGGTCAAGGAGGAGCTCCGCAAGCAGCTTTCGGTCGCCAATGCTTCGCAGGAAGTCATCAATGTTCACGACCGTATCGAAGATATGCGGGCCGGCGGTACGTCTCTGGAAGAGATCGCCAACCAGCTCAAGCTGAAGACCGTCGTCATCGACGCCGTCGACATGACGGGTGCAGACAAAGACGGTAATCCGGTCAAGGACATTCCGGCTCAACAGCAGCTTCTGCCGGAAGCTTTCAAGACCGATGTCGGCGCCGATGCGGTCGCCATTTCCGTCGGCAATGACGGCTATGTCTGGTTCGATGTCCGCGACATCATGCCGGAGCGTGAGCGTCCGCTTGCCGAAGTGCGTGACAAGGCGGTTCAGGACTGGACCGCAGAACAACAGAAGGTCGAGCTCGCCAAGAAGGCCGACGAGCTGAAGGCCGAGGCGCAGAAGGGCACCTCGCTTGCCGATATCGCCACCCCGCTCGGCATCGCCGTCGAAAGCAAGAGCGGCTTTACCCGCTCGACCGACGATCCCGTTCTCGGTCGCGCCGGCATCAACGCCGCCTTCTCCGGCCCTGTCGATACCGTCGCAGCAGCCGTCGGCGCTGACCCGAGCACGCAGATCCTGCTGAAAGTGACCGAGGTCAACGACGAACCGACGACCGATGCCTTGAACAACCGCGACCAGCAGATCACTGCTATCGCAAACCAGGCCGGTGATGACATTCTCGATCAGATGGTGAACCTGCTGCAGAGCCAGTACGGCGCACAGGTTAACCAGAAACTCGCCGAACAGGCGACCGTCCGCTAGGGGGAAGCGACGCATGACCGATCTGAAGCCGCTTCTGGCAAAGGCAGCAAGCCGCGAGCCCCTGACCCGTGACGAGGCCCGCCAGGCCTTCGATATTCTCATGTCCGGCCAGGCAACGCCTTCGCAGATCGGCGGCTTCCTGATGGCGCTCCGCGTTCGCGGTGAGACGGTCGACGAGATCGTCGGCGCCGTCACCACGATGCGATCGAAGATGCTGCGGGTCGTCGCCCCTGCCGACGCGATCGATATCGTGGGCACGGGCGGTGACGCCAGCGGCACCTATAATATCTCGACGCTGGCGGCGCTCATCGTTGCCGGCGCCGGTGTCCCGGTTGCCAAGCACGGCAATCGCGCGCTGAGCTCGAAATCGGGCGCCGCCGACAGCCTTGCCGCGCTTGGCGTCAATCTCGAGGTTACCCCCGAGATGATTTCCCGCTGCATCGCCGAGGCCGGTGTCGGCTTCATGTTCGCACAGCAGCATCATTCGGCCATGCGCCATGTCGGCCCGACTCGCGTCGAACTTGGCACGCGTACGATCTTCAACCTGCTTGGTCCCCTCTCTAATCCGGCCGGCGTCAAGCGCCAGCTTCTCGGCGTCTTCGCCCCGCAATGGGTCGTACCGCTTGCCGAGGTCATGCGCGACCTCGGCGCCGAGAGCGTCTGGGTCGTCCATGGCGACGGCCTCGATGAAATCACCACGACCGGCACGACCAGCGTAGCGGCCCTAGAAAACGGCAAGATCCGCACCTTCGAGCTTTCTCCGGCCGATTTCGGTGTGGCGCCTCGCGTGCTCGCCGAGATCAAGGGCGGCGACGGCACCGTCAATGCCGCAGCGCTGCGCGAGGTGCTCGGCGGCGCCAAGAACGCCTATCGCGATATTGCGCTCGCCAATGCCGCCGCCTCGCTCGTCATCGCGGGCAAGGCAGAGACGATTCGTGACGGCATGACGCTTGCAACGGAATCGCTCGATAGCGGCGCCACAGCATCTGCGCTAGACAAACTGATCGCCGTATCCAACGATATCGACTAGGATCGTCTCATGACCGATATCCTGAAGAAGATCGAAGCCTATAAGCGCGAGGAAATCGCTGCCGCCATGGCAAAGATCTCGCTTGCTGATCTCAAGGCCATGCAGGCCGGCCAGTCCGCGCCGCGCGGCTTCCACAAGGCGCTCGTTGCCAAGCGCGATGCCGGAGAGTTCGGCCTGATCGCCGAGATCAAGAAGGCAAGCCCCTCCAAGGGCCTCATCCGTCCGGATTTCGATCCGCCCGTTCTCGCCAAGGCTTACGAAGCCGGCGGTGCTGCCTGCCTTTCCGTGCTGACCGATACGCCGAGCTTCCAGGGCGCACCGGAGTTCTTGACAGCAGCACGTGCCGCCTGCGCCCTGCCCGCGCTGCGCAAGGATTTCATGTTCGAGACCTATCAGGTCCATGAAGCCCGCGCCTGGGGTGCCGACTGCATCCTGCTCATCATGGCCTCGCTCAGCGATGACGATGCCGAGCGCCTGCAGGATGAAGCCTTCTCGCTTGGCATGGATGTGCTTGTCGAGGTCCACGATGCGCCGGAAATGGAACGTGCGCTCAAGCTGTCTTCGCCGCTCGTCGGCATCAACAACCGCAACCTGCGCACATTCGAAGTCAGCCTCGCCGTCAGCGAGACGCTGGCTGCCATGGTCCCTGACGATCGTCTTCTGGTCGGCGAAAGCGGCATCTTCACCCATGACGATTGCAAGCGTTTGCAGGCCGTCAGCATCAATACCTTCCTCGTCGGCGAAAGCCTGATGCGCAAGGATGACGTGGCGGCTGCCACACGCGCGCTGCTGACAGGCGAAGCCGCAATCGCGGCCGAATGACATGAGCGGCGAAAAGCCAGGCCTCACCCATATCGATGCCTCTGGCGAGGCACATATGGTCGATGTCTCCGACAAGGCCGAGACCGTGCGCATCGCTACTGCCGAGGGTCATGTGAAAATGGCGCCGGAGACGCTTTCGCTCATTCGTCAAGGCAATGCCAAGAAGGGCGATGTCATCGGTACCGCTCGCCTTGCCGGCATCATGGCCGCCAAGCGCACGGCCGACCTCATTCCGCTCTGCCATCCGCTTATGCTGACAAAGGTCACTGTCGAGATCGAGGAAGATGCCGGCCTGCCCGGCCTGCGGGTCACGGCCACTGCCAAGCTCACCGGCAAGACCGGTGTGGAGATGGAAGCGCTGACTGCCGTCTCCGTCGCGTGCCTGACGATCTATGACATGGCCAAGGCCGCCGACAAGGCAATGGAAATCGGCGGCGTCAGGCTGCTTGAAAAATCCGGCGGCAAATCCGGCGATTTCCGCCATCCGGAGGCAAGATGAGCCTTCTGCCGGTTTCCGAGGCCTTAAGCCGCCTGCTGTCCAGCGCCGCGCCCGTCACGGCGTCCGAAACGCTGCCGCTCGCCGAGGCTGAAGGTCGCGTCCTCGCCATTGATCTCACGGCCGGCCTAACCCAGCCGCCGTTTAACTCCTCCGCCATGGATGGCTATGCGTTGCGCCGTGAGGATGCACCGGAGCCGGGCGCCGTTCTGAAGGTCATCGGCACATCGTCTGCCGGCCACGGCTTCGAAGGTAGCGTTGGCCCGGGCGAGGCTGTCCGCATTTTCACCGGCGCACCCGTACCGTCGGGTGCCGATAGCGTGTTGTTGCAGGAGGATGCGGAAAAGATCGAAGGTGGTCTCAGAACCAATTTCCCCGTGCGGCAGAACCAGCATGTTCGCCCGCGCGGTCAGGATTTCACCGAAGGCGAAGTGGTGTTGGCCGCCGGTACGGTCCTCGATTTCTCGCGGCTGACGGTCGCAGCCGGCATGAACCGGCCCGATGTCGAGGTGTTGCGCCGTCCCCTCATCGCCATTCTTGCGACCGGCGACGAACTTCTGCCGCCCGGAAGCACGCCCGGTCCCTCGCAGATCATCGCCTCCAACACCTTTGGCGTCGCAGCCCTTGCTCGCCGCGCCGGTGCCGACGTGCTCGATCTCGGCATCGTGCCTGATGACAAGGCAAAGATCACGAAGGCGATCGACAAGGCGCGCAATGCGAAAGTCGATGTGATCGTCACCCTCGGCGGCGCTTCGGTTGGCGATCATGATCTGATGCAGGCGACATTGATCGAAGCCGGCATGCAGCTCGATTTCTGGCGTATCGCCATGCGCCCCGGCAAGCCGCTGATGGTTGGCAGTTTCGGAAAGACCCATGTGCTCGGCCTGCCCGGCAATCCCGTCTCGAGCCTCGTCTGCTCGCTGCTCTTTCTGGAGCCGCTGATCCGTAAGCTTGGCTCGCTGCCATCAGTCCCGCGCGAGACGATGGTGGAGGCCGCCGTCACGTTGCGCGCCAATGATCACCGTCAGGATTATGTGCGCGCGAAGCTCTCGAAATCCGCCGCCGGCGGCTGGCTTGTCGAACCCTTCGATAAGCAGGATTCATCGATGATGAAGACCTTCGCCCATTCGGACTGCCTCATCATTCGCCCGCCGCATGCGCCGGAACTGCCGGCGGGAGCCAACTGCCCGGTCATGTTTCTGCGGCCAGATCTCCTCGCCTGACATTTCCCGAAGCGATCGCAAGCCAGAAACAGAGCTGTGCCAGCACGCTTGCGCCGAGGATGACGGTTGCGGCCGCAAGTCCGGGGTCACCGCCTATGCCCGAAAGCGCACTGCAGACGGCGCCGACGGCCATCTGCGTCGAGCCGTAGAGGCCGGAAGCCGAGCCGGTGACTTTCGGATTGACGCTGACAGCGAGCGTCAGCGCATTGGGCGAAGCCACGCCGGCACCGATCGTATAGACCATGATCGCAGCCATCATCGGTAGCAGCGTCAGATGATGGGTCACGGCAAGGCCGAAGAAGACGAGTGCGGCAGCAATGCTGACGAGATTGGAAATCACCATCAGTCGCTTCATCGCAAACCGGCCGATCAGCCGCGTGGCGATCATGCTGCCGATCCAGTAGCCGAAGATGAGCAGCGCAAGACAAATGCCTACCTCCGTTGCCGGTCGGCCAAGCTCGTTAATGACGATGAACGGGGCTGACGCCGTGAAGGCATACATGGAGGTCGTCGCACAACCGCCGCCAATGGCATAACCGACGAAGGAGCGCGACGCGAGCAGTCCCAGATAGTCACGGCTCAGTGACTTCATGGAGGTCCCGGTATTGCGAGTGCCGGTTTCCGGCACCTTGCGCCATGTCAGCAGCAGGTTGACGATACCGAGCACGCAGAGCGCCACGAAGATCGAACGCCAGCCGAGCGTCGAAGCAAGCGCTCCGCCGACGATCGGCGCAAGCCCCGGCCCGACCGTGACCATCAGGTTCATGATCGCAAGCCGCTTGGCCGTTTCATCGGGACTGGACGTGTCGCGCACGATGGTGCGGGCAATGACGAGACCGGCACAACCGCCGAAGGCCTGGAAGAGCCTAGCCGCGATCAACGCATGCACGCCGGGCGAGACAAGCGCCGCAACGCCGGCGAACGTATAGAGCACAAGCCCGCTCATCAGCACCGGTCGGCGTCCGTAGCGATCCGAAAGCGGACCATAGACCAGCTGACCGACAGCAAGGCCGAAAATGTAGAGGCTGACGGTCAGCTGCATCTCGCCGATCGACGCGCCGAGATCTGTGGCCGCTGCCGGAAGCGCAGGCACGAAAATATGCATGGCCAGCGTACCACTGAAGGTGATGAGCCCGAGCAGCCAGATCGGTATGTGACGCTTTGCGCCAAGTGGTCGCGCTTCCGTCATCGGGCCGGGATGCGAATTCACTGTTCTGGCTCCTCGAGCTGCCGGGCAAGCACGTCGCTGATGTGATCGAGCACGCGCCACGTGGTTTCGATGTCCTCACGCGGCAGAAGAGCAAGCGCTTCCTCGCGGATGCCCTGTGCCACGCGTTCGACCGCCTCCACGGTCCTCCTGCCCTCCTCCGTGAGCAGGATTTCCTTTGCACGTCTGTCTTCGCCTTCTCGCCGCTCAACCAGTCCCGCCTTCTCCAGATTATCGATCAGGCGTACGACCGAGGAATTGTCGAGTGAGAGCGAGGCGGCCAGTTCCTTCTGGTGCATCGGCGTCGGCGAGCGGGCGATGCGCAGCAGCGGCAGCCATGTCGCTTCCGTCAGCCCGAAAGGCTGCAAACGCAGATTGGCGACGCGCCGCCAGTAGCGAGCGGTCTGGGAGATGAGGCTCCCGAATGAGGTTGTGATCTTGTCGTCGGTCATGTCAATATCGATGGGATAGCAATAAATGACATGTCATCTATTGTGGCGCAAGACGAAAGTGTGTGATTGGTGCGTCGTTTCAAGCGATGGACTTTTCTCGGTTCACTTCAGTCGGAAAACAGCGCTGTCGGCGGTCGAGTGGCTCTGGGCTCCGCCAAAATCCGGCACCGCATAGTTTGCAAGCCGCAGCAGTGAGTTCGTAGGAAGGGGCGCCCTCCCGGGATCGCCGACGAGCACATCGAGACCGGCCATGCGGCAGCGTTCGAGAAAAGGCAGGACACGCTCCGCCAACGCCTCGTCATAGAAGATATCGCCGGCCAGGATTATGTCGGCGACAGGCGGGGCATCTCCTACGATGTCGCCGAGTTGCGTCTGGATCATGACACCATTCGCCGCAGCGTTCAGCACTGTGGCAGCAATCGCCTTGTCATCTATATCAACGGCCAGAGCATGTGATGCACCGCATTTCATTGCCGCAATGGCGACGAGACCGGAGCCTGTGCCGAGATCGACGATGCGTTTGCCGGCAACCGTTTCGGGATGTTCGAAGAGGTAGCGCGCAAGCACGGCGCCACCTGCCCAGGGATAGGCCCAGTAGGGCGGCATCAGATCGGAATCGTCAGCCA
The DNA here is from genome assembly GCF_014873945.1 of Rhizobium viscosum. Taxonomy (NCBI): domain Bacteria; kingdom Pseudomonadati; phylum Pseudomonadota; class Alphaproteobacteria; order Hyphomicrobiales; family Rhizobiaceae; genus Rhizobium; species Rhizobium viscosum. The sequence goes on along the minus strand of NZ_JADBEC010000003.1, from coordinate 381,236 downwards.
TTGCAAGCCGATAGAGGCCGCTCCTCGGTGTCGCCGTATGCAGCTTAACCTCAGGTATGGAAGGCACTTCCGCAAGCGGCAGGTTCGCCTTGATGAAGGCCGTCAGGTCGAGACGATCATCTGCGGACGCCGGTCTCATCTGCTATCGATTGCCCCCTCGCTGCGACAGGCCTTCAGGCCCTCCCTGGCGGCATAATACCTCGCTGGACCTTTGTATAGTTATGGAAGCCCGCGCCTCGGCGTAATTTCCCCCCGCGATCCCCGAGGTCATCGCCCCGATTTCCCAAAGCTGGAGGAACTCCGTTATGCAACCGATCACCAGACGCTCATTTTCGGCCGCTCTCGTTGCAGGGGCCGCACTCAGCATGCTTCCGGCTGCCAGCCGGGCCGCCACCGTCACCAAGGCAAAGAATGTTGTTCTCGTCCATGGCGCTTATGCCGATGCATCCTGCTGGCTGGATGTCATCCCCCATCTGCAGGCCGCCGGCCTGAACGTCATGGCCGTTCAGAACCCCCTCACCTCTTTTGCCGATGATGTCGAAGCCACAAAGCGCATCCTGGCGCTGATGGATGGTCCGACCGTGCTTGTCGGCCATTCCTATTCCGGCATGCTCGTTACCGAAGCCGGTGTCGATCCGAAGGTCACGGCACTCGTCTACATCGCCGCCCGCGCGCCTGATGCCGGCGAGGATTATACCGCGCTCGCCAAGCAATATCCGACGCCACCAGCCAGTGCCGGCCTTGTTCACAATGGCGGTTATGCTCAGTTGAGCGAGGAAGCTTTCGTGAGGGACTTCGCCGGCGATCTGCCGGTTGCCCGCGCCAAGGCGCTCTATGCCGTGCAGGGCCGCATTTCCGATACGCTGTTCACTGCCAAGACGACGGTTGCCGCCTGGCGTTCCAAGCCGTCATGGTACGCCGTTTCGAAGAACGACCGCACCATCAATCCCGATCTCGAACGCTTCATGGCAAAGCGCATGAATGCGACGACTGTGGAACTCGACGCCAGCCACGTTTCCCTGATCTCGCAGCCACGCGCCGTCGCCGATCTCATCCTCGCAGCAGCCGGCCAGAGCGAACATATCTGAGACCTTTGCAGCATGCCGGCCGTATCGCCTTACCAGTGCGGCCGGCGACTGCCTTAGCGGTCCTTTTTCTTGCCGAACTTGCCTTTGCCACCATCAAACTTAGGGCCATCGAACTTGCCTTTGCCGCCCTCGAATTTCGGCTTCGGGCCTTTCTTCGTCCAGGGCTTGTCGTCCTGACGCTCGGCGCTGGCGGGCCTGTCCTTGCCGAACTTGCCCTTCGGCTTGTCGCCGCGGAAACGATCATCGCCACGATCTTCGAACGGCTTCTTGGCAAAGGGTTTGGCAGCCGGTTTGCTGAAATCAGGCATGCCGTTCAGCCTGACCACGCGGATACCGCGTTCCATCGTCTTGTTCGGGCCGAGCGCGCCGAGAAAACCGTCGGCGCTATCAGCAGCAATTTCCACAAAGGTTTCGTCGGGCTGCATCTTGATCGCGCCGATCTCACGCTTGGTAAGGTTGCCGTTGCGGCAAAGCATCGGGATCAGCCAGCGCGGCTCGGCATTCTGCTTGCGGCCAACGGAGACTGAGAACCAGACGCTCGGACCGAAGTCGTCGCGCGGTCCTTTCTGCGCCGGAGCAAATTCGCGTGCCTCGCCGTTGTCGCGGCGTTTGCGGGCGCGGTCGTCCTGCACCGAAACCTCGATCAGATCCTCAGGCGCAGACTGGTTGGCGCGATAGAGACGCACGAAAGCGGCGGCAAGCGTCTCGGCGCCATGGCTGGCGATCAGCTTCTGCACTAGATCCTGTTCTTCATCCTGCGGCTTGTCGGCAAAGATCGGATCGGCGAGCAGCCGCTCATCGTCACGCGCCGTCACTTCTTCGACGGACGGCGGACGTGCCCAGGTGGCGTTGATACCGGCATTTTCCAGCAGCCGCTCGGCCTTGCGGCGAACATTCAGTGGCACGATGAGCGCGCTGACGCCCTTACGTCCCGCACGGCCGGTACGGCCGCTACGATGCAGCAGCGTTTCCGGATTAGTTGGCAGATCGGCATGCACGACGAGATCGAGACCCGGCAGGTCGATGCCGCGTGCGGCGACATCGGTTGCGATACAGACGCGCGCGCGTCCGTCGCGCATGGCCTGCAGCGCATGGCTGCGTTCGTTCTGGGTCAACTCGCCGGACAGTGCCACGACATTGAAATTGCGGTTGTGGAACCGTGCCGTCAGGTGATTGACGGCCGCACGCGTCGAACAGAAGACGATCGCATTGCGCGCCTCGTAATAGCGCAGCACGTTGATGATAGCGTTTTCACGGTCGCTTGGCGAAACGACGAGCGCGCGATAATCGATGTCGATATGCTGCTTCTCTTCCGCCTGCGTGCTGATGCGCACGGCATCGCGCTGATAGCTCTTGGCGAGCTTGGCGATCGCAGCCGGAACCGTTGCCGAGAACATCAGGGTACGGCGCTGATCGGGCGCCGCTTCCAGGATGAATTCCAGATCTTCGCGGAAGCCGAGATCGAGCATCTCGTCCGCCTCATCCAGCACGGCAGCCTTGAGTTCGCTCATGTCGAGCGCATGGCGGCGGATGTGGTCGCAAAGGCGTCCCGGCGTGCCGACGACGATATGCGCACCGCGTTCCAGTGCACGGCGCTCGCTGCGGATATCCATGCCGCCGACGCAACTGACGATCACGGCACCTGCCATTTCGTAAAGCCATTCCAGCTCACGCTTGACCTGCAGCGCCAGTTCGCGCGTCGGCGCAATCACGAGAGCAAGGGGTGCGGCAGCCGGCGCAAAACGCTCGGCATCTTCAAGCAGCGTCGGCGCAAGCGCCAGCCCGAATGCCACCGTCTTGCCCGAGCCGGTCTGGGCGGAAACGAGAGCGTCCGATTCCGCGAGCGCCGGATCGAGCATCGCCTTCTGGACGGGGGTGAGCTCGGTATAGCCGCGCTTCTGCAACGCCTTGGCGATCGCCGGAGAGACGCCGTTATAGTCAGTCATGTGTTCGATCTTTCGGAGCTGTCAGGCGCGTAACGCGCCGTAGCCGGATCGTCCGGCCGAAGAGTTGGGCCGTTCCTACCCGCTCCGGCTGCGAATGTCAAAGTGTCTCGCCGCGCCATGTGTAGATGGCGATGCCGCCAGAGCGGCCGCGAAGCTTCGTCTCGAACGGTCCGGCCAACCGCCCCGTTTGCAACGGAACGGCATCGGGGCCAGCAGCCTCGAGCAGGCTGGCGCTGAATGCAAGCTCCGCGCCGCGGCTTGCCGCCACTTCCATCAGCCGCTGCGCGACATTCACGGTATCGCCCGTCGCGGTGATTTGCTGCCGGTCGCCGGTACCAAGGCGCGAAGCGACGATCGGGCCGCAATGGGCGCCGAGCTTGAAGCCTATCTTCCTGCGGCGGAGCTCCGGATGGCCTGCGAGGAAGAGGCGCGTGCGATCGGCAAGCCGTATGGCGCAGGCTGCGGCTCGCGCCGCATCGTCCGCCGCCGGTGCCGGCAATCCGAAGAGGATCATGGCGCCGTCGCCCATGAAGCTGGTGATCGCGCCGCCGAGAAGCCGTACTTCCTCATCGATCAGTTCAAAGAAGCCGCTGAGGATCTCGCGCACCATGGCCGGTCCGACCGCTTCGCTGAGGCCGGTGAAGCCCGAGAGATCGATGAAGACGACGGAAGCATTCTGCCGCACAGGCTCGGCCAGGAACGCCGGGTCGCGCGCCAGCCACTCCCCGAGGCCCGGCGCTTCGATGCGCTGCAGGCGCTCGGATTGATCGGCAAAGTGCCGCGCACGGCGGCGGTCCCGCCAGAGTTCTGCGGCGCCGAAAATGATCGCAGGCGGGAGTGCAGCCGCAATCGGCAATGCAGCACTCAGCCAGTAACCGTTCGCGAAAGCAGCAAGGTTGAGCATCGCCCAGGCAATGACCGTAAGGCAGATGATGACGAAGCCGAGAGCGCCGCGGCGCCAGGCGACCAGCGCGACCAGGAGAACAGGCAAAGCCGTCGCAATGCCGGCATCCGCCTGCCGTGTCCTGCTGTCGCGCACCATGCCATCGCCCGCGATCAGATGGGTGATTGCGGTCGACATGACCTCGACACCCGGCAGGATGGGATCGAACGGCGTGGGAAAGACATCGCCGCCGCCGGTGACCGTTGCGCCGATCACCACCACCTTGCCGGTAATGGCATCCGCCGGCAGCTTTCCATCGAGCGCATCGGCCGCGCTGAAGGTGCTGATGCTGCCCGCGGGACCATAGAAAGTCAGCGGCAGGCGCTGGCCTGTATCCGTTGGAATGCGGTGAGCACCGAGCCGGATGCCGTGGTTTTCGATCAAGGGTTCGGCCCCGAGCGCAATCGAGGCTGCTCGCAGCGGAAAGGCTGCGTCCAGACGGTCGGCGGCGCGAGAAAACAGCGGGATGAAACGCGGTACGCCGCTCTGGTCCGTCGCGACATTGACGATGCCGAGCGGCGCAGCCTCCGCGAAGCGCGGCTGAGGCAGCAGAAGCTGCTGTGCCTCGGGGACCGTTGCAAACGGATCCTCGGCATTGGTCGTCACTGATTGGAGACTTTGAGGGAAGGTCGCGGCACCGGCGATGATGCTGGGCGCCGCTTTGATCGCCATTGCAAGTGCCGCATCCCCCTCCTCCGTGCCGGGATCGACGAGCAGTATATCGAGAGCCAGGGCCTTTGGTTTCAACGCTCCGATGGATGTGACGAGCTGTGCAAGCGTCTCCCGCTTGAGCGGATAGCCATGCGCTGCGGCGGTGCGGTCATCGATCGCGACAATGGAAACGATATCGGGTGGAGACCGGACACCGACGATCATGCTGCGCAGATCGACAAGCGTGGCTTCCACACGCTCGATGAGGCCGGAGTTCGACTGCTGCTGCAGATGCAAATAGCCGAGGGCCGCGCCCCACAGACCGGCGAGCAGCAGTGCGATCACTGTCGGAAGCCGGTGGTTCATGAGACCGCTTATTGACCGAGGCGTGAAAGAAGAGCTGCGACGCGTGGCGCAGGCCAGGTGCGAACGGTGAGTGCAGCCGTTCCGCGCGTCACGTCCACACCCTCGCCCGGTCCAAGCACGACGGCTGCCCCTGCCGGACGGCGTACGCCGACGCGGCCGCGGGTGACCAGTACGGAGGTCGTGCCGCCTTTGACATCGACGGCCCATTGGGTGCCGCGGACGGCCGCGATCGCCTGCGGCGTCACCACCTGGAAACCGCCGCGATGCTGGCTGCTGTCCACGTCGACAAGGGCAGCCTTGCTGCGCAACGACAGCGAATCCGGGCTGCCGTCGCGATTGCGATCGATGAGTGCGAAGGATGCTCCGCGTTCGGCAGTGATATTGACGCCGCCAGGGCAGCGGAAGATCTGGTTGCCGTTCGCCGCCCGCGAAACCGCGCAGCTCGCGGACTGGGCATAGGCTGCTCCCTGAGGCAGGGGCCCGATGGTCAGGACAGCGGAAAACAGGCTGAGGGAGATTGCTGGAATGGCTTTCATGATCCGCCTCTCATGACCCGCCGGTACATCTTCGAAGATACCGGCCGGCCCATACTAGCTGAATTCGCCGGTTTCCCTATGCAAAAATCGGAAGCTGCGCAAGCCATTCGGAAACATTCAGGATTCGCCCGGTAACGGCCCGATGTAGCGGGCGCGGGGGCGGATAAGATGGCCGCTTTCAATCTGTTCCATCGCATGCGCCAGCCAGCCGGCCGTGCGCGCCAGTGCGAAGATGATGATCGGCGCCTCCTCCGGCAGATCGAAGGCCGCCGTCATGGCGGCAAGCGCGAAATCGGCGTTGACTGGGTCGCCCACCATCTCTTCGCCGGCCCGCTGCACATCGCGAAAGACCGGAGGCATGTCGAAAGACGAGAGCAGAACGCGCGCCCGCACATCGCCGTCAGGATAAAGCGGATGCCCGAAGGCCACAGGCCTGCTTCCCCGCAGCAGCTGGTGGCGGATCGCGTGCTCTGCCCCGATGCTGGATGCGGCTTCGACAAGGGCATCGATACTCCGCCACGCCGAGCCATGCAGCGGGCCAGTCAGTGTCGAAAGACCCGAGAGCACGGCGGCAGAAAGTGCGGCCCCTGTCGAAACCGTGACACGGACAGCGAAGGTCGAGGCATTCAGCTCATGATCGGCGAGCATGACAAGCGCCCGACGCAGGCAATCGGCAGCCTCCGGCCTGCGCCAGCATGCGGCAAGACGGTGATGCAGGGAATGGTCCGCCAGGCCGGGCGCCAGTGCATCGGCAACGGTGGAAAGCACGCTGCATGCTTCCATCTGCAGGGCGGGGCGCGCACGTCCGAGCGACGGCAGATCGGCGCTCACCCGTCCCGCCAGCGCCAGAAGTGCAGCGTGAACGGAAGGCGCTGCCGGCTCCGGGGTACGTGATGGTACGCAGGCAAAACTCTCCGCATTCCAAAGGAGCAGCGCAGTCTCCTCCAGCGTCGCATGCACTGAAAGCTCCGCCGCATCCTGCCCACGATACAGCAATCGTCCGGCGGCAATGGTTGAGATCGCGGATGTCAGTACGGGATCGCCCCAGCTGATCGCCTCGGCGGCGACCGTCTCGCTCTTGCGCCGGCCGGCATGCCGCTCAGCAAGCCGTTTGACGTCGCTTTGCTGATAGAGGCTGCGGCGTGGGTCGGCTGGGTCGGCCTTGGCACGGATACGGCCCCGGCTGACATTGGCATAAAGCGTCTGCGGTTTGGTCCCGAGTTCCGCCAACGCTTCCTCGGCTGTCAGCCAGGTCATCTCAGCCTCATATTGATCAATTACATCAAGATTGACGTCAACCAAACTAGGTCCGATCTTTCCTCCGGTAAAGGAGAAAGACCCATGAAAAATGGTTTGGAAGATGTCATTGCCGCTGAAACCCAGCTCTCGGATGTCGACGGCGAAGCAGGCCGGCTGATCATCCGCGGCATATCCCTGGATCATCTGGCAGGAAGCAGCACCTATGAGGATGTCGCCGCCCTCCTGCTGGACGGGTTGATCGAGCCGCATCTCGACGCAAGCGAATTGCGCCGCCGGCTCGGCCAGGCGCGAATGGAAGTTTTCGCCGAAGTCAAGACTGCCGACACTCGCCTGCTGAAGCTGCCACCGGTCGATGCTATGCGTGCTCTTGTTGCCCGCCTACCTGACGGCGAGGACATAGATACCGTGCTCCGTCTGCTTGCCGCACCCGCCGTCTTCCTGCCGGCGGTTCTGCGGCTGCAACGAGGCGAAAAGCCGGTAAAGCCCAATTTGGGCCTCTCACAGTCGACCGATATCCTGCGCATGCTCTCAGGTGCGGTGCCGAGTGCCGAGCAGACCGCAGCCCTCGACACCTATCTCGTGACGATCTCGGATCACGGCCTGAACGCCTCGACCTTCGCATCGCGTGTCATTGCCTCCACCCGCGCCGGCCTCACCTCCTCTGTTCTGGCGGCAATCAGCGCGCTCAAGGGACCGCTGCATGGTGGCGCGCCGGGACCGGTGCTCGATATGCTCGATGGGATTGGAAGCGAGGCCAATGCCGACCCCTGGCTGCGTTCCGCGCTCGATCGCGGTGAGCGGCTGATGGGCTTCGGCCACCGCGTCTATCGTGTGCGCGACCCACGTGCTGACGCCCTGAAAAATGCGTTGAAGCCACTTGTTGCCGCCGGCCAGGTCAATGCCGCCAGAATCGCGCTTGCCGAGGCGGTGGAACAGGCAGCGCTTGCGGTTCTAAGGGAACGCAAGCCGGACCGGTCGCTGGATGTGAATGTGGAATTCTATACCGCGTTGCTCTTGGAAAGCCTCGGCTTCTCGCGCGAAGCTTTCACAGGTGTCTTTGCCATCGGCCGCACCGTCGGCTGGATTGCGCATGCCCGCGAGCAGGCCTTGGAAGGCCGCCTCATCCGTCCACGCTCGGTCTACGTGGGACCGCTGCCGGAAGCGGCATGACGGAATGAAAAAAGCCGCTCCCTCGTTTCAAAGGGAGCGGCTGGAATTGTGTAACAGCGAATAATTAAACCAACCGGCTCTGTTCCGTTGCAGCTTCGATGAAGCTCGCAAAGAGCGGATGCGGATCGAGCGGGCGGGACTTCAATTCCGGATGGTACTGAACGCCGATGAACCAGGGATGGTCGGGGTATTCGATCGTCTCCGGCAGAACACCATCAGGTGACATGCCCGAGAAGACGAGGCCGCAATCTTCCAGCCGGTCCTTGTAGTCGATGTTGACTTCGTAGCGATGGCGGTGACGCTCGGAAATATCAGTCGAGCCGTAGATATCCGAAATCTTCGTGCCCTTCTTCAGAGAAGCCTTGTAGGCGCCGAGACGCATCGTGCCGCCGAGATCGCCTGATGCGGTGCGCTTCTGCAGCTCGTTGCCCTTCACCCATTCCGTCATCAGGCCGACGACCGGCTCCGGCGTTGGGCCGAATTCGGTCGAGGAGGCGTTCTGGACGTCGGCGAGGTTGCGGGCAGCTTCGATGACGGCCATCTGCATGCCGAAGCAGATGCCGAAATACGGCACCTTGCGCTCGCGCGCGAAACGCGCTGCATGGATCTTGCCCTCAGAGCCGCGCTCGCCAAAGCCGCCCGGTACCAGGATACCGTGGACCTTTTCCAGATACGGCGCCGGATCTTCCTTCTCGAAGACCTCGGACTCGATCCACTCGAGCTTGACCTTGACGCGGTTGGCGATGCCGCCGTGATGCAGCGCTTCGATCAGCGACTTATAGGCATCCTTGAGGCCGGTATACTTGCCGACGATCGCAATCGTGACCTCGCCTTCCGGCGTGCGGATGCGATTGCAGACCTCTTCCCACTGGTCGAGGCGCGGCTTCGGAGCCGGCTCGATGCCGAAGGCTGCCAGCACTTCATCGTCGAGGCCTTCCTTGTGATAGGCCATCGGCACATCGTAAATATTGGCAACGTCGAGCGCCTGGATGACGGCGGAGGGACGCACGTTGCAGAACAGCGACAGCTTGCGGCGTTCGGCTTCCGGGATTTCCCGGTCGGCGCGCACGAGCAGAATGTCGGGGTGAATACCGAGCGCCTGCAGTTCCTTGACCGAATGCTGCGTCGGCTTGGTCTTCAATTCGCCGGCTGCCGGAATATACGGCATCAGCGTCAGATGGACGTAGATTGCGGTGCCGCGCGGCAGGTCGTTGCCGAGCTGGCGGATCGCTTCCATGAAGGGCATCGCCTCGATATCGCCGACCGTGCCGCCGATTTCGCAGATGACGAAATCATAGTCGTCATTGCCTTCGATGACGAAATCCTTGATCTCGTTGGTGACGTGCGGAATGACCTGGACGGTCGCGCCGAGATAGTCGCCGCGGCGTTCCTTGTCGATGATGTTCTTGTAGATGCGGCCGGTGGTGATGTTGTCGGTCTTGGTCGCCGAGCGCCCTGTAAAGCGCTCATAGTGGCCAAGATCGAGGTCGGTTTCCGCGCCGTCGTCAGTGACGAAGACTTCGCCGTGCTGGGTCGGGCTCATAGTGCCCGGATCCACGTTCAGATAGGGGTCAAGTTTGCGAAGCCGGACCCGATAACCACGGGCCTGCAACAACGCTCCGAGAGCCGCAGCCGCAATTCCTTTTCCGAGGGAAGAAACCACGCCGCCAGTGATGAATACGTATCGCGCCATGGGAGTCACCGGATACCTTTTCAAAAACGATTCCACCAGCCCAAAAATTCTTTTCCGGAACTTTTGGTGCGTGGCGCAGGAATCTGAACAAAAGAAAACCGGCAGACCCGAGGGCCTGCCGGCAGTTTATTTTGTGGTCCGGCTTATTGTCCCGTGGGGACGCCGGAAGGCTGGGCCGGCTGCGTAGCGGCCGGGGCCTCGGGCTGAGCCGGAGCAGTCGTCGACGGGGCTGCAGGCGCAGTCGCCGCAGGGGCGCTTGCAGCCGGAGCCTGAGTAGCTGGTGCCTGGGTTGCCGGTGCAACTGTTGCCGGAGCCTGGGCAGCCGGTGACTGCGGAGCGGCCGGGGCCGGAGCAGCAGCGCCGCTATTCGGAATGCCGCTGTTGTCAGCAGGCTGAGCCGGGGCCGGAGCCGGCGTGTTGGCGCCGCCGAGCGAATCGAGAATGCCGTTGCCCTGCCCGCTCGTGGCCGGAATACGGTTGAGAATATCCGTCGGACGGCTTTCGTAACGGGTCAGGATGCCGAGGCCGAGCGAGGTGATGAAGAACAGCGTCGCCAGGATCGCCGTCGTGCGCGTCAGCGCATTGGCCGTGCCTCGGGCCGACATGAAGCCCGATCCGCCGCCGATGCCGAGGCCGCCGCCTTCGGAGCGCTGGATGAGCACAACGCCGACGAGCGCGAGCACGATCATGAGATGGATGACAATCAATACTGTCTGCATGGGTCCAGTCCTGCCCGTCTGAGGACGGACATAAAGTAAAAATCTGGCGGCTCTTTACATGAGGTCCTCTGCTATTCCAAGCCCTTCGGCCAGGAATATGCAATCGCCTCAGTCAAGCAGCGCTTCGTATGTGCCGTAGATGGCGAGGAAGTCGGTGGCTTTCAAGCTCGCCCCGCCGATCAGCGCGCCATCGACATTGTCGACGGCGAGCAGTTCGCGGGCATTGCCGGGCTTGACCGAGCCGCCGTAGAGGATGCGCATGCCCTTGCCCTCGTCACCAAAGCGGTGGACGAGTTCGGAGCGGATGAAGGCATGGGCGATTTCCACGTCCTTTGCCGTCGGTGTCAGTCCGGTGCCGATCGCCCAGACGGGCTCATAGGCAATGACGGTATTCTCCGCGGTTGCTTCCTCCGGCAGCGAGCCGGAAAGCTGGCGCTTGAGAATGTCGAGCGTCTGATAGGCGTCGCGCTCTTCGCCAGTCTCGCCGACGCAGACGATCGCCGTCAGGTCCGCCTGATAGGCGGCTTGCGCCTTGCCGCGGATCATATGGTCGGTCTCGGCATGGTCGATACGCCGTTCCGAATGGCCAACGATCACGTAGGTGCCGAAGCAATCGGCAATCATGTCAGCCGAAATATCGCCCGTATGCGCACCGGACTGGGCCTGATGGCAATCCTGTCCGCCGATCGCAAGTGGGCTGTCGGTGGCAAGCGCGGTCGAGACGTAAAGCAGTGTCGCCGGCGGGCAGATCAGCGTTTCGACCTTTTCCGACAAGGGAATCATGACGCCCTGGGCAATCGCCTTGATCTGGTCCAATGAATCGCGCGTGCCGTTCATCTTCCAGTTCCCCGCCACGAGCGGGCGTACATCAGGTGTCATGCTGCTCTCCCAAAATCCGCATATCCGGCGGCCTTAGCAAAAGCGCGGCTCAAAGGAAAGCGCCGGGGATGGTCCCGGCGAAATATGATGGCTTGAAGGCCCTATATGACCTGGAATCCGCCCGCTCAGGACGCCAAAACCCAGTTCAGCACCCTGCGCCAGTCGACCATGCGGATCGGCGTTCCATGATTGCCGTTCTGGAAGAGCGTGAAATGTGTCGGGTACTTCGCCTTGTGGAGCTTTTCGTACAGCGCCTGCTGGTCGGCGGCGGCATAGACAGGGTCACGGCTGCCATGTGCAAACCAGAGCGGCAGCTTGGCTTTGTAGAACGGGCTTTTCACGAAATCGGGATCCGAGACACCGCTCATGATCAGCATGCCCTTCAGCCGCTTGACGCTTTCGGCATCGCGCGTGATGCCCCAGCAGATCTGGCTGCCCATCGAGGCGCAGCTCAGGATGATCGGGCGACCGGGTGATTGTGCGCTCGCATAGCGGATCAGCTCGGCAATGGCTGCAACGCCATTGGCATCGAAGCTCTTCACGGTCGGCGAATAGTAGGCGCCGCCATTGCCGGCCGTAAGGTTCTTCAGCCGGTTGAAATTGCCGCCGAAGGAATAGTCATTGGCGCCGAGCCGTCGGTCGCCGTCGCGGCCGTGGATGAAGATGACCGTGAAGGCGGCGTTCTGGGCTGGTCCCACCCTGGTGACATCGAGCCTGATGCCGTCGAGCGACAGCGTTTCATCTGTCTGCAGCTTCTTGACGCCGAGCGAGACATATTTCTGCTGCACCCGCTTTTGCGGGATCTGGTCGCGCCCGTTGATATCCCGCATCTCGTCGTAATCGATTACTTCCGATGCGCCGTCATCGCCCGTCTGCAGCACTGTCTGCGCCGAAAACAGATCGTCCTTATAGGGCGGCAACGTCTCGGCCGCGGCGGTCGTGACAGCCGCGGACAGGAAAAAGGCCGCAATTGCAGTGATTATGGTGCAATGACTTGTGGACATCGGCATGCAGATGGTTCCCATAGAGCTGCCGCGACTTGCCATTCGGCGCCCGGCAACGCAAATCACATCTTGAAAAGCTCCGCAAATCCGGGGCGCGTCGCGTATCGGGGCGCTTTCTGTCAGAATCCCCCTGATTCGCAAACGCGACGCGGACTGTGACTATTGTGGGCCAGCGGCGGCCCTTCACGAGAATAAGATCTGAACGGTTCCATGGAAGACAGCAACGACCTCTTTTCCGGAATGCCCCTGACGCAGAAGCAGGAGGAGGCTGCAAAGCCTGCAGCACCCGCCGAACGGCCCGCCGCGGCTGCGGCACCCGCTACCGCACGCCCTGCCCCGACGACGTCGAACGGCGATGATTACGGCGCATCCTCGATCCGCGTTCTGGAAGGTCTGGAACCCGTTCGCATGCGCCCAGGCATGTATATCGGCGGCACCGACGAAAAGGCGCTGCACCATCTTTTTGCCGAAGTCATCGACAACTCGATGGACGAAGCGGTGGCCGGCCATGCCGATTTCATCGACGTGCATCTCGATATCCAGGGCTATCTCACGGTCACCGACAACGGCCGCGGTATTCCGGTCGAGAACCACCCGCAGGTTCCCGGCAAGTCGACGCTCGAAGTCATCATGACCAAGCTGCATGCCGGCGGTAAGTTCGACGGCAAGGCCTACGAGACCTCCGGCGGTCTGCACGGCGTCGGCGTGTCCGTCGTCAATGCACTGTCGGATGTTCTCGAAGTCGAAGTCGCTCGTAACCGCAAGCTCTACCGCCAGCGCTTCTCGCGCGGCGTGCCGCAGGGCGGGATCGAGGAACTGGGCGATGTGCACAATCGCCGCGGCACCAAGGTTCGCTTCCACCCCGACCCGCAGATCTTCGGCGACCACGCGAAGTTCGATGCGGGCCGTGTCTTCCGCATGGCCCGGTCAAAAGCCTATCTATTCGGCGGTGTCGAGATCCGCTGGAGCTGCGATCCGGGCGTGCTGCCCGAGGGCTCCGACGTGCCTGACAAGGCCGTCTTCCACTTCCCCGGCGGCCTGAAGGATTACCTGCAGGCGACGATGGGCAAGGAATTCACCGTCACCCGCGAAATCTTCGCCGGCAAGAGTGAAAAGGTTGCCGGCCACGGTGCGCTGGAATGGGCGATCACCTGGTATGGCGGCGATCCGCAGGTTCATTCCTATTGCAATACCATCCCGACACCCGAAGGCGGCACGCATGAGGCGGGTCTGCGCATCGCGCTGACAAAGGGCCTGAAGAGCTACGCCGAACTGACGCAGAACAAGCGCGCCGCGCAGATCACCACCGACGACGTGATGATTTCTGCCGTCGGCATGCTCTCAGTCTTCATCCGCGAGCCGGAATTTGTCGGCCAGACCAAGGATCGCCTGGCGACCGTCGAAGCCCAGCGTCTCGTCGAAAACGCGTTGCGCGATCCTTTCGACCACTATCTCGCCGACAATCCGGGTGAAGCCGAAAAGCTTCTCGACTGGGTGATCGAGCGCGCCGAAGAGCGCCTGCGCCGTCGCAAGGAGAAGGAAGTCAACCGCAAGACCGCGGTGCGCAAGCTGCGCCTGCCCGGAAAGCTAGCCGACTGCTCACAGAACACTGCGGAAGGCGCCGAACTTTTCCTAGTCGAGGGTGACTCGGCAGGTGGCTCCGCCAAGCAGGCGCGTAACCGCGCCAACCAGGCGATCCTGCCGTTGCGCGGCAAGATCCTCAATGTCGCCAGCGCCGGCCGCGAGAAGTTGTCGGCCAACCAGCAGATCTCCGATCTCATCCAGGCGCTTGGCTGCGGCACGCGGTCGAAATACCGCGAAGAAGACCTTCGCTACGAACGCATCATCGTCATGACCGATGCCGACGTGGACGGCGCGCATATCGCCTCGCTGCTGATCACCTTCTTCTATCAGGAGATGCCGGAACTGGTGCGCGGCGGCCATCTGTTCCTCGCCGTGCCGCCGCTCTACAAGATCACGCAGGGGGCGAAGTCCGCCTATGCTCGTGATGATGAGCATCGCGCCGAACTGATGGAGACGGAATTCAAGGGCAAGGCCAAGATCGAGATCAGCCGCTTCAAAGGCCTCGGTGAAATGCTGCCCGCCCAGCTCAAGGAAACCACCATGGACCCGTCCAAGCGCACGCTTCTGCGTGTGCTGATCGACGAGGTGGATTTCGAAGGCACACGCAATGCAGTCGACGACCTGATGGGAACCAAGGCCGAGGCCCGTTTCCGTTTTATCCAGGAACGCGCGGCTTTCGCGGAAGACCTCGATATTTAAGCCGTAGCGAATTCATCGAACTGACGAAGAACCGTTACGCTTCCGTCAAAATACCGGCGCAATAGAACGGCCGGCGCTCTGCCCCCCGAAAGGTCACTGCAGCGCCGGCCGTTTTGTTTCAACCCCCTGCCGGATATTTGCCATGATCAAGCGTTTTCTTGCGACCGCCGCTTTCGTTCTCCTGTCCAGCACCGCCTCCGTTTTCGCTACCGATATCGGCGCGACCGTCGATGCCGCCTGCCCCTTCGGCGATTGCGCGGCAGCGATCTCCCTTTCCTATCTCGGTGAATTCGTCATCCCGACCGGACAGATGGAAAATGGCGTTGAATTCGGCGGCATTTCCGGCCTCGATTTTGATGCGGCCACCGGCCATTACATCGCCATCAGCGACGACCGCTCCGAAAAGGCTCCTGCCCGCTTCTACGATCTCGATATCGATGTCGGCGCCGCCGGCCTGAAGGGCGTCACCATCGTCAAGCACACCACCTTCCAGGACAAGAACGGCCAGCCCTTCGCCGTCAAGACCGTCGATCCGGAATCCATCCGCTTCGCCAAGGACGGCATCTATTGGGGCAGCGAAGGTGACGCCAAGGCACTGATCGCCCCCTTCATCCGCGTCACCTCGCCGGACGGTGCTTTCGTGCGTGAGTTCAAGCTGCCAGACGGGTTTGCACCGACCGCCGACAAGTCGACCGGCATCCGAGACAATCTTGCTTTCGAGGATCTCGCAGTGTCTCCATCTGGTGATGTCTTCGCGGGCGTCGAGGCAGCCCTCTATCAGGACGGCCCGAATCCCAGCCTGACGACCGGCAGCCTCTCGCGCATCATCCGCTATGACGGCGCAACCGGCGAGCCGAAGGCTCAATACGTCTATCCGATCTCACCGATCCCCCAGGCTGCCGCTAAACCCGACGGCGGCAACGACAATGGCATGTCGGAAATGATTGCCCTTGACGATCACCGCCTGCTCTCCGTCGAGCGCAGCTATGCCCAGGGCTTCGGCAATAACATCAAGCTTTTCATGATGGATCTCGACGGTGCGACCGACGTTTCCGGCATCGCCTCTCTCGCCAGGAACAATCAGCGTGTCGTCCCGGTTCGCAAGAGCCAGGTACTGGATCTGCGCGCCATCGGCCTGACGCCTGACAATATCGAAGCCATGGCGATCGGCAAGGCGAAGGATGGCACGGATGTCCTGATCCTCGGTTCCGACAATAATTTCTCGACCGGCCAGAAGACACAGTTTTACGCCTTCAAGATCAACCGCCGCCCGCAATAATATCTCGAGGATTCAGCCACCAAATAACCACGCTTTGTATACGCTTTATCCGGGCGGACCTTGAAACCGCCCGGTTCATGGCCCATAAACTAGGGCAACAATAAAAAGAGGCGCGCGTGGGTGTGTTTAATCGTCAGAAAACCAATACGGAGCCGCGATGGCTGGGGCCGTCGGCGACGATACGTACGCCGCTGATACCCTCCATTTCGGCTGCCCGCTGGCTGCTTGTGCTCGTTGCCGCAGCCGGCGTCTATTTCTTCTATGGCTTCGTCGTGCCGGTGCTCGCAGCCCTCGTCATCGGCTTTGCGAGCTGGCCGCTTTACCGCAAACTGGTCGCCCGTGTCGGCGGCAATACGACGATCGCCGCGACGATCGCGATTGTCCTCATCGTCACCTTCCTCGTCATTCCGATCAGCCTTGCGGTTGCCTATACGACCGGTGAAGTGCGCACTTGGGTGGCATGGGCAATCCACGCCAACCGCTTCGGGGCGGAGACGCCGCAATGGATCATCGCGCTCCCGCTCGCTGGCTCCTATCTCGATGAACTCTGGACGAAATATATCGGCAGCCCCGGCGCCATGGGTGAGCTCATCCAGGCAGTTAGCGGCGCCCATATCGGCAACATCTACCGCGCAGTTCTGGCGGCGGGCGGCGGTGCCTTCCACCTGTTCCTGACGCTGCTTTTCATGCTGATTGCGCTGTTCTTCGTCTATCGCGACGGGTTCTCCTTCTCCAAGCAGATTGACATGCTCGGCGAGCGCATTCTGCCGAACCGTTGGGAGCGTATTTCTCGCGTCGTGCCTGCGACCATCAGCTCGACGGTCATGGGCATGACGCTGATTGCCATTGGCGAAGGCATCGTGCTCGGTGTCGCCTATTGGATCGCTGGCGTTCCCTCGCCTGTCACGCTTGGTGTGCTGACCGGCGTCATGGCGCTGATCCCCGGCGGAGCACCGCTCTCCTTCACGCTCGTATCCGTCTATTTGCTGGCCAGCGGCTCGCATGTCGCCGGTATCGGCCTCTTCGTCTGGGGCACGGTCGAACTCTTCATTGTCGACAAGACGCTGCGCCCCAAGCTTGTCGGCGGGCCGATCAAGCTGCCGTTCCTGCCGACCTTCTTCGGTCTCGTCGGCGGCGTGAAGACGATGGGCTTCCTTGGCCTCTTCATCGGCCCGGTCCTGATGGCGCTGCTGGTCGCGATCTGGCGCGAATGGATACATGAGGTCCGCACCGCCGATGCAGGGCCACAGGTGATCCTTGACGAGCAGGCGCCGCCTGTGCAGCGTGCGGCCGACGGCTGATATCCCGCCAGAAAAGATGATCAGGCCGTTAGCCGTTTTTCCATGAAGAGGCTCAGCGGATCCGGCTGATAGGAGCCAAAAGGCTCGATCTCGATATATCCGTATTTCCTGTAGAGGCTGATCGCTTCCGGCTGATAGATACCGGTCTCTAGGCGGATTGCGTCGAGACCCTTCCCTCTGCCGATCTCCTCCAGTCGGTCCATCAGGCGGCTGGCGATCTTCAGGCCCCTCGCCTCGGGATCGACAAACATGCGCTTGACCTCGGCCGTCCCGTCGCCTGCCTCCACCAACGCGCAGCAGCCGACGATCTCGCCGCCGTTGCGCGCCACGAGGAAGCTCACCGATGGCTTTTCCAGTGTGGAGATATCGACGAGGTGGTTGCTCTCGGGCGGATAGAGCGACTGCGCATAGGCATCCGAGAGATCGAGAAGGCGGATCACGCCGTCCTGACGCGGCGGTTCAAGGGCGATGGTGACGGACATTCTCACTCCTTTTCCGGTACAGGGCGCAATTTTTCGCCGATATGACGAAAAGTTAGTGTCGCTGCCTTCATTCCGTTGGAATTGCGCTTTCGAAGATGGTGACATGCTCAATAGCCATGGAGCCAGAATATGCAAGCCGTCCTCATCGCCATGACGATCCTCGGTTGCGATGATTCCGTCAGCCAGTGCAATTACGTCGCCACGGTCGACAAGCACTGGGAAACCGTCGTCGCCTGCGATGCCGAGGCCGAACAGCGGCTGAAGACTTATGCCAATGCCAGCTATCCGACCGTCATCGCCGTCTGCGAGGCGCCGAAGTCGCTTGCCGCCGCCGAACCGGCTAAGCCGGCGCGTGCTGCACCAGAAACGCCCGAAGTAACCGAGCAGCGAGATGGCCTTGGCGGTTTCGTGGACAATATCGCCGAGCGTGTTCGCGCCAAGCTGCCTTCCGGCCATGATGTGAAGAACACCCTGGCGAAGCCATTGCATTTCGTCTCTGCGAGCTATTCCTGGGCCGCGGCCCGCTTTACCGATTAAGCGGCCGCAAGCGACGCATAGACCCGGGCCGACCGGCGCTGCTCGGCCACATGCAACTTCTCGACCATATCGAGCAGTTCACCGACGGTGTCATGCTGCCCTATCCGGCTATGGAATTTCTGAAGCAGGCGTCCGCAAATGCTGCCGAGCAACGAGCCCGATGTCTTGCGTGAAGCCTCACGCCAGAGGAAGGTCGCTTCCACGAAGATGATGCTGATATCGCGCGGCAGGCCTGCCGATTCATAAAGCGCGCGCACCGCATGCATGCGGCCGGTGGCGAGGATTGCCCGCACGCGCCGATCGCTGCAGCCGGACAGGTTGACGATGGCGCAGGCGAAGAACTCCACTTTGCCGCAGCACAGCGCATGCATGAGGAACGACGGCGTTAGACGGTCGTTTAGGCGAAGATGTTCGACGAGATCTGGCACTTCGATCGGCGCGATATCGCCGGCGATGGAAATGATCGCCGCTTCCGTCGCCTCGCGGCTGATGCGCTGCAGCCTCTGTAGGCCGATTGCCGCTTGCGCCAGCGGCAGGCCGACCAGCGCATTGCTGACATGTTGCGTCAGAAGCTGACGGGCATCGGCCGGCAAGTCGATGCGGTCGAGAAGCAGGTTTCTGATGTCGCCGACATCGCCGAGCCGTTCGGCAATCCGCTTGAGGGATTGGGCGGAAATCGAGGCGCCGTCATTTTCGAGCAGGCAGAGAATTTCATCTTCGTCGCCGACTTCGGCAAGTGCCGCCGATACCGGACGTGTCACATGGGCGCGCGCCGCAATCAGCATGCGCGTTGCGCCGCTGCCGCGTGCCGCAAGATCGACGAGATCAGCATCGGTCAGGATCGGCGAACAGGTCACCGCGTGGCAGGCGATCTCCGGCTGGTCTTCGGCGAGCGAAAGAATGATGTTGCGCGGCGCATGTGGCGCCCAGGCAATCGCTTCGGCGAGCGCAAGCCGCACACGCGGCGACGGATCGTCGAGCAGGTAGGTCATCGCCTTTTCAGCCGCGTCGCGCCGCTCGTCCGACATTTCGGATTTGAGATAGACGCGTCCCAGAGCACTTGCAGCGGCCGCCCTGTCAGCCGTCTTGGCCGTTTCGGCCCAACGAAGAAATGCCTCTATGATCACAACCACGCCCCAGCAAACGCGATTCCTTCGCGTCTCATTCAATACAGAGACGGTAGCCGGAAAAAGTTTATGATTGGTTCACCATATTTGTTAGGATTTGCGCGGCCTTACGCGGAAAACCGTCAGACTTTCGGCCTGAACATTTCGAAGACCTCGCTGCCTTCGCAATAGTCCATGTAGCCCATGCGTGCGACCGGCCGCGCCAGCGCCTCATCGAACCGGCCATTGTTGATGATAGCCTCATCGATATGGATGCCGACGACCTCTCCGAAAACGAAGACATTCTCGGTTTCTTCGCCGGAAAGCGTCTTCGGCTCGATGATCTCGGTCACTTTGCATTCCAGTACAGCGAAGGCCTCAGCCACATAGGGCGCGTCGATGAGCTCGGCCTGTTTCGGCGTCAGTCCGGCGAATTCGAATTCGCTCGTTCCGTAAGGCAAGCCGGCTGAGGAAAGGTTCATTTTATCAGCCAGATTGCGGCTGACGAAGTTGCAGGTGAAAACGCCGGTTTCCCTGGCGTTCTTCTGGCTATGCTTGTGCCCGCTCGATGAAAACATCACCAGCTTCGGCTTGTCGGCCACTGCATTGAAAAAGGAATAGGGCGCGAGATTGAGCGATCCGTCTCTGCCCTTGCTGCCGATCCAGCCGATCGGTCGTGGCGCGACGATCGCCTTGAAGGGATCGTGCGCCAGCCCGTGCCGGTTGGTGTCCGTCGTGTAGAACATCAGTCTTCGCCGCCGACCCAGGTCACGGTCTCGGTCAGTTCAGGGCGCGGACGCTCGACGGGTGGGAAGGTGGTCGAGCCGATATGGATGAAGCCGGCGACCTTTTCACCAGGCTGGACGCCGAGCAGCGGATAGGCACGCTCGTCGAAGGCGAACCATTCCGTCAGCCAGTTGGCGACATAGCCATGGGCATTAGCAGCCAGGATGACATTGAGGCACAGCGCGCCCGCAGACATGAGCTGTTCCCATTCCGGGATTTTGAAATGCGGGCCAGCCTTGCTGACGATGCCGACGACGACGGGTGCACGTGTAAAGCGCGTACGCTCCACCTGGATCATCTCCTCCGAGAGATCGGGTTTTGCTTCGAGAGCGAGCTTCAGCAGCTTCTCGCCGAGCTGCACGCGCTCTTCGCCGCGATAGACGATGAAGCGCCAGGGGGCGAGCTTGCCGTGATCGGGAACACGCGATGCAAGGCGCAGGATTTCCTCGATCTCGGCCTTTTCCGGCCCCGGTTCGCACATCTGGAACGCGGGGATGGAGCGGCGCACGGCGAGATAATCGATCAGCTTGATGTCGGATTTCATGCGGGAGAAACTCTCATTTGTATGCAGAGACTGGCCACAGGTCTTGAATTTGCCATGGCATTGGTCTTGAAGTGGACTCTGCGATTTCAGAAGTCAATCGGTTCACGAACAGGATGTCTGGCATTTTGCCTTTTGCACGGATCGGCCTTGCTATTGCCTTGATGATGCTGACGCCGTTTGGCGCTGCCGCTCAGGATGCCTTCAAGGAATTCAAGCAGCTCGAATCGACGCCGAAAATGCCGAAGCTCAACGCCTTCATCGCCCCAGGCTCGGCGCAGGAAGGCGTGCACCTGCGTGACGTCTCCCTGGAGGCCAAACTCACGGCTGATGGCGCGCCTGTGGAAGACGGGCTTTCCTGGTATGTATTCAGTCCCGTCGCTGGAAATGATGGCAAGCTGCCGCTCATCGCCAGCTCTCGTGGCGGCACCGCAGCCTTCCAGCTCGCTGCCGGCGACTATTTTGTCAACGTTTCCTTCGGCCGCGCCGGCGTCACCAAGAAGCTGACGGTGCCGGATGAAGGCGAGGTCGACAAACAGGTCATGGTGCTCGATGCTGGCGGCCTGCTGCTTAATGCCGTCTCCGGCTCCGACGTCCGCATTCGACCCAACCAGCTAAGCTTTTCGATCTACTCCGCGGAGATCCGCGACGACGGCGAGCGCGGCCTTGTCATGGCCGATGTGCCGCCGAATACGGTCGTGCGCCTCAATGCCGGCACCTATCACATCGTTTCCGAATACGGCAACGTCAACGCCAGCATCCGCGCCGATATCCAGGTCGAGGCCGGCAAGCTCACCGAAGCGACGATCCAGCACAGGGCGGCACAGATCAATTTCAAGCTGGTGTCGGAAACCGGCGGCGAAGCGATTGCCGATACGGCCTGGTCGATCCTGACGGCAGCAGGCGACAGCGTCGGCGAAAGTGTGAGCGCATTTCCGACCATGGTCCTGTCGGAAGGTGAATATACGGCGGTCGCCCGCAACAAGGACAAGATCTATCAGCGCGACTTCACGGTCGCTGCCGGTGTCAATACCGATGTCGAAGTGCTGATGAAGGACCTGCAGGCCCAGCAGCCGATTGCCCCCGCCGCCACGGCCGTACCGCCGGGACAGACCGCCGCCGGCCCGAAGGGTGTGCCTCAGCCTGGCGGCGAGATCCCGCCGCAGCCGCCCTTGCCATCATACGAAGACCTGCAGAACGGTGGCGACGGCGCCAGCCTCGACTGACGCCGCATCCGGAGTATCAGGGAATTCTCAGCTTGCGCGCTTGAGGAAGACCTTCTTCTTCGGCGCCATCGAGAAGACGGCGTCAAAGAGACGGGCGAGCAGGTCCTTGCGATCGCTGCCGCTGCTCAATTCCTCCCAGGATAATACGCTGCCAACATGCGCAATGATCGTGCTGCCTGAGAGACGGCGAAATTCGCGGATCAGCAGCGATAGGCGCAGCGTCATCGAAACCCGGCTGGCGAGATGGAAGAGCCGGCCGTTCTGGCCTTCGAAATAGATCGGCAGCACGCTAGCGCGCGCCGCCTGGATGAGCTTGGCCGGGAACATTTTCCAAGGAAGGTCCTCGGCGCGGCCGAAACCCTTCTTGGCGGTGGCGACACCACCGGCCGGGAAAACCACGATCGTCGTACCTTCCTTCAGCAGGCGAACGGCCTCGTGACGGCTCTTCATGTTCATCGCCATCGCTTCCTTTGTCTCCTCGAAGGAGATCGGCAGCGAATAAGGGGCCATTTCCGGCACCTTCAGGAGATCATTGTGAATCAGCACCCGGAACGGGCGGCCAAGCTGCTCGGCAAGCGCCAGCACTGCAATGCCGTCGCCGATGCCGAAAGGATGGTTCGCGACGATAACGATCGGCTCGTTCGGTACCGGCTCAAGCGGCCAGCTGCCCTTCACATTGATCTCAACATCGATGAGATCGAGCATCTTGCCGAAGACGCGGTCGCTCTTGCCGACGATATCGCTGCGCCAGATATCATAGAGCCGTACATAGCGGTCACGGCCCGAAAGCCCCTCGATGGAGCGGATGAGCCAGCGCTTGAAGCGTGGATCCCGTTCATTCGCGTAGGAAAGCTCTTTGAAGCGCACTCGAATGCCTGCCGGGATGAAACCCGTCCCCTGTTTTGTGGCGGCTATATTACTGTTGCATGTCAGATTTCTGACAGCGCCGAGCAGATCAATGCCGGGCGCTGTCCTTATCCAAAAGCAATTTTCAGGCGGCTTTCGCCTTCTTTGCCTCGAGCTTACGACGGATATCGGGCGCAGTCGCCTCCAGGGCAAGGCTTTCGATTGCCGAATCCAACGACATCGATGTCTGCTCCTGGCTGCCGAGGCGGCGGATATTGACCGTGCGCTCTTCCGCTTCCTTCTTGCCGCAGACGATAATGACGGGAACTTTCGTAACGGAATGTTCGCGGATCTTGTAATTGATCTTCTCGTTACGGAAGTCAGTCTCGACATGCAGTCCGGCGTCGCGCAGCGCATCGGCCACTTCCTGGCCGTAAGCGTCGGCTTCAGACGTGATCGTCGCAACGACGACCTGCAGCGGCGATACCCACAGCGGCAGATGGCCGGCGAAGTTCTCGATCAGGATGCCGAGGAAACGTTCCATCGAGCCGCAGATGGCGCGGTGGATCATGACGGGCTGTGTCTTCTCGGAATTGCTGTCGATGTAAAAGGCGCCGAAGCGTTCCGGCAGGTTGAAGTCGACCTGCGTCGTGCCGCACTGCCATTCGCGTCCGATCGCGTCCTTCAGCGTATATTCGAACTTCGGTCCGTAGAAAGCGCCCTCGCCTGGCAGGATGCCGGTCTTGATGCGCCCCTCGGACTGCGCCTCGATCGTCTTCAGCACGTCGGTCATGACGGCTTCCGCACGATCCCAGAGCGCATCGGAGCCAACACGCTTGTCCGGACGGGTCGAAAGCTTGACGACGATTTCCTTGAAGCCGAAATCTTCATAGACCGACAGGATCAGGTCGTTGATCTTCAGGCATTCCGCCGCCATCTGCTCATCGGTGCAGAAGATGTGCGCGTCGTCCTGCGTGAAGCCGCGCACGCGCATCAGCCCGTGCAGCGCGCCCGAAGGCTCGTAACGGTGCACCAGGCCGAATTCCGCCATGCGGATCGGCAGTTCGCGGTAGGACTTCAGGCCATGCTTGAAGATCTGCACGTGACCGGGGCAGTTCATCGGCTTCAGCGCAAAGACGCGATTGTCCGCTTCCTTGTCTTCGGGATGCGTCATCGCATGCGCCGATTTCACCGCGAACATGTTCTCCTGATACCAGCCCCAGTGCCCAGAGGTTTCCCAGAGCGAAGTGTCGAGCACCTGCGGCGCGTTGACTTCTTCATAATCGACAGCGAGCCGGCGACGCATGTAGGAAACCAGAGACTGGAAGATGCGCCAGCCCTTGCCATGCCAGAAGACGACGCCCGGGCCTTCTTCCTGGAAATGGAACAGGTCCATTTCGCGGCCGAGCTTGCGGTGGTCGCGCTTTTCGGCTTCCGCCAGCATGTGCAGGTAATTGTCGAGATCGGCCTGCTCGGCCCATGCCGTGCCGTAGATACGCGACAGCATGGCGTTATTGCTGTCGCCACGCCAATAGGCGCCGGCAACCTTCATCAGCTTGAAGGCGCTGCCGATCTGGCCGGTGGAGGCCATGTGCGGGCCACGGCAAAGGTCGAACCATTCGCCCTGATTGTAGATCTTCAGATCCTGGCCTTCGGGGATCGCGTCGACGAGCTCGACCTTGTACTGCTCGCCCTTGGCGGCGAAAACTTCCTTGGCCTTCTCGCGCGACCAGATCTGTTTGGTGAAGGGCGCGTTGCGGGCAATGATCTCCTTCATCTTCTTTTCGATCTTGGGCAGGTCGTCGGGCGTAAACGGCTCGTTCTTGGCGAAATCGTAGTAGAAGCCGTTCTCGATCACGGGACCGATCGTCACCTGCGTACCGGGCCACAGTTCCTGCACGGCCTCGGCCATCACGTGCGCTGCGTCATGCCGGATGAGTTCCAGCGCGCGGCCGTCCTTACGCGTGATGATCTCGATCTTGCCGTCGGTTACGGCATCGGAAAGGTCGCGCACAGTGCCGTCGATCGCAATGGCGACGGCGCTCTTGGCAAGCGACTTGGAAATGGATTCGGCGACATCCTTGCCGGTCGCGCCAGCTGGGAAACTGCGCACCGAACCATCGGGAAATGTCAGGGAAACGGATTGGGACATTGAAATTCTCCTTGTCCAGTCCCGCCAACGAATGCGGGTGGTTGAAACGGAGCGTCATCCTTAGCGGATGCGCAGCCGCCTGATACTGATATTTGCTGTCTGAGTAAAGAAGAACCCGGCTTAAAGAACCATTTCGAAAAGGCCGCGCACGGTGTTCCAGTTGCGCATTGTTCCCACACCCATGCGCTTGGTGGTGAGTGCCGACAGCAGCTTCGATTGGCTCGGCTTGCCGTGGAAATCGATCCAGAGATCGCAACCGATCAGCTTCATCCGCTGCCCCTCGGCAAGAAGCGGCTTCAGCGCTTCCACTTTTTCCGGATCGATCGGCAGGCGGTTGACGCGCACGATTACCTGATCGCCGACGCCGTCCTTGAAGGGATTGGCGCTGCACAGTGCCATCCAAGTGCAGTCGCTGCGCACGATGATATCGACATGCTTGCCGAACTTTTCCTCAAAAGCCTCTTCCAGCTGCTCTTCGACTTCATGCGGCCGCATGTCGTCCGCCTCGAAAACGAGGTTGCCGGTGGAAACCAATGTGCGGGGATCGCGATAGCCGAGCTCTTTGGCAAGCGTGCGTAGATCCTCCATGATGACGCGTCGCTCGGAGGTCAGGACGATGCTGTGCAGAAGTGCGATGAAGGTACACACCTTATGCCTCCTTTCGCCCGAGCGCGAAATAGCGCCAGGGCGTGAACCAGCGATAACGCATTGCAAGATGTTCCGGCACCGGGTCGAGCCCGCTCGTGCCACCGGGACCGCAGCGTCCGACGCGAAAGAGCGTCATCCAGCCTCCGGCCCAGAGCCCGTGGCGGGCGATCGCCTCATAGCCGTATTCGGAACAGGTCGGGATATGCCGGCAGGAATTGCCGACGAAGCCGGAAAGCGTCAGCTGATAGAGGCGGATGAGCCCCATGCCGAAAAGGCGGTCAGGCGTCTTGCTGAAGGGACCAGTGTAATTTCGTGAAAATCTCTGCGGCGACTGGGCACGAGGCTTCGGCGCGGCGGCACCACCCTCGTCTTCCTCCTCCTCACGCAGCAGACAGAATTCGCACATAGTTCACGCCTCGACGACTTCGGCGCGTTTCGCCTCTATCTGGCTGATGGCGTCAACGACGGCATCGAAGGTCAACATGGTGGAGGCGTGACGCGCCTTGTAATCACGCACGGGAAGAAGATAGCGCATGTCGGCGAACCGTCCATCCGGTCCCTCGCCATCCGCCTTCAGCATGGCGAGCATATCCTCTCGCGCCCTGCGCACTTCGTCTGATGTCGCGCCGACGACATGGCGGGCCATGATCGAGGAGGACGCCTGGCCGAGCGCACAGGCCTTCACGTCATGCGAAAAGGCGCTGATCGTATCGCCATCCATTTTCAGCCAGATGCGCACTTTCGAACCGCACAGTCTCGAATGCGCCTGGGCGGTCCCATCCGCGTCATCAAGCGTGCCGATCAGAGGAATATTGCCGGCAAATTCGAGGATTTTGCTGTTATAGATGTCGTCCATGACGGATTTGGCTCCAAAAACGCCTAAAAGAGACGCTAATTCCTATGTGATTGTCGTGTAAACAAAAAACACACAGTCAAACGACAACATACTTACATACCAGGGTCGTCTTCCTATATGTATGTCGTTCGAGGGTCATCGAAATGCAATGGCCCTGAATAACTTTGATTGGGAAACCAATAAGTTTGCCAATTGAGTTTGATTGGGAAACCGTGCCGGAAGGGTTCGAGAAAGCGAACCTGGAAAGCCCCGGAGCCTGCCAAAGGTGCAAGAATTCCCGCTTGGGGTACCAGTGGCTAGTCCGAATACGGTCCGCGTTGCGGGCCAGGAGACCATTGAATATGGACGCCATCGTCAAGAATTTTCCGCATACCGTCCGTGAAACCGATCGTCCCTCCCAGCAGGAGGCAGAGGACGCCGTTCGCGTGCTGCTGCGCTGGGCCGGCGACGATCCGTCGCGCGAAGGCCTGCTGGATACGCCTGCCCGTGTCGCCAAGTCCTATCGCGAGCTCTTCGCCGGTTACGAAATGAGCCCGGAAGACGTGCTCGGCCGGACCTTCGAGGAGGTTGCCGGTTACGACGACATGGTGCTGGTGAAGGACATTCCCTTCTTCTCTCACTGCGAACATCACATGGTGCCGATCATCGGCAAGGCGCACGTCGCCTATATGCCGGACGGACGCGTTCTCGGCCTTTCCAAGATCGCCCGCGTCGTCGAAATCTACGGTCGCCGCCTCCAGACGCAGGAAACGATGACCTCGCAGATCGCCAAGGCCATCGACGAAACGCTGCGTCCGCGCGGCGTTGCGGTCATGATCGAGGCCGAACATATGTGCATGGCCATGCGCGGCGTTCAGAAGCAGGGCTCGACCACATTGACGACAACCTTTACAGGAACGTTCAAGACTGAACCGGCCGATCAGGTCCGATTCATGACAATGGTTAGGGGCCGCTGATACCGGCTCCCTCAGGAGGGCCGCGATGAGTGAACTGATTTTCAATCAGCCATCGGACGATAAATCCGAGCTGGAGGACGCCGGCGATTTTACGCCGCGCTTCGATGATCGCGGCCTGATCACAGCCATCGTCACCGATGCCGGCGACGGCGAATTGCTGATGGTCGCTCATATGAACGCCAATGCGCTGGCGCTGACCATCCAGACCGGCATCGCCCACTATTTCAGCCGCTCGCGCGGAAAGATCTGGAAGAAGGGCGAAACCTCGGGCAACCTGCAGACCGTCAAGGAAATCCGCACCGATTGCGACCAGGACGCAATCTGGCTGAAGGTCGAGGTCGCCGGCCATGATGCGACCTGTCACACGGGCCGCCGCTCCTGCTTCTATCGCACCGTCACCCTGGAGGATGGAAAGCCCATGCTGACCATCGTCGATGACGACCTGCATTTCGATCCCAAGGATGTGTACGGAAAATAGACTGAATCCCCGTCGCCTGCCCCTTATTGCGACGCAAGTCGCTTCCATATACCCTTTGGAAAGGGTTTGGGGCTGTTAATGGGAACCCGAGTGTTCTGCCGGGAGGGAGGAACGCCATGCTGGGCTGGAATATGCATCGTCAAAGCGCCGAGGGCGGAGGTTCTGCCACAACAGCGCTCCAGGATAGGGCAATTCCCCCAGTCGAGACCTCATCGGAAAAGAAAGCAAAGCTTGCCCTGGCGCTCGGCGGCGGCGCAGCCCGCGGCTGGGCGCATATCGGTGTGCTGCGTGCGCTCGATGAAGCCCGCATCGAGATCGGCATGATCGCGGGCACATCGATCGGCGCGCTCGTCGGCGGCTGCTATCTCGCCGGCAAGCTCGACGAGCTGGAAAATTTCGCCCGTTCCCTCACCATGCGCCGCATCGCAAGCCTTCTCGACCTGACGATCGGCGGCTCCGGTCTCTTCGGGGGCATGCGGCTGACCAAGCGCATGCAGGAACATTTGGAAGGACTGACGATCGAGGAGCTCGACCGGCCCTTCGTCGCCGTCGCGGCAGAGGTCAACACAGGCCACGAAGTCTGGATCGCCAACGGCTCGCTGATCACCGCGATCCGCGCTTCCTATGCCCTGCCCGGCATTTTCGAGCCGGTACGCAGTAATAACCGCACATTGGTCGATGGCGCGCTCGTCAATCCCGTGCCGGTTTCCGTCTGCCGCAGCTACGAGCAGCCGCTCGTCGTCGCCGTCAATCTCAATTATGATCTCTACGGCCGCTCCGCTGTCGTCCGCCACAATGCCAGCCTATCGCCCGCCGAAGTGCAGCAGCAGAAGCAGGCTCCCTATTCCGCGCGTATGGGCATGACCGGCGTCATGGTGCAGGCCTTCAACATCATCCAGGATCGTATCGCGCGGGCCCGGCTTGCCGGCGACCCGCCGGACATTTCGCTGCAGCCGCGACTGTCGGATATCGGTCTTTCGGAATTCCATCGTGCGGGGGAAGCCATCGAACGTGGCTATGAGGAAGCCCGGGCAAGGCTGCCCGAGCTGCAGCGTATGCAGGAACTCTACGGCAGGCACCCCTAGTGCCTAGCGAAAAGCGTCGTTCCCTTAGCTTGCAATATAAGCCTTAATCTCTTCGGCCTCGCGCTCGACTTCGGCGATGCGTGATTTCACGACGTCACCGATCGAAATGATGCCTGCAAGCTTGCCGTTGGCTTCCACTGGAACGTGGCGGAAACGCTTGCTGGTCATCAGCTCCATGAGCTCGTTGACCGAGGTCTGCTCGTTGCAGCGGAGGACCTTCGAGGTCATGACGGAAGAAAGCGTCTGATCGAGCCCGTCCTTGCCGGACTTGGCGATGACATGCACGAGATCGCGCTCGGTGAACATGCCGGAAATCTTGTTTTCCATGCCGACGACGACGATCGCGCCGATCTTCTTTTTGCTGAGAATCGCAGCCGCTTCCGCAACCGTGGTATTCGGCCCGGCGGTGACGACGTCACGACCCTTCAGATCGAGTATTGCCTTGACGGAACTGGCCATTTGTACCTCCCATGGCGAAAGTGAAACACTTGTCGGGAACACAGGCTCCGCGGAGGTTCTCCTCCCAACGCGGATTGATCAATGGTGCACTGCTTGGGTCAGGATTGCAACTCGTCGTCAGGGCGGGGCACGGGTTCTTCAGGCAGTTTCCGGTCGAAGAACGCGAAAAGGAAGAAGCCGAAGACGAAACCGCCGATATGTGCATCCCAGGCAATCTCCTGGCTGCCGTCGCCGACGAGCGGGATGCCGACGGCGATCAGCGCATTGCCGACCAGCCATAACAGCGTGAAGATGATCACCGTGCGGCTCTGCATCGCCTGTAGCACCGACAGTCGCGGATTGAGATGCGCGGGGCGGACCATCTGCCGCCCGGAAGGGAAGGCAAAGCGGCAGGCCGCGCCCATGAGGCCCGAGACCACACCCGATGCACCGATGAGCAGCCCTTCACTCCCCCAGTTCAGGGCCGCATGCAGCGCTGCCGAGGCGACAGAGGAGAGAATCCAGAAGATGATGAAGCGGAACGTGCCGATGCGGCGCACCACCGGCGCGCCAAAGGCCATCAGCCAGAGACCGTTGAAGACGATATGCTCAATGCTTCCGTGCAGTAGCGAATAGGTGACCGGCGTCCAGTAGAGCTGCGGCCCCTGCTCAGCAAGCGAAACGGCATAGCGCAACGGGATGAAGCCGAAGTTGAACAGAAACCAGGAAAGCCCGTCGGGAGACAGTAGCGACTGCCCGGCGTAGATCAGGATCAGAAGCAGGAGCGTGGTAAACAGCGCGGGCGGAAGATTGAAAACCGGTTGACGTGGCGGCCGGGCCGGCGGTTCGGGCCGTGAAGGCTGGAATGCCTGATCAGGCCCGGACGTCTGTTCGTTCATGCTCATCTCGCCTCATTGGAGGCCACAGCCATACAGGAGCCGGCATCAAAAAAAAAGCCGTCCGGATTTGGCCGGACGGCTAGCCAGGGCTCCCCGAAGGATGACCCCTCCCCTGGCAGTCTTTGTGCAGAACTTCACTGTTCGAAGTGATGGAGAGACGGTCTCATGGCGGGCCCCCGCACTCAAGCAAAACCCTTTCTTAACCTTAACTCGCCGGATTTGGC
This sequence comes from Rhizobium viscosum, assembly GCF_014873945.1. Taxonomy (NCBI): domain Bacteria; kingdom Pseudomonadati; phylum Pseudomonadota; class Alphaproteobacteria; order Hyphomicrobiales; family Rhizobiaceae; genus Rhizobium; species Rhizobium viscosum. The sequence goes on along the minus strand of NZ_JADBEC010000003.1, from coordinate 350,858 downwards.
ATGAAATCCGCAAGGTAGAAGGTGAAGGGGCGAAAACCGCGCCCTAATGAACCGAAATGAGACACTGCCATGCGCCTTCAGATCACGATCGACATATTCGACTACTGGAATGCTCTGCGCGGCGGGCGGGATGCCCCGCTGAAATCGCAGATCGAGCCCGGCGCGATCCCTCATCTCCTGTCGAGCCTCTTCATCTTGGAGACCGAGGCGGACCGGCATATCCGCTTCCGCCTCGCCGGCACAAAGATCTGCGATCTCTTCGGCCGCGATCTGCGCGGCGAGCGTTTCTCCGCCCTCTGGGCCAACGGCCAGCATGAGGATATCGAAAGAACGGCGCAGGGCGTCATGACTCACGCCATCCCAACGCTTTTCAACGCGACGGGCTACAGTACCGCCGGCCATCACGCAGCCTTCGAGATCATCATGATGCCGCTGCGTTCGCCCGAAGGCGGCTGCGACCGCTTGCTCGGTGCCATCGCGCCTGCCACTGCTGCAAGCTGGCTGGAGATCGTGCCGCTGGAACTTCTCGCCCTCGATCGCAGCCGGCTGCTGCACGACAAGTTCGGCCGCATGGCCGAGGCTGAACCGCGTCGCCCTGTCGAGGTCGCCGCTGAAAAACAGGCCACGTTCGGCCGGGCCATGCTGCGCGCCATGTCGCATTTCCTGCATGGGGCAGCCGCCCGCTGACCGCTTCATTTTGGGTCGCCGCCCATAGTACTTTAGGGTTATGCGGCGGCTCGTTCCACAACCTTCTGTTAAGGGATTGCGGGTAAGGATTGGGCTTAGAGATTTCATAAAGAAGCCCTTTGATGCACTCGTTCCAGCCCGCTCAGACGCACCGGCCTGCGCCGCGCCCAGAACAGGGAGTGTTCCAGCGCGTGCCCATCAATATGCAGGGCCGACTGATGCTTGCGAACTACGAGGAATTCGAGTGCATGGTGATCGATATGTCGCCCGGCGACATGTATGTCACCTGCGCTGGCCGCCCGCGCGCCAATGAACGCATCGTCGCCTATATCGACCATCTCGGCCGCGTCGAAGGCCATGTACAGACCGTCGATATGCGCGGCTTCACCATGTCGATCAACGCCACCGAGCGCAAGCGCGAGAAACTCGCGGCCCAGCTCACCTGGCTTGCCAACAAACACGAGCTCGGCCTGCCGGAAGATCGCCGTCATGATCGTCTGACCCCGCGCGAGACCAAGACCGACCTCACGCTTGAAGACGGCACACGCTACATCTGCCGCATCATGGACCTTTCGCTCTCGGGCGCTGCCGTCGATTGCGAAGTGCGCCCGCCGCTCGGCACGCCTGTTCGTCTCGGCAACATGCGCGGTCGCGTCGTTCGCCATTTCTCGGAAGGCGTTGCGATCGAATTCCTGTCGGTCCAGTCGCGCGAGACACTTCGCGAATTTCTCTGAAGCAAATCCAGCAAAAGTGTGCAGCGGTTTTGCGTTCAGAATTGCGTAAAGCAAAAAAGCAAATCCAGCAAAAGTGTGCAGCGGTTTTGCGTCCGGTTTCGGGGCTGTCATCCTCATCCTATGCGGCATATGCCGTGGAGTGCCACGTCCGTCATCTATCCGTTACAGACTTGAAGGATACAGCGCGCCTCACCGAAGGGCACCGTCATGTCAGTCCTGTTTCCCGAAATCGAACCTTACGAACATGGCTTGCTCGACACAGGCGATGGCAACCTCGTCTACTGGGAAGCTTGCGGCAATCCTGCGGGCAAGCCTGCGCTCGTCCTGCATGGCGGACCGGGTTCCGGCTGCTCGGCAACGGCACGGCGCTATTTCGATCCTTCAGCCTACCGCATCATCCTCTTCGATCAGCGTAATTGCGGACGCAGCCTGCCGAATGCCGCTGACACTACGACCGACCTCTCCCGCAACACGACTGCCCATCTGATTGAGGACATAGAGAAGCTTCGCGGCCTCCTCGATGTGGAAAAGTGGATCATCTTCGGCAATTCCTGGGGTTCGACGCTGGCGCTCGCCTATGCGCAATCCCATCCGAATCATGTCAGCGGCATAGTCATTGCAGGCGTCACCACGACACGGCGTTCCGAGATCGACTGGCTCTATCGCGGCATGGCGCCGCTCTTTCCCGAGGAATGGCACCGGTTCGGCAAGGCGCTGCCACCGGAACTCCGTGGCATCGACAGGGTGAGCGCCTATCATCAACTCCTCAACGATCCCGAAGAGCAGGTGCGGCTGAAAGCGGCGCGGGACTGGCATGAATGGGAAGCGGCGACAATCCTTCTTGCCGATCCTGCCGGTCTGCCCGGGCGCTGGTCCGATCCACGCTACCTTCTGACGCGCGCCCGCATCATCACCCACTATTTCCGTGAGGGCGCGTGGCTCGAGGACGGCATCCTACTGAAGAATGCCGATCGCCTCGCCGACATCCCCGGCTTTCTCATCCACGGACGCTTCGACATAGAAGCACCGCTTGTCACCGCCTGGGAACTTGCCCGCGCATGGCCGGACGCCGAGCTCATCGTGCTGCCAAAGGCGGCCCATTCTACTGCAAATGCCGATATTGCCGCCGCAATTGTCGCAGCGACGAACAGATTCCGCGATCTCTGATAAAATTATTTTTGCGGCGGAGAATCGGGATGTAAGGCGGAATCGGCTTTCTCCATGGCGATTCCGCCTGTTTGTAGGCTTCAATCGGATATCCGCCGGCCGCCATCCCTACTGCAGCTTGTCGCAGAAATTTACCCGGCTTATTGAAAATCGTTAACAGCCTGTCCGCTTTTCGGCCATTTCCCGCCCAAAAGCCTTTTTCACAAAGCTTCAATTTTAATCGAATTTGCGACGAATGCGTTTTTAATTTTAGTCGTATTCGAGATGGATTTGATTCAAGTTCTCTGCGTATTTGAATCAACTAAGCCATTAATTTGATTGCGTAATTTTGCGTGAGATAAAAACGTCCGTGTCATTGTCGTCCTCATAACGGGGAGACGATAATGTCAATTCGAAATCTACTGAAGAGCGGTCTTCTGGCCGTTGGCATGATAGCGGCAATGGCGGGCGCAGGACAGGCATCACCCGCTAGTATGACGCTTGCAGGCAATGCGAGCCCGCCGATCGGGCACTATGAATTCTGCCAGGCCAATCCGAGTGAATGCGCCTATGCTGGCGGCGATGCCGGCCCGGCGATCCTGACCGAGGATCGCTGGAAGGAGATTCTCAAGATCAACTACACCGTCAACTCCGCCATCCAACCGATGACGGACAAGGAGATCTACGGTGTCGAGGAGCGCTGGGCCTATCCGCGCACTGTCGGCGACTGCGAGGATTTCGCGCTGCTGAAGCGCAAGATGCTGATCGATGCCGGCTTCTCTCCATCAGATACGCTGATAACCGTCGTGCTTCAGCCAAATGGCGAAGGCCATGCCGTGCTGACGGTGCGTACCGATCACGGCGATTTCATTCTCGACAACATGCGCAACAAGGTGCTGCTGTGGTCGGATACCGAATACACCTACCTGAAGCGCCAGTCCGCCGATGATCCGGCCCGCTGGACGAAGCTGCAGGACGGCCGCGCCGTCGCTGTGGGTAGCGTGAAGTAACAGGCATACCGGCCCCGGTCAGTCCCCGCATCCCCGTCCCGACCGGCGCCCAGAGCCGTTCCCGCTGTCCCGGGAACGGCTCGCTTCTTTCGCGGCACTTCCTTTTGGTTGAGTTAACGGCCCGTTAACTCCCGTCACTCCATCCTTGTCTGTAGATTCTTCACCGGCACCGACGACTCGCGTTTTTCCTACGGCGGCCCGATATCCGAGGACGACGATGAGTAATTCTGCCGTGGGCCATCTTGGTGAGCAGCCCCTTCTTTCGACCCGCTTCCTGCTCCGCGTCACGGCGACGATTGCGGTCCTGGCGCTGCTGACGGTTGCGATCAGCATTGCCGGCCGCTGGTTCGGCCGTCACATCTCGCTCGCCGGCAATACTGAAAGCAATGCCGGGATCACGCTCACCATCGGCCTCGACACGGTCGGCCTGCCTGCCAACACGATCCGCTTCCCCAGCGAACGCCGTGATGGCGCAGCAGAACGGGTCGATCTCTATCTCACCTGGCCGGAAATGCAGGGCTATGGCAAGGAAACGCGCCAGCGTTTCGACGACATCGCCCAATCCTCAGGCCTGATTTTCCTTCAGATCACCCAAGGCACGATGTCGCGGGACATGTCAGGCCGGCTGGAGCCGATTTACTCGCACCTGATGGATGGTGCCTCGGAAACATTTGCGCATGGCCTGACGCTGCATCGCTTGCGAGCTGATGCCGGTTACAACGGCGAAGTGCTGCTGACCGCGCCGCGCGAAGGAAGGGCCGATTATGCCGTGCGCTGCGTCCTGCCCTCGTCTGCAGAAATGGCCACCAGCGGCGATTGCCAGCGCGATATCAAGGTCGGCAAGGATTTAAGTGTGCTTTACCGGTTCTCAAGCCGTCATTTGGCCGACTGGGACCATATTGATGCCGCGATCAGGACCTTTGTGGAAACCCGGCTCATGAGCCGGTCTGCAACACTCCGCTAAAATCCCCGCAAATGTCTGAAGAAACGATTCATCATAAACGGATTGGTAACGCTGAACCGGTAGTTTTCCAAGACAGCCGGTTACGCAGTAGGGGGCGCGTGACCCGCCGAACATCCAAAATGCAAGCGAAGAGTGGAATAGTGTCAAGGTCAATTTCCTCCGTATCATCGCCGCGGTCTGCCGGTTTCCTCGCAAAGGTGCTGACGATCCTTTCGATGGCCGTCGCGATCGTCGCGGTCGACTCGGTCAATGCCGAAGCGGAAGCTGCAAATCCGAAATATGCCGGTATCGTCGTCGATGCACGGACGGGAAATGTTCTCTACAGCGAGAATGCCGACCGTCTGCAATATCCGGCGTCGCTCACGAAGATGATGACGCTTTACATGACCTTCGAAGCACTCGAGCAGGGTCGCATCCGCCTCGATACGCCCGTCCCTTTCTCCGCTCACGCTGCCGCCCAGGCGCCGACCAAGCTTGGTGTACGCGCCGGCGGCACGATCACTGTCGAACAGGGTATCCTCGGCCTCGTGACGCTGTCTGCCAATGATGCCGCGACCGCCCTCGGCGAAATGCTCGGCGGTTCGGAAGATCGTTTCGCCCAGATGATGACAGCCAAGGCCCATGCGCTCGGCATGACGCGCACGACCTATCGCAATGCCAACGGCCTGCCGAATACCGCGCAGATGACGACGGCCCGCGATCAGGCTCGCCTCGGCATCGCCCTTCGCCAGCATTTCCCGCAATATTACGGCTATTTCAATACGCGCGCCTTCAAGTTCGGCAATCGCGTGATCCGCAGCCATAACCGCCTCGTCGGTTCCGTGCGCGGCGTCGATGGCATCAAGACCGGGTACACCCGCGCTGCTGGCTTCAATCTGGTCAGTTCGCTGCAGGTCGATGGCAAGTCGATCGTCGGTGTGGTCCTCGGCGGTGCGTCCACCCCTGCCCGCGACTCGCAGATGCGCAGGCTACTCGCCACCTACATGCCGAAGGCTTCCGCCAGCGGCGGCGCGCTTGTCGCCCAGGCGAAGCCGATGCCCGAGATGATCGAAACGCCTGCTCCGGTTTCCCCAGCTAAGGTTGCCCTGGTGGCTGAAAAGAAAACGATATCAGCCAATCAGCCCCTGGTCACGGCAGCCGCTGCCGATCTCGGCCTGCCGCACAAGGGCCCGCTTCCGGACAGCCGTTATCAGACGGCAAGCACCGAAGTTGCCTATGCGGAAACCGCGGCACCCAAGACGGACAATCCCTTGCTGACGCAGCCGATGCCGTCTCCTACCAAGGTAAAGACAGTTGCGATCAAGCAGCGGCAGGAACAGGCTTCCGTCGCCGTGCCGACGCCGGCGCCTGCCTATATACCGCCGGAACAGGGCGACACCTCCGTCGACGAGTTGACGACAGCCTCTACCAAGGCTGCCCCGGCAAAGGAAATTGCCGCCAAGGAAGTGCCGCAGCCAGCCGGCTGGGTCGTCCAGATCGGCGTCTCCTCGAGCCGTGAAATGGCGATGGACCTTCTGGCAAACGCCAAGGCTAAGGGCGGCAAGGCGCTGAGTTCCGCCAAGCCCTTCGCCGTCGCCTATGCCAATGACGGCGATCAAATCTACCGCGCCCGCTTCGGCGGCTTCGATGGCCAGCGTGATGCGGTCAACGCCTGCAAGGCCCTCAAGAAGGCCGGCGTCAAGTGCTGGGCGGCTGCCCAATGAGATATCTGGCGCTGCCTATGACTGATTTGGCGGCGCCCCTGCCTGCCGGCTGCGGTGTTCGCGCTGCCGGCAGTCGATCCTAGTTCGATTTGTATTGCGTACGAGGAAGACGATGTCGATCAACGAGAATGTTCCAAATGCGCCTGTGGGGCGCCGGGCGGTTAGCAAGGGGCGCTCCGGCCTGCATCCGCTGCACGAAGCGGCACTTCGCCTTGCCGAAATCGGCCTGCAGCGCCCGAGGGCGAAATCGCCGAAGACCCGTGATCTCATCAACCTGTTGCTTTGCCACGGTGCGCGCGCCTGGCGCTACTCGCAACCGGAAGCGCATATCCATCTGCACATCACGTCGCCTGACGGCAATTCGCCCGTGATACTGCGCCTGCGATAAGGTGCAGGAAAAGTTCTAAAGTAACCCAAGTTCCGAAAGCTCGCGGCGAAGATCCGCGGGCATTTCCGCAATGCCGGCGCCGAGGCTATCGAGATCGCGCGGCACATCCTCATCAGGGTAATAGCGCCAGCCCTGAAAAGCACGCTTCGGCTGAACCGAGGTTTCGATCACCTCCGGACCAAGCACCAGATGGCAGCGACCGATCCCCTCTCCGTCCGTGAATGTCCTGACGTCAAGAATCTTCTGGCGGGCCTGTACCTGTCCCTTGATCACCCAATAGAGCGAACCGCCGTCGAGCAGTTCTTCCACGCGCTTTGGTACCATTCGGGTCGTGTGGACCGAATGCGGTTCCAGTCCGGCGGCTATGGCGCGCAACGAGCGCTCGGCCACCCATTCGCGCAGGTCTTCGATCGAGTCGCAGCCGACGCAGAGTTTGATGAGATTTAGTGCCATGCTGCCGTTGAAATCCTTTTGATCGGCAGCGTCAAGCGGCTAAAGCATGTCGCGCAAAAGTGTACCGCGGTTTTGCGTCAACGACATGCGTGAAACAAAGCATGTCGCGCAAAAGTGTGCAGCGGTTTTGCGGTAACGACATCTGTAACACAAAGAGCTGAAGCTACGGGCGTCGGCAAAATCAGCATTCGACGACGTTGACGGCAAGGCCTCCAGTCGAGGTTTCCTTGTACTTCTCGCTCATGTCGTAGCCCGTCTGGCGCATCGTCTCGATGCAGGCGTCGAGCGGCACGAAATGCTGGCCATCGCCCTTCACTGCGAGGGATGCGGCCGTGACCGCCTTCACCGCACCCAGCGCATTGCGCTCGATGCAGGGAACCTGAACGAGACCGGCGATCGGATCGCAGGTCATGCCGAGATGATGTTCGAGCGCGATTTCCGCGGCATTTTCGATCTGGGCCGGCGTGCCGCCCATGACGGCTGCGAGGCCGGCTGCTGCCATGGCGGCGGCCGAGCCGACCTCGCCCTGACAGCCCACTTCCGCGCCCGAGATCGACGCATTGTGCTTGATGATACCGCCGATCGCCGCTGCGGTCAGCAGATAGTCGTGGATGCCCTTCCGGTCCCAGTCCTCATGGAAATGCTCGTAGTAGCGGATCGTTGCCGGGATGACGCCGGCCGCGCCATTGGTCGGCGCCGTGACGACGCGCCCGCCTGCGGCATTCTCCTCGTTGACCGCCATCGCGTAGACGCTCAGCCAGTCGTTGGCGAGCAGCGGGTTGACGCGGTTGCTGCGCCACTCTTCCTGCAGCTTGTCGTGAATATGCTTGGCGCGGCGTCTGACGTTCAGGCCGCCGGGCATGACGCCCTCGACCTTCAGCCCGCGCTCGATACAGGAGCGCATCGCGTCCCAGATACGGTCGAGGCCTACATCCAGCTCTTCGCGGCTGCGCTGGCTTTCCTCATTGGCACGCTTCATCTGCGCGATCGACAGGCCGGAACGTTCTGCCATTTCCAGCATCTGCTTGGCACTGGCGAAGGGGTAAGGCACCTTGTAATTGCCTTGCGATACCTTCTTGCGCGCCCGCATCTGCTCCAGCTCGGTATCGGTGACGACGAAGCCGCCGCCGACGGAATAATAGATGCGCTTGACGAGAAGCCGACCGTCCTTGTCATAGGCGGAGAAGCTCATGCCATTGGCGTGACCCGGCAGCGGCTGCTTCTTGTCGAAGATCAGGTCGGTCTTCGGCTGGAACTGGTAGGCCGGGTGCCCGTCGGGCGTGATCCGGCCGCTCTTTTCCACCCCATTGATGATGGCATCCATGCGGTCGGGATCGACCTTGTCAGGCGCCTCGCCCATCAGGCCGAGGATGACCGCCCTGCCCGTTCCATGGCCGATCCCCGTATGTGCGAGCGAACCGTGCAGGCTGACCTTGATGGCGGCCACCTGCGCGCCGATGGAAGGACGCGGCCATTCATCGGAGAGGATGAGCTCGAGGAACCGGTTGGCAGCCGTCATCGGCCCCATCGTATGCGAGCTCGACGGCCCGACACCGATCTTGAACACATCGAATACCGAAAGAAACATGGAAGCGCCTTTTAAATTGCACGATGCAGACTATGCGAGCCCGGCTCCGCATCCGCGTGGCGGACCGACATCGCCTTGAACCGGTGCGACATTCGGCGGGACACTAATTCGAAGCGCTCCAACTTGCTAGTCATTCTCATATTGCCGGTCATTGCAGCAATCGCATGCATATGTAGAGTGGCCACGTTTGATGCGGGAAATGAATCACTGATGATGACGACGGCGGATTATATCGCGCTTGCCTTCTTTATCTTTATCTGGATGGGCTATTCGTGGCTGTTGCACGGCCAGACCTTCTTCGGGCGCACGAGCCTTACCCATGCCATGGCGGAGCGGCGGCGTGAATGGATATATAATTCCCTGCGCCGCGATCTGAAGATGATCGACACCCAGATAATGGCCGGGTTGCAGAACGGCACTGCCTTTTTCGCTTCCACATCCATTTTCGCGATCGGCAGTTGCTTCGCCTTGCTTGGTGCTACGGAGAAGGTGGATGCGGTCTTTGCCGACCTGCCTTTCGTCTTCCATAGCGGCCACGCCGTCTTCGAAATGAAGATCGGCGGCCTTGCAGCCCTCTTCGGCTACGCCTTCTTCAAGTTCGGCTGGGCGTACCGGCTCTTTAATTATTGTACCATTCTTTTCGGCGGCATTCCGATGGTACATGATACGGAGAAGGACATCATTGCCGCGGAGCGGGCGGCGGAGCGCGTCATCCGCATGAACGTCATTGCCGGCAGCCATTTCAACGAGGGGCTTCGGGCGATCTTCCTGTCGATCGGCTATCTCGGCTGGTTCATTAACCCCTATGTTTTTATGGGTACGACATCGATCGTTGTTTTCGTCCTCACCCGCCGGCAATTCTTTTCGGAAGCGCGCCTCGCCATCATGGACGCAAACCCGCCACCAAATCTCCACCTTTCTCCTGTTCAGCGCAACAAGCCGTCAGCGAGTGACGGTGATGAGCTGTCCGAGGGATTGTGAATGATGGTGTCGGCAACGGAAGCGGCGGTTGACGCAAAGCCACCGCGTATCGGCCTCGTGGACACGGCGCGGGGCGCCGCGCTCATTGCCATGGCCACCTATCATTTCAGCTGGGATCTGGAGTTCATGGGCTACCTGCAGCCTGGAACGGCCGAGACCGGCTGGCTGAAGATATATGCCAGGGCGATCGCGACCACCTTCCTCTTCATCGTCGGGGTCAGCCTTGTGCTTTCGAGCCGGCCGGACATCCGCTGGCCGTCCTTCTGGAAGCGCTTCGCCATGATCGCCGGCGCGGCCGTGGTCATATCGGCCGCGACCGCCTATTTCGTGCCCGGCGGATGGATCTATTTCGGCATCCTGCATTCCATCGCGGTGCTGAGCCTGATCGGCGTGATCTTCCTGCGCCTGCCCTTGCCCGTGACGCTGCTCGCCGCACTGGCGCTGTTCGTTGCCTGGATCGTCGATGCCTTCGTCATGCCCGGCGTACTGGACTCGCACCTGTTCGACCCGAAATACTTGGCCTGGCTCGGCTTCGCGGCGGCTCCCGACCGCTCCAACGACTATGTGCCGCTCTTTCCTTGGGCGATACCCTTCCTCCTCGGCATGGGCCTGGCGCGCCTCGCTTTCCGCACGAACCTGCCGCAGCGGCTGGCATCATTGGGCACGGGTAAGACATGGCTTGCGCGCCTCGGCCGCCACAGCCTCGCCTTCTACCTTATCCACCAGCCGGTGCTGATCGCCATTGCTTATGGCCTGACCTTCATCGTCGCGCCGCCGAAGCCCGATCCGGCTGCGACCTACCTGCGCCAATGCAACACGTCCTGCGCGGTCGAACAGGGCGAAGCGCTCTGCCGCAGCTTCTGCCAATGCACGCTCGATCAGCTGCAGGCACAGCAGCTCTTCACGCCGTTTCAGGCAGGTGAGGTCAAGGCGGATGATGAGCGGATCATGGCGCTTGCCAGCCAGTGCAGCGCCGAAATAGAGCCCGCGCCGCAGTCGCAGCCCGAGCCCCAGCAGTGATCAAGCAATGATCAGGTGGTAACGCCGATTTCGGCGAGGCGGCCGAGGCACGCCTCTTCGATATTGTCGAGTTCGGTGATCGTCTCGTCGATATCCTTGCGCTTTTGGCGCAGGTCTTCACGCTTCTCGTCCACGCGCTTCATAAGAAGCTTGAGCTGGCCGAGTTCGCCCGGCGGCTCCTTGTAGACCTGGATGATTTCGCGGATTTCGGCGATGGTGAAGCCGATGCGCCGGCCGCGCAGGATTTCCTGAATGAGGCGTCGATCGGCAGGCCGGAACAACCGCGTGCGTCCGCGGCGCTCCGGATGGATCAAACCCTCATCTTCATAGAAGCGAAGCGTGCGCGTCGACACTCCGAATTCGCGCGTCAGCTCCGTTATGGTATAGTATTTGTTCACTAGCATCTCATCCCCGTCATCGGCCTGACATAATATTGACTTTTACGTAATAGTCAATTTCTGGGGGCGTCAGATACCGAACCACCATGTTGCGAGGCCGAGGAAGGCGAAGAAGCCGGTACAGTCGGTGACGGTCGTGACGAAGACGGACGAGGCGATCGCCGGGTCCGCTCCCATCTTGTCGAGCAGCAGCGGCAACAGGATGCCGGCAAGGGCAGCTGCAATCAGATTGATGATCATGGCCGCTCCGATGACGGCGCCAAGCTGATAGTTGTGAAACCAGGTGCCGGCAATCACGCCCAGGAGCAGGGCGAAGAGCATTCCGTTCAGAATGCCGACGCCGGCCTCTCTCCGGATGATGCGGCCGGCATTGTAGATATCGAGATCGCGGGTCGCGAGCGCACGCACGGTCACGGTCATGGTCTGCGTGCCCGCATTGCCCCCCATGGAGGCGACGATCGGCATCAGCACGGCAAGCGCGATCATCTTCTCGATCGAGCCGTCGAACAGGCCGATAACGCTGGCAGACAGCATCGCCGTGCCGAGATTGATCAAGAGCCACAGGAAGCGCGAACGCACGGTCGAAACGACGTTGTCGGAGAGTTCTTCGTCGCCGACACCGCCGAGGCGCTTGATGTCTTCGTCCGCTTCTTCATGGATCACATCGACCACGTCGTCGATGGTGAGCACGCCGACGAGCCGTTCGTTCTCGTCGACGACGGCAGCCGACAGAAGGTCGTACTGTTCGAAGAGTTGGGCGGCCTCTTCCTGGTCCATCTCGGCGGGGATCGGATGGTTCGTCTCCCGCATGATGGTTTCGATCTTCGTCTGCCGCTTGGTGCGCAGGATCTGGTCGAGATCGACCGCGCCGAGCAGCTTGAAGGTCGGGTCGATGACGAAGATCTGTGAGAAGGAATAGGGCAGGTCCTCCTCGTCGCGCATGTAGTCGATCGTCTGCCCGACCGTCCAGAATGGCGGCACGGCGACGAATTCCGTCTGCATGCGGCGGCCGGCAGAGCTTTCGGGATAATCGAGCGCGCGGCGAAGGCGCACCCGTTCCGTGAAGGGCAATTGCGCGAGAATCTCTTCCCGGTCTTCCTGGTCGAGATCTTCGAGAATGTAGACGGCGTCGTCCGAATCCAGTTCGCCGATGGCTGCCGCAATCTGTTCGTTCGGCAACTGGTCGACGATCTCGCGGCGGATCGTCTCGTCCACCTCGGTCAGCGCCGTCATGTCGAAATCGTCGCCGAGCAGGTGCACCAGCGCCAGACGCTGATCTGGCTGGATCGATTCGAGCAGGTCGCCTATTTCCGATTCATGCAGGCGTGCAACGTTCTGGCGGAGAAACAGCGTGTCGCGATCGGCAATGGCGGCGCCGAGGCGCGCCAGGAAATCGCTGCGCACGTTGCCGTCTTCATTATAGATATCGACGTCTTCGTCTGCCGGACGTTTGCGATTGCGGTCTTCGGTATCGGTCGTCGTCATATGCCGCCCTCGCATTTCTATCTGATTTCAAAGATTGTCTCGCCGCATTCGAAAATGTCGGCTGAAAATGCATTGTCAACAAGCGGATAAGCGAATTCCGCCCTGCCCTTTTGGTCGCCGGAATGCACATCGACCTGCTAGCTGAAAGCATTTCTGCCGTAAAGCGCAAACCCATGCTTTCTGATGACAATGCCTGTGGCCAGCTATAGTTTCCGCTGCCATTTATCGAAAGGAATCTCAGCCGTGCCGATCCGCCCGATTCTCCGCTATCCGCATCCCGGCCTGAAGACGGTCTGCGCGCCGGTGACAGCGTTCGATTCGGCCCTTGTCGCCCTTGCAGACGATCTGTTGCAGACGATGCGTGCGGCACCGGGCGTCGGCATCACCGCTGCCCATATCGGCGTCCCCCAGCGCCTGACGGTGCTGGAACTCGACAAGGCGGATGGCGTGCGTATCTACGCCAATCCCGAGATCATCTGGTTTTCGGATGAGACGATGGTTCATATGGAAGGCAGCGTCTCCATGCCCGGCGCAACGGACGAGGTCACGCGCCCGAAGACAATAAGATTCCGCTATCAGGATCTGGATGGCCATCAGCACGAAGAAGAGGCATCGGACTTCCTCGCCATCTGTATTCAGCACGAAGTCGACCAGCTCGACGGCATTTTCTGGCTGCAGCGCTTGTCACGGCTGAAGCGTGATCGGCTGATCAGGAAATGGGAAAAGACGAAAAGCTGAGGGCCGCGTCAATATCGGGCGAACCAACGGCGCACTTCCGGCGTTTGCCTTGCAGGATGAAAACCGGAAGGAGACGGAAATGCCTGGTATCAATGACAAGTCCTCGCTTTCCCGCGAAGAGGATTACCGCGACTTCGAAGAGCGCAATCTCGACGACGGCTGGCCCTATGCCGACGGCAGTGGTGCCAGGGCTGCCGGTAGCGAAAACCGCGCCTATGGCGAAACCTCTGCCAATTTCGATCGTGACCGCAACAGCGGCTTCCGCATCGATGGCACGGACGAGGACGGCAATGAAAAACGCCTGAAGGATTCACTCGAGCCTCATACAATCGACCGCGACGAAAGCGACGACCTCGAAGCCCGCGTGACCGAGAACCTGGAGAATATCCCCGGCGTGGATATCGACAGTGTGGAAGTTCACGCCGACGGCCACACCGTGACGCTGGAGGGTTCGGTCGAAACGATCGGCATCGCCCGCAAGGTCGAACTTGGCGCCCTGTCGGTGGACGGTGTCCATCACGTCCGCAACCACCTGCGGACGAACGGTGTCGATGCCCATATCCCGAATGAGGATTGAGGCAAAAAAACACAAAGTCGCCACATTTGAAAACCGGAAAGTGGCCTGCTTCCCGGTTTTCTTGTCTCTAAAATTAAAAATAGTTAATCAATCAAAGATTGCAACATTGTAATCTTGCCAAAAGCCCTGACATCTCAGGCAATTAACTGTGCCGGCTAAGATAACGTGCTCGTCAAAAACGTTGACAAATATGTGATTTCATTTGGACAAAACGCCGCAAGACAACCGTCATCTTTCTCACAAAATCGCCCAGATTGGGGCGCGAACTCATCTTGCCGAGGGTTGGTTTTGCGTTGTTGAATTCAACAGCAGATTGAGGAGATAGACCCATGCGTATGAAATTTGCCGTCGCCGCCACCCTGTTTGCCGTCAGCATGGCAAGTGCTGCTTTCGCGGCGCCAAAATATATGGACGATTATTCCAACGATGGTGATGGCCTCTACCAGACGCCGGTCGCCCCGGCGAAGCCTGTTCACTACCCGACCCATGTAGCGCCCCCGGCCTATTCCAGCGACTATACAAATGACAGCGACGGCTTCGCGCCGGCCGCGATGGCCAAGCCCGCGAAAGTCGACAGAACCGCGACCGCCAGTATCAAGCCGCTTCCGGATTGCCATAGCATGATCGGCCCGAAGGGCTCCCGCCAGAAAGGTGCCGATAGCGGCGCAAGCCGCACCGAGGCATGCCGTGCGATGCACTGACATGATCCGAGAAAGGGCCGGTTTCCGGCCCTTTTCTTTTGTAAATCCCCATTTTCTCTTGCAATTTCAATGCACCACGCCGCGTAATCCACACCTCGGACAAGCTTTTAAAAAAAACTGTCACATCGCGCTTGTGTCCGTCTGAGGCTTTTGCTACATGCTGCCTCGCCGACGCAAATCGGCCCTACCACGATGCGGTCGTGGCGGAATTGGTAGACGCGCAGCGTTGAGGTCGCTGTGGGGCAACCCGTGGAAGTTCGAGTCTTCTCGACCGCACCAAAGAAACCCGCTTCGGCGGGTTTTTTCTTTTTTGCCAAAGGCTTGGCACCATCCAGTGCCAAAGTTTACACCGCGACACACGGCGCGCGGTGGCCCCTTCCCGACGAAGTGTTCCCCTTGGATGTCAACGCAGAGTCTGCCGGTGGCGGTTACAATTTTGCTGCGCAATCTTCTGCTTGACTTCCATCTGGAATTGAGAACATAACTGGAACGATTAGGGGTTTCAGGGGTGTTCATTTCATGAAGTTTATTTCGATCAGTAATATTTGACGTGTCGCTAGGAACTAGCGTCCGCTGATTCCGGTTCATGCGCGATACCGCGGGCTCACCGGCAATCCACTCTTTCTCATCATTCGAACGCAAGCCGGCTATTCGGCTTGGCGAATATTTCGCTCTGCCTGCGCAACTGCGTGGCATTCTACGGCTAGGGATCGCATGACACCGGAAGATCGCAATGGACATGTCAGTGGACGCGTTAGGCTTGCCATTCTTGGAACGTTTGTTTTCGCGTTCTATCTCGTAGCGCGTTCAATGGGCGAGACTGAGACGGCGGCATACAAGACGCTCGACGAGTGTCTCAAGGATAGCAAGTTCGGCCCTGATGACTGCAAGAACAGCTTCGAGACTGCTCGTGCCGAGCATCTGAAGAATGCGCCTTCCTATCAGAGCCGCGAGGATTGCGAGGAGGAATTCGGCAGCGGCAAGTGCGAGGTGACAAGTTCAGTGCATCTTGCCGGTGGAGGGCACTACAGCCCTATCAGTCAGGCTACCTCATCGGCCAACCCGAAAGGAGCGGCAATGGCATTTATTATCCGGCCGTACCGGCATCGGCACTCTATGAAAGCAGCCATGTCTCGGGCTTCGTAAATGCTGCCGGCCAGTTGGTCACCAATAAGTTCGGCGGCTTCAAGATGACTTATGGCAATGGTGCGACCATCCGTCCAGAAGTCCATACGACCACGCTCGCCCGGTCTGGCTTCGGCACCCGCCACGTCTCTGCATCCTGAGGGCTCGCCATGAAGCGTATCGCGACCGGCGAAAGACCGAACTGGGCGCAGAAGGTCGAGGCCTTGGATTTCACCATCCATCATATGTATGGCGAACTCTATTGGGACGAGCGCAACGCCTATCAGTTCACGCTCGCTCAGATCGAAGACGATCTGGAAGACCCGACCAACGAGATCCTGCAGCTCTGCTACAAGGCAGTCGATCGCATCTGCTCCGATCCCGCCTTGATGACCCGCATGGCGATCCCGGCAGCGTTCCATGAGGCAATCCAGCGGTCGTGGAAATGGTCCGATCGCGATATCTACGGCCGCTTCGATCTGCGTTACGATGGCAAGGGTCCGGCAAAGCTGTTCGAGTTCAATGCCGATACCCCGACCTCGCTTTTCGAGAGCGCCGTCATTCAATGGGAATGGCTGCAGGACATGAAGCGCCTCGGCCGATTGAAGGCCGATGCCGACCAGTTCAATTCGATCCACGAACAGCTGATCGGCGCTTTCCAGCATTTCAAGAATTCGAGCGACAGCGGCGTCTTCCATTTCGCCTGCATCACCGAAAACGAAGAGGATTACCTCACCACGAAATATCTTGCCGATGTCGCGTTTCAGGCGGGCTTCGAAGTCGTGCTGCTCGATATGGAGGAGATCGGCATCGACCCGGAGGACTGGTTCACCGATCTCGAAGACCGCCGAATGGAGAATCTCTTCAAGCTCTACCCGCTGGAATTCATGGTCCACGAGGAGTTTGGCGCGCATCTCATCTCCACGCCCACGAAGATGCACGAACCGCTGTGGAAGATGACCCTGTCAAACAAGGGTCTCCTCCCCATCCTCTGGGAAATGGCGCCCAACCATCCGAACCTGTTGCCCGCCTATTTCGCTGACGATCCGCAGGCACCGCGGCTGGAAAACGCCGTCAGAAAGCCGCTCCTGTCGCGCGAAGGCGCAAACGTCACGCTGACGTCAGGAGGCACGACGATCGCCGTGGAGGGAGAATATGGGGCGGAGGGCTACATCGTCCAGGAAACCCGCCTGCTCCCGCAGTTCGGCGATGACTATGCCGTGATCGGTTCTTGGGTCGTCGCCGGCGAAGCCTGCGGCATCTGCATCCGCGAGGACAAATCGCCTATTACCCAGAACCTCTCCCGTTTCGTCCCGCATTTCATTATGGATTGAGATGACGGTGGGCTGCAGCGGCCGATTCCCCGGATATTACGGAAAACAACGTGGCCGATCGGATAGCTGCGCGTAACTATGTGAGCGACATAACATGCCGCTCACAGCTCCTGTTAGCCAAACGTGAAAGTGAATTTGCGGCTGCCAATCGAGCCTGATCCCGTCCCTCGAACGCCTGTCGAAACGAAGCTGAATGAACCGCTTTGGCCGTTGCTGCATGTGAACGTGCCTTCGCCATTGCGGTGCGTGACGTAAACGAAGTTCCCGTTGCATTTGAGACCCTTGGTGCTCGTCAATTCGAGCGTTCCGGCCCCGTCGGCATAGCCTGTCGCCTTGCCCGTAAACGTCTCGTCGCCACTCTCCGTCTGACCCTTGAGAGGAAGCGTCATAGCGCAGCCCGACAGGAGCGCTACGAGGAGCGCGGAGGGAAATATGCGTTTCATGAATTACCCCAATAAGATGATTTGCAAGGTTGCAATATCTGGATGATTGAATTTTTCTCTATAAGCCGGCCAAGTTATCCCCAGTGTCGCAGGCGGATGCGAGCGTTTGGCGTTTTGTTCATGACGTGAGTTGTGCAGCAAAGAGCGATTGAATCACCCTTCGTCCAAGTCCATATAGAAGCCCGCGCCCGCCCTCTCCATTTATGCGGATTGCGCCAAGGACTGCCATGCTACGCACCGATCTCGATTTTTCCATGCTCCCCAAACTCGGCTCACGCCCCGTGCGCTGGCGCATCTCAGACGGACTTATTCCCTATGATGAAGCGGTGGGGACGATGGAGCGGGAAGTCGCAGCGATTTCCGAAGGCGGCGACGAGCTCGTCTGGTTGCTGGAACATCCTCCGCTCTATACGGCAGGTACCAGCGCCGACGCGAAGGATCTCGTCCAGCCGGATCGTTTTCCGGTCTTTGCCACCGGCCGCGGCGGCGAATACACCTATCATGGCCCCGGCCAGCGCGTCGCCTATGTCATGCTCGATCTCAAACGCCGCAGGCAGGACGTGCGCGCCTTCGTGGCCGCACTCGAAGAAGTCATCATCCGCACGCTCGATTCGATGAATGTGCGCGGTGAACGCCGCGAAGATCGCGTCGGCGTCTGGGTCCGCCGGCCGGAGAGACCCTTGCTGCCTGACGGCACCATGGCTGAAGACAAGATTGCGGCACTCGGCATCCGCCTGCGCAAATGGGTGACCTTCCACGGCCTGTCGCTCAACGTCGATCCCGATCTCGATCATTTCGGCGGCATCGTGCCCTGCGGCATTTCTGCCTATGGCGTCACCAGCCTCGTCGATCTTGGCCTGCTCGTGACAATGGTCGACGCCGACATCCGCCTGCGCGCCGCCTTCGGAGAGATCTTCGGCGAAACCGTCAACGATGCCGCACACTGTCCCTGATCGCCGTCCTTGATTGCCCGGGCTTCCTGTGGTTGATGACATCATCCGCAAGAAGCAGCCACCATGCCCGAATCTCCCTCCGCACAGAATCCCCTCCAGGGCATGGCCATCATGGCCGGCGCCATGGCCATCCTGCCGACGATGGATGCGATCGCGAAATATATGGCGACCTTTGAGGGCATGTCGCCCGGACAGGTAACTTTCTACCGCTTCTTCTTCCAGCTCGTCTGCACCCTGCCGATCCTCTTTGCCGTGTTCGGCACACAGGCTCTGTCGGCCAAGCGCCCGTGGATGAACCTGCTTCGCGGCGCGCTGCATGGTGCGGCGAGCCTGCTCTTCTTCGTCGCCGTCAAATACATGCCGCTCGCCGATGTCTTCGCCATCTATTTCGTCGAGCCCTTCATGCTGACGGCGCTCTCGGCGCTGTTCCTCGGCGACAAGGTCGGCTGGCGGCGCTGGATGGCAATCGTCGTCGGCTTCGGCGGCGCCATGATCGTCATTCAGCCGAGCTACGAGATCTTCGGCCTGAAAGCACTGCTGCCGGTCTTCTGCGCCTTCCTCTTCTCGCTCTACCTCTTCCTTAACCGCGCAATCGGCGAGGCGGATTCGCCGCTGACCATGCAGACCATGTCAGGCATCGGCGGCACAATCTTCATGGCGGGCGCAATGTTTGTCGGAAGCAGCCTCGGCAATGCCGACTTCACGCCCTCCCTGCCCGCCTCCTGGCTCGGCCTCGTCCTGTTGCTGATCCTTGGTACGATCTCAGGCTATGCGCACATGCTGGTCGTTAAGGCTTTCCGCCTGGCGCCGCTGTCACTGCTCGCGCCGTTCCAATATTTCGAGATCATTTCGGCGACTGTGCTCGGCTATGCCCTCTTCGGTGATTTTCCGAATGTTTCCAAGTGGATCGGCATCGCCATCATCGTTGCATCGGGGCTTTTTATCATCTGGCGGGAGCGTCTGCAGGCGCGATCACTAAAATCCGCATGAAATGCCGCATCTACGATTAACTCTCCTTCTTGAGGGATCTTCAATTCGGCGGCGATAAAATCATTTCCGGCTTCATGATGAAGTCTGGAGATAAAACATGAGTGAGTTCCGTCTCGCTTTTCCGGCGTGTGTCATCGCCGGTAAGCACCGGCTGACGGCCGAAGACATTGTGCTTTTGCGCAAACACACCTTTCCGGAGGGCATCCGGACATCCGATCATGTCGTGGTGATGTTGGCGCTCAATAGTTCCTGCCCCGAAAAATGCGCCGAATGGAACACGTTCTTCATTGAACAGCTGGCAGGCTTCATCGTCGATTACACCTATCCGCAGGGCTCGCTGGACGAGATCAATGTCGCATGGATCATGCGCATGTTCACGACCGATGGCGTCGTCAATTCGGCGCTCGAGCTCGAGCTTATCCTGCACGTCATGGAACTCAGCGCCCACGTGCCCGATGAGCTGCGGGCGCTAGCGCTCGACCAGCTCCGTCTGGCGCTATCAGAGGATATCGGCGGTTACAAGCTGACCCGTGCCACCGACCGGAGGAGCATCACGCGGCAGGATGTGGATTACGTCATGCGCGTCTTGAGGAGCGTCAGCGAAGGCGGCGTCATCGGCGTTTCGTCGATCGAATACGGCGTTCTGCAGCGCATCGAGACGACAACGCTATCAGGCGCCAATCATCAGCGCTGGGGCGAGATCATGGCTGCGGTCGAACTCAGGGACTATGTTCAGCCGAGACGCAGCCGCTGGCTGCGCATCATCGACGAAGAACCGGTCGTCGCTGCCGCAGTCGCCTGATCTCCCAAGCCTTCAAACTGCCTCTGATTTTCAGCCCAATTGTGTGTTCCGGCTTTTTATGCGTAAAACTCCGGAACGCATTTCCTGGGTGGAGTCTCGATGTTCAAGAAAATCCTGATCGCGAATCGCGGCGAGATTGCCTGCCGCGTGATCAAAACCGCGCGCCGCATGGGCATTGCCACCGTTGCGGTCTATTCGGATGCGGATCGGGATGCCCTGCATGTCGAGATGGCCGATGAGGCCGTCCATATCGGCCCAGCGCCTGCTGCCGAAAGCTATCTCGTCGCCGAGAAGATCATCGCCGCCTGCAAGGAGACCGGCGCCGAGGCCGTGCATCCCGGCTATGGCTTCCTGTCGGAACGCGCCTCCTTCTGCGCGGCGCTTGAAGAGCAAGGCATCATTTTCATCGGCCCGAAGCCCAAGGCCATCACGGCGATGGGCGACAAGATCGAATCGAAGAAATTCGCCAATGCCGCCAAGGTCTCCACCGTTCCCGGCTATCTCGGCGTGATCGAGGACGCGGTGCACGCTGAAAAGATCGCGGCGGAGATCGGCTATCCAGTGATGATCAAGGCGTCGGCCGGCGGCGGTGGCAAGGGCATGCGCATTGCCTGGAACGAAGCGGAAGTGCGTGACGGTTTCGACCGCGCCCGCTCCGAAGCCAAAAGCTCGTTTGGTGATGACCGCGTCTTCATCGAGAAATACGTGGTCGATCCGCGCCATATCGAAATCCAGGTTCTGGCGGATGCCCACGGCAATGTCGTCTTTCTCGGCGAGCGCGAATGCTCCATCCAGCGCCGGAACCAGAAGGTCGCCGAGGAAGCGCCCTCGCCCTTCCTCGATGAGAAGACCCGGGCCGCCATGGGCGCCCAGTCGGTGGCGCTGGCAAAGGCCGTCGATTACCAGAGCGCCGGCACGGTAGAGTTCATTGTCGACCGCGACCGCAATTTCTATTTCCTCGAAATGAACACCCGCCTGCAGGTCGAACATCCGGTGACGGAACTGGTGACTGGCATCGACCTTGTCGAGCAGATGATCCGCGTCGCCGCCGGCGAGAAGCTGCCCTTCGCCCAGAAGGACATCAAGCTGAAGGGTTGGGCGATCGAAAGCCGCCTTTATGCGGAAGATCCCTACCGCAACTTCCTACCTTCGATCGGCCGTCTGACGCGCTACCGCCCGCCGGCGGAAGGCCGCAACGGCGATGTGATTATCCGCAACGATACCGGCGTCTTCAAAGGTGCCGAGATCTCCATGTACTACGACCCGATGATCGCCAAGCTCTGCACCTGGGCGCCGAGCCGCCTGCAGGCGGTGGAAGCCATGGGCCAGGCGCTGGACGCCTTCGTGGTCGATGGCATCGAGCACAATGTTCCCTTCCTGTCGGCACTGATGAAACATCCGCGCTGGCGCGAAGGGCGTCTCTCCACCGGCTTCATAGCAGAGGAATATCCGGAAGGTTTTGCGCCAATGGCGCCGGATGCCTCGGAGGAGGCAGCTCTTGCCGCCATCGCGCTGTCGGCTTCTCTGATCGATTCCGTCAGGCGCGAAGGCTTCGCCGATCGCCTGCGCCACCCGAGCGGCCCGCTGCGCGAAGAATGGATCGTCAAGCTTGGCGGCAATTATGTGCCGGTCAAACTGGTCGATGGCCTCGTGACCATTCCCTTCGAAATGGAAATGGAAATCGGCGGCCGCACGGAAACCGTTATCACCGACTGGAGACCGGGCGATCCGGTTTGGCGCGGCAGGATCGCGAGCCGACAGGTGACGGCACAGATCCGCCCGATCTTGAACGGCCTGCGCATCGACTGGCAGGGCCTGTCCGTCAAGGCGCGTGTCTTTACGCCCCGCCATGCCGAGCTCGATCGCTTGATGCCCGTCAAGCTGCCGCCGGATACGTCCAAGCTGCTGCTCTGCCCCATGCCGGGCCTCGTCGTTTCCATTGCCGTCACCGAAGGTCAGGAGATCAAGGCGGGGGAAACGCTTGCCGTCGTCGAAGCCATGAAGATGGAAAACGTGCTGCGCGCCGAGCGTGATCTCGTCGTTGGCAAGATCAAGGCCGCGCCCGGCGAGAGTCTCGCGGTCGATGCCGTCATCATGGAATTCGCCTGACGTATAGGCCCGGCGACCCGAACCGATTTTCTAAGCCTTTTTTGTGCTTGAGCCATCCTCGCTGAGCGTGCAAGAGTCCGCCACGCAAATCAGAGGAGATCGAAGATGGATGTTCGCGCCGCCGTTGCCGTTCAGGCAGGAAAACCGCTCGAGGTCATGACCGTTCAGCTCGAAGGCCCGAAGGCCGGCGAAGTTCTGATCGAGGTCAAGGCGACGGGTATCTGCCACACCGATGATTTCACCCTGTCCGGCGCCGATCCGGAAGGCCTCTTCCCGGCAATCCTCGGCCATGAAGGCGCCGGCATCGTCGTGGATGTCGGCCCGGGCGTCACCTCCGTGAAGAAGGGTGATCATGTCATTCCGCTCTATACGCCGGAATGCCGCGAATGCTACTCCTGCACCTCGCGCAAGACCAATCTCTGCACCTCGATCCGCGCCACACAGGGCCAGGGCGTGATGCCTGACGGCACCTCACGCTTCTCGATCGGCAAGGACAAGATCCACCATTATATGGGTTGCTCGACCTTCTCCAACTTCACAGTCCTGCCGGAGATCGCCGTTGCCAAGGTCAATCCGGACGCGCCGTTCGACAAGATCTGCTACATCGGCTGCGGGGTGACGACCGGCATCGGTGCCGTCATCAACACGGCCAAGGTCGAGATGGGCGCAACCGCCATCGTCTTCGGTCTTGGCGGTATCGGCCTCAACGTTCTCCAAGGTCTGCGTCTTGCCGGTGCTGACATGATCATCGGTGTCGATATCAACCCTGACCGCAAGGCATGGGGCGAGAAGTTCGGCATGACGCATTTCGTCAACCCGAAGGAAGTTGGCGACGACATCGTGCCCTATCTCGTCAACATGACGAAGCGCCACGGCGACCTGATCGGCGGCGCCGATTACACCTTCGACTGCACCGGCAACACCAAGGTCATGCGCCAGGCGCTGGAAGCCAGCCACCGAGGCTGGGGCAAGTCCGTCATCATCGGCGTCGCCGGCGCCGGCCAGGAGATTTCGACGCGTCCCTTCCAGCTCGTCACCGGCCGTAACTGGATGGGTACGGCCTTCGGCGGCGCCCGTGGTCGCACCGACGTGCCGAAGATCGTCGACTGGTACATGGAGGGCAAGATCCAGATCGATCCGATGATCACCCACACCATGCCGCTCGAAGACATCAACAAGGGCTTCGACCTCATGCACAAGGGTGAAAGCATCCGCGGCGTCGTGGTCTATTGATGACTGCTGTTGCCTATACGACTGACCTCAAAAGTCTCGATGAGCTCTCCGCGCGGGAGCTCTACGACCTCTTGAGAATGCGTGTCGACGTCTTTGTCGTCGAGCAGAACTGCCCCTATCCGGAACTGGACGGCAAGGATATCGATGCCCTGCATCTGCGGCTCATGGAGGGCGCCGAACTCATCGCCTCCACACGGCTCCTAAAGCCTTATAAAGCGCAGGATCCGGTGAAGATCGGCCGCGTGGTCGTCTCGCCCGCCCATCGCGGCAAGCGGCTTGGCGAAGCGCTGATGACCGAATCGATCGCCGTTTGCGAGCGGCTATATCCGGAAAATCCCATCGCGCTTTCGGCGCAGGCGCATTTGCGCCGCTTCTACGAATCCTTCGGTTTTGTGAAAACATCGGAGGAATATCTGGAAGACGGCATTCCTCATCTCGACATGGTCCGCCAGTCGGCTACCCAGCCGGCGTGAGGATATCGCCATGATCTATGTCGATGCCGACGCCTGCCCGGTCAAACCCGAAATCCTCAAAGTCGCCGAACGCCTCGGCATGGAAGTGACCTTCGTCGCCAATTCGGGCCTGCGCCCATCGCGCGATCCGATGGTGCGCAACGTCATCGTCTCCAACGCCTTCGACGCTGCCGACAACTGGATCGCCGACAATACCGGCCCGACAGATGTCGTCGTCACCGCCGATGTGCCGCTTGCGGTCCGTTGCGTTGCCAAGGGCTCCTTCGTGACAGGCCCGACCGGTCGCGTCTTTGATGAAACCAATATTGGCATGGCAAGTGCTATGCGCGATCTCGGAGCCCATCTGCGTGAAACCGGCGAGAGCAAGGGCTACAACGCATCCTTCAGCCCGAAGGACCGTTCGCGTTTCCTGGAAACCTTCGACCGTCTCTGCCGCCGAGCGAAGAACGCCTGATCCATCGGAAATCGGGTGGCATGGCAGCTATGCCAATTCCTAGCTTGAAGTCAGCCGTTCCCTCGCACATATAGCGTGTGACGCAGACGACTGCGGCGCTCGGATCAGTCCGGATCGCAAAGTCGCGGGGACGGCCTCGCTCTGACAAGGAGAATATGATGGCCTGGTTCCTGCTTTTTCTCGCTGGCCTTTTTGAGTGCGGTTGGGCAATCGGTTTGAAATATACCGATGGCTTCACCCGTCCGATGCCGACGATTCTGACGGTCATTTCCATGGTGGTGAGTATCATCCTGCTCGGTCTTGCCGTCAAAAGCCTGCCGATTGGCACCGCTTACGCGGTCTGGACCGGTATTGGCACGGTCGGCACGGTGCTGCTCGGCATCTGGCTTCTGGGCGATGCGGCAAACGCCTCTCGTCTGATCTGCATTGCGCTGATCGTCGCCGGCATTGCCGGCCTCAAAATGACGGCCTAAAAAGAAATATCTGAAATGAAGAAGAGGCTGCGGGCGCAAAACCCGCAGCCTCTTCTGTTAGGCCGATGCGTTTCTGTTGTCGACGGACCACGCACCGGCGCCGGCAAAGAACAGGTAGAGGAAGATGAAGCAGAACAGGATCGCGCCGTCGCCCTGGTTGAGGGCCGGGAAGAAGCTGTGCGGCATATGCGCCATGAAATAAGCGATCGCCATTTCGCCCGACAGCAGGAAGGCCACCGGCCGTGTTGCGAAGCCGATGAGAATAAGGATACCGCCAAAGGTTTCCAGCAGTGCCGCAATCAGGAACAAAGTGGATAGTGGGCCGTCGCCCTGCGCTGCCGGGAAACCGAAAAGCTTCATCGTGCCGTGCTCGATGAACAGAAGCGCGGTCATGATTCTGAGAGCGGCCAGACCATAGGGGCGGTAGGCGGATAGACGCTCGAAAGTTGACATAAAGACTCTCCTTAAGGGTGTGCTGCCGAGCGTTATCGTGTCTCTAATAGGGATTGAAGACACAGTTTGCTGACAGGCGTTCACAACTTCGACAGTGGATAAACACCTGAAGAGGCTCCTTTATTCGTTCACAACGGGATGTTGTCGTGCTTCTTCCAGGGATTGCTGAGATCCTTGTTCCGCAGCATCTTCAGGCCGCGAGCCAGCCGGCGCCGTGTCGAATGCGGCATGATTACCTCGTCGACATAGCCCCGCTCGGCCGCCACGAACGGTGACAGGAAGCGATCCTCGTACATTTTCGTATGCGCGGCAATCTTTTCGGGATCGGCGATATCCTTGCGGAAGATGATCTCGACGGCGCCCTTGGCGCCCATGACGGCGATCTGGGCTGTCGGCCAGGCATAATTCAAGTCGCCGCGCAGATGTTTCGACGCCATCACGTCATAGGCGCCGCCGAAGGCCTTGCGGGTAATGACCGTCAGTTTCGGCACCGTCGCCTCGGCATAGGCGAAGAGCAGCTTGGCGCCATGCTTGATGAGTCCGCCATATTCCTGCGCCGTGCCTGGCAGAAAGCCCGGCACGTCGACGAAGGTGACGATCGGAATGTTGAAGCAGTCACAGAAGCGCACAAAGCGCGCCGCCTTGCGCGAGGCGTCGCTGTCGAGCACGCCGGCGAGCACCATCGGCTGGTTGGCGACGAAGCCGACAGTCGAACCTTCGATGCGCCCGAAGCCGCAGACGATGTTCTTGGCGAAGCTCGCCTGGATCTCAAAGAAATCCCCCTCATCCGCCACCTTCTGGATCAGTTCCTTGATGTCGTAGGGCTTGTTGGCATTGGCTGGGATCAGCGTATCCAGCGAATTGTCGGTATCGGTCACCGACTGGTAACATTCGATCTCCGGCACCGGCGATGTGTTTGACTGCGGCAGGAAATCGATAAGCCGGCGCACCTGCAGGAGCGTATCGACATCATTGTCATAGGCGCCGTCGGCAATCGAGGAGCGCGTCGTATGCACGCTCGCGCCGCCCAGTTCTTCGGCTGTAACAGTCTCGTTGGTGACGGTCTTCACCACATCGGGACCGGTCACGAACATGTAGGACGTATCGCGCACCATGAAAATGAAGTCGGTCATGGCAGGCGAATAGACGTCGCCGCCAGCGCATGGTCCCATGATGACGGAGATCTGCGGAATAACGCCCGAAGCCAGCACATTGCGCTGGAAGACCTCGGCATAGCCGCCGAGGGCCGCGACACCTTCCTGAATGCGCGCGCCGCCCGCATCATAGATGCCAATGATCGGCGCGCGGTTCTTCAGCGCCATATCCTGCACCTTGATGATCTTCTCGGCATGGGCTTCCGAGAGCGAGCCGCCGAAGACGGTGAAATCCTTGGCGAAGACGAAGACGGTACGGCCGTTGACCGTACCCCAGCCGGTCACCACGCCGTCGCCGGCAATGCGGCTCTTGTCCATGCCGAAATCGGTGGAGCGGTGTTCCACGAACATGTCGAACTCTTCAAAGGAATCTTCGTCGAGAAAGAGATCAATGCGTTCGCGCGCCGTCAGCTTGCCACGCTGGTGCTGTGCGTCGATGCGCGCCTGTCCGCCACCGAGACGGGCGATGCCACGGCGGCGTTCGAGCTCTTCCAGAATATCCTTCATGATCTCCCCTCGCCGCCGTTGACGGCCGATTTTACGGATAGAGCAATTCCAGCAAAAGTGTGCAGCGGTTTTGCATCCGGAATTGCGTTAACACAAAGAGATAGAGCATTTCGTGTTTCGAAGAAAAACGGAAATGCTCTAGCGTCCGCTGAGTGCGAAGGCGGAGCGCACGCGCGCGGCGATATCTTCTGCCAGAATGTCGTCGGCCAGATGAGGGTCGGCAGTCAAGCTTGTAACTTCGAAGGAGGTCACGGCGATCACAGATCCGTCTTCCACGGAAGCGGCATCGATCCTCACCTCCGCGACATTGCGGTCCTTCTGGAAGCCGAGGCTCTTTGTGACGGAAACGATGCGGATCGTCAGCACCACTCGCGGCAATTCACTTGTGCGGACCGTCGCGCGAATGGCGGCATTGACGCGGTCGCTGATGCCGGAAAGCAGTTCCGCCGACATGGTCGTGCTGGATAACACTACGGCGCTGCGCACGTCATAGACAGGTTTTTCCTGCTTCTTCGGCATGAGACTGGCGCAGGCCGTCAGGGCCACGCAAACAAGCGCCATCAGGCAAAATCTCGACCTCAGCCACGCCATTCCAAATTCCTGCAAATCCCCGTCCGGAGTCGCAGATTTGGTCATAAAGCCCAACAAGGCAATATGATTCAGGCCCTTAGCGCGAAAAAAACATCCGTTGCTGCTTTGAAATCCTCAAAACGCTTGGCCCGGCGCTGCTCGGCTTCTTCGTCGCTTCCCCAATGTTCGATGGTCCAATCCTCGTCGAGATGGGCGAGCGACCAGGCTTCGTCAGGCGTGATCTCGCCTTCGGCAATGGCAAGCGACAGCAGCGCCGAACCGGTAATCGTCGTCACCGTGTGGAGAGCTGCAAGCTCGAGCGCACTGTCGTGCCGGCGCAATGCCGAGCCGAAAGCGGCGATCGCCTCGCGCGGCTGCTCGTGATGCATAACGCCTTCGACAAGGATGAAACGTGCGCCGAGATCGGCGGCTGCCCAGTCGAGCACCGGATCCCAGCGCTCCGTCTGTCGCTCGACCAGCTTTTCCGGACCATCGGCGCGGTAGCAGAGCAGATCGCTCGACGAAAAGCGCAGGATATCCTCGAAGACGGCCTGTGTGTCTGTTGCCACACCGTCGATCGCCGTGTTGACGAGGCGCGTTACCGGCATGAGCGAGGGATCGATGACCTCATTCTGCGCGTCCCATTCGGCGGCCACGAGCTTTGCCAGCGCTTCGCTGGGCACGGCCAGGATCTGGCGGGCCGGCGTGCGCACGAGCTTGCCGTCCAACTCGATCGCGAAACCATCCTCATGCGGTGCGACGGAAACCGCCTGATAGAAGCGCTTAGGCAGCGGCTTCTTCATCTGAATCTGCGCGCGGCGGATCGGATCGGGATGGCTCAGGCCTTCGGAAAGGTCGTTCAGCAGGTCGCGCATGGGCTCACCTCAGTAAAAATGGCGCAAAATCTCATCAGGATGATAGGCGATCGCATCGGCGCCGTTGGCGATCAGCTCATCCACGCTGGCATAGCCCCAGGCAACGCCGATCGCCTTGGCGCCGGCGGCCTTTGCCATCTGCATATCGTAAATCGCGTCACCGATGACAATGGCATCGGCCGCATTCATGCCGGTTTCATCGCAGCATTCGCTCACCATGGCTGGATGTGGCTTGGAGGGGCAATCGTCGGCGGTGCGCGCAACGACGAAATGCCTCTCGAAGCCATGCGTCTCCATCACGAGCTTCAGCCCGCGCCGGGACTTGCCGGTCACCGCACCGATCAGCAGATCCCCGCGCCCGGTGAGCGCATCGATCATCTCGCGAATGCCGGGAAAGAGCGGCTCGCGATAATCGAGATCCTGACGCACGACCGAAAACAGCGATTTGTAATGTGCCGTCATGTCGATATCTTCCTGCTCGACATGCGGCTTGCCCTGCATGCGGGCAATGGCGATATCGAGCGACAGGCCGATGATCGCCTTAGTGTCCTCGAACCGAGGTTCCGGTTTGCCGAACTTTGCGAAGGTTCGGCGCATGGTTTCGTGGATCAGCCCAGCGCTGTCGACCAGCGTGCCGTCGCAATCAAAAAGCGCAAGCTTCATTCTTCGTCATCCAGGATGGGGGCTGAGTTCTCGTCGAAACCGAGCAGGTTCCAGCTCTGCACCATATGCGGTGGCAGAGGGGCCGTTACGCGCAGCCGCCCGCCGGAGGGGTGTGGAATATCGATATGGCGGGCATGCAGATGCAGCCGCTTCTGGATGCCGCCGGGGAAATCCCAGTTCGGATCCTCATCGAAATATTTGGGATCGCCGATGATCGGATGGCCGATATGCAGCGCATGGACACGAAGCTGGTGCGTGCGCCCCGTATAGGGTTCCATCTCCAGCCAGGCGAGACGTTGCGCTGCCGTCTCTACGATGCGGTAATAAGACACCGCATGATCGGCACCATCCTCGCCATGCTTGGCAATCCGCATGCGGTCGCCATCCATGGTCTGTTCCTTGACGAGCCAGGTCGAGATCTTGTCTTCGCGCTTTCGCGGCACGCCCTTGACCAGCGACCAGTAGGTCTTCTTGGTGTCGCGCTCGCGGAAAGCGGCCGTCAGCTTCTGGGCAGCACCACGCGTGCGGGCGATGACAAGCACACCAGACGTATCGCGGTCGAGGCGGTGGACAAGGCGGGGTTTCTCGCCTTTCGGGCTGGTCCAGGCTTCGAGCATCTGGTCGATATGGCGGGCCACACCCGAGCCGCCCTGCACGGCGAGTCCGGCCGGCTTGTTGAGCACGATCACCTTGTCGTCCTCATGCAGCACCATGCGCGACAGGAGTTCGAAGTCACCGGAATGCTTCAGGTCCTTGCCGGCGATCGGCCCGGACTTAACCTTGGCATCGACATCGAGCGGCGGCACACGCACCATCTGGCCGGGCTGCACGCGCGCATCCGATTTTACGCGGCCGCCATCGACGCGGACCTGGCCGGAGCGCAAGAGCTTCTGTAACGGGCCGAAGCCGAGACCCGGATAGTGGATCTTGAACCAGCGGTCGAGCCGCATGCCCGCTTCATCGGGCTCCACCTTGATGTGTTCTATACCTGCCATGGAATTCTTTCGGAAAATATGGGCGCGATCAAAGGCGCTTCTCTTGCCGCTGCCTTTAGAGCATTTTTCAGAAAACGGAAATCGGAATCGAAATCAGATGAGCGCGCGCATCAGGCCGAGACCGGCCATGACGGCCGCCATCGAAAGTCCGACGCTTGCTGCGATATAGATGCCGCCGGCAAAGACCTCGCCGCGCTCGAAGAGCGTGATCGCATCCAGCGAGAAGGCGGAGAAGGTGGTGAAGCCGCCAAGAAAACCTGTGATCAGCAGCAGCCGTAGTTCCACAGAAGCGTTGAAGCGGCGCATGATCATCTCGGCAAACACACCGATGATGAAGCTGCCGACGACGTTGACGATGAGCGTGCCCCAAGGAAAGCCAGGCCCCATGAGCCGCAGAGAGCCCAGGCCGACATAATATCTCAGAAGCGAACCGATTGCGCCGCCGACCGCGACGAGCAGAGCCTGGAACATGCCTACGGTTTATTGCGATTCCGCCCTGATTCCAATCGCATCTGCGGAATTCTTACCGTCCGGTAAAATGCGAATGATTTTCTTAAGCCGAACGCGAAGATCGCACCGTTATGACGGGCGCATGACACAGCTTGTTTCCATATCGGCAAGTACTGCTGCCCTCGCCTTCGAATCCCTGCGCATTCCGCAGCGCGTGGCGACGGGTACGGCCGCGCGCGAGGCCCGAAAGATCGCGGAACGCCAACTCAATCACAGCGGCGAAGATCCCGAGGAAACGACCAACATCATCCAGAATACCGAAGTCGCGCTTGATCTCATGACCAAGGGGTATCGGCAGCCACAGGCCGGCTTGCAGCAGGCCTTGCAGTCCTATGAGGATGTCTGAGATTTAAATATTGCTGGGAGGAGCAAGGCCCGCGACTTTGGTCGCGGGCTTTTGTTTCTCAGCGCTTATTTGCCCTGCGCCGACAGCACGTTCAGCACCAGATCGATCTTGCCGGCCTTTTCGAAGGTCAGGGTAACAGGAATTTTGTCGCCCTGCTTGAAGGGCGTCTTTACCTTCTGGAACATCAGATGCAGGTTGCCGGGCGAAAGCTCCACGGTCTGGCCTGCGGGAACCGCAATGCCATCCTTCAGCTCTCGCATCTTCATGACATTGTCCTTCATGGCCATCTCGTGAAGCTGCACCGCGCCGGCATTGGACGACGTGACCGACACAAGGCGGTCATCGGTCGAGCCGTTGTTCTTCACTGTGAAGAAGCCGCCACCAACGGGTTGGCCGGGCAGCATCGCCTTGGCAAAGCCACCGGAGACTTCGAGATCGCCGACTTTCACAACGTCGCCGTCAGCAGCCATGCTCATGGAGCCCATGTCCATGCCCTGCATGTGCTGGTGGTCCTGGCCGGCAGCGGATCCGGCAAAGCCGCAAGCGCAAAGCAGCGCCGCCAAAGCTGATGTCCTCACAATCTTCATCGAATATCTCCTCGCTCTCAAAGCCTTTCCTGGTCAGAATGTCTCAATCTGACCAGGAAAGGCTCTCGGCTGCCGATAGCCAATTCCGCCTGAGAATGCAAAAGCCCATTTGACGCGGACCGCAACCGGCTTTTCAGAGCCGCGACAAAAATTTGTGCAGTCGCGACATTTCGCTTGCCAAGGCCTGCCACCCCCGGATAATTGCCGCAACCTTGTTGGGAGAATCCGGCACACAATGCCGGTGCCGAAGGAGCAACCGCCCCGGAAACTCTCAGGCGAAAGGACCACAAGGGGCAGACGGAACTCTGGAGAGAGGCGTTCTCGAAACGCCCGCCGAAGGGATAACAATCTCAGGCACAGGGACAGAGGGGGCTCAAGGAGACAAGGCGCAGCCGCGCCTTCAGTTTTGAGCCCGCGCCCGGAATTTCCGGCGCAAACCCCGGAGGCGTCGTTTGGACGATACTGCTGCCCTCAAGAAAACCCCGCTTCACGCGCTGCATCTGTCGCTCGGCGCCCGCATGGTGCCCTTCGCAGGTTACGACATGCCGGTGCAATATCCGACCGGAGTCATGA
Organism: Rhizobium viscosum; assembly: GCF_014873945.1. Classification (NCBI taxonomy): domain Bacteria; kingdom Pseudomonadati; phylum Pseudomonadota; class Alphaproteobacteria; order Hyphomicrobiales; family Rhizobiaceae; genus Rhizobium; species Rhizobium viscosum. The sequence goes on along the minus strand of NZ_JADBEC010000003.1, from coordinate 318,663 downwards.
AGGAGCACCTGCAGACCCGCACCGCCGCCGGTCTTTTCGATGTCTCCCATATGGGGCAGGTCATCATCAAGGCGAAGTCCGGCCAGTATGAGGATGTGGCGCTCGCACTCGAAAGCCTCGTACCGGTCGATATTCTCGGTCTTGCCGAAGGACGCCAGCGCTATGGTTTCTTCACGGATGAGAATGGCGGCATCCTCGACGACCTGATGATCACCCATCTCGACGACCACCTCTTCGTCGTCGTCAACGCCGCCTGCAAGGAAGCCGATATCGCGCACCTGCAGAAGCATCTCTCCGACACCTGCGAGATCACTGTCCTCGACCGCGCGCTGATTGCCCTCCAGGGTCCGCGCGCCGTCGAAGCGCTCGCAGAACTCTGGGCCGATGTTGCCGCCATGAAGTTCATGGACGTGCGCCACTGCCGCCTGCACGACGTTTCCTGTCTCGTCTCGCGCTCCGGCTATTCCGGGGAAGACGGCTTTGAAATCTCCATTCCCGCCGACAAGGCCGTAGATGTCACCAACCGGTTGCTCGAGCATCCAGATGTCGAGCCGATCGGCCTTGGCGCCCGTGACTCGCTGCGCCTCGAAGCCGGCCTCTGCCTCTATGGCAACGATATCGACACGACCACTTCACCGGTCGAAGCGGCCATTGAATGGGGCATGCAGAAGGCACGCCGCACCGGAGGCGCCCGCGCTGGCGGCTTTCCGGGTGCAGACCGCATTCTCGGCGAACTAGACAAGGGTGCAACCCGCAAGCGCGTCGGCCTGAAGCCCGAGGGCAAGGCGCCGGTGCGCGGCCATGCCAAGCTCTATGCCGATGCCGAGGGCAAGACAGAGATCGGTGAAGTCACCTCTGGTGGTTTCGGCCCCTCCGTCGAAGGCCCCGTCGCCATGGGTTACGTGCCGGTTTCCCACACGGCAGCAGGCACACAGGTCTATGCCGAAGTGCGCGGCAAGTACCTGCCGGTGACCGTCTCTGCTCTTCCCTTCATCACGCCGACCTACAAACGCTGACCCTATTGCGAGAGGATTTTTCCATGCTGAAATTTACCCAGGAACATGAATGGCTGAAGCTCGAAGGCGATGTCGCGACCGTCGGCATCACCACCTACGCTGTCGAGCAGCTCGGTGACCTCGTTTTCGTGGAATTGCCTGAGGTCGGCGCCACCTTCTCCAAGGATGGCAACGCCGCAACCGTCGAATCCGTCAAGGCAGCTTCGGATGTCTACTGCCCGCTCGACGGCGAGATCGTCGAGGTCAATCCGGCGATTGTCGCCGACCCGTCGCTCGTCAATTCTGATCCGCAGGGTGCCGGCTGGTTCTTCAAGCTCAAGCTCAAGAATCTCTCCGACGCCGATGGCCTGCTCGATGAAGCGGCCTACAAGGAGCTGACTGCGTAATGACGACGCCTACCGAATTCCAGTTCACCGACTATCAGCCCTATGACTTCGCCAATCGTCGTCATATCGGCCCCTCGCCGTCTGAAATGTCGGATATGCTCGGCACCATCGGCTACAAGAGCCTCGATGCGCTGATCGACGCGACCGTGCCGCCAGCCATCCGCCAGAAGGCGCCGCTCCTCTGGGGCGCGCCGATGACGGAGCGCGAGGCGCTCGACAAGCTGCGCGAAACCGCCAACAAGAACAAGGTTCTGACCTCGCTCATCGGCCAGGGCTATTACGGCACGATCACACCGCCGGTCATCCAGCGCAACATCCTGGAAAACCCGGCCTGGTATACGGCCTACACGCCTTACCAGCCGGAGATCTCTCAAGGGCGTCTCGAAGCGCTCCTGAACTACCAGACGATGATCTGCGACCTGACGGGCCTCGACGTCGCCAACGCCTCGCTGCTTGACGAGGCAACTGCTGCTGCCGAAGGCATGGCCATGGCTGAGCGCGTCTCCAAGTCAAAGGCCAAGGCATTCTTCGTTGATGCCGACTGCCATCCGCAGACGATCGCGCTGATCCGCACCCGCGCCGAACCGCTCGGCTGGAGCGTCATCGTCGGCAATCCCTTCACCGATCTCGATCCCGTCGATGTCTTCGGCGCGATCTTCCAGTATCCGGGTACGCACGGCCATGTGCATGATTACACTGGCCTGATCTCCCGCCTGCACCAGACGGGCGCGATCGCCGTCGTTGCTGCGGATATCCTTTCGCTGACGCTTCTGAAGTCGCCCGGTGAAATGGGCGCTGATATCGCCATCGGCTCCTCGCAGCGCTTCGGCGTTCCCGTTGGCTACGGCGGTCCGCATGCCGCCTATATGTCGGTCAAGGACGCCATCAAGCGCTCCATGCCCGGCCGCCTCGTCGGCGTTTCCGTCGATGCGCGCGGCAATCGCGCCTACCGCCTGTCGCTGCAGACCCGCGAACAGCATATCCGCCGCGAAAAGGCGACGTCGAACATCTGCACCGCGCAGGTTCTGCTCGCCGTCATGGCCTCCATGTATGCTGTCTTCCACGGCCCGAAGGGCATCAAGGCAATCGCCCAGCAGGTTCACCAGAAGGCCGTTCTCATGGCCAAGGGCCTGGAAAAGCTAGGCTACAAGGTTGAGCCGGACACATTCTTCGACACGATCACCGTCGATGTCGGCCACATGCAGGGCCTCATCCTGCGCGCAGCCGTCGCCGAAGGTGTCAACCTGCGCAAGGTCGGCGAAACGAAGATCGGCATGTCGCTCGACGAGCGCACCCGTCCGGCAACGCTCGAGGCTGTCTGGCGCGCCTTCGGCGGCAATTTCCGGATTGCCGATTTCGAGCCGTCCTATCGTCTGCCGAAGGATCTGCTGCGCACCAGCGAATACCTGACGCATCCGATCTTCCACATGAACCGCGCCGAAAGCGAAATGACCCGCTACATCCGCCGGCTCTCCGACCGGGATCTCGCGCTCGACCGCTCCATGATCCCGCTCGGCTCCTGCACGATGAAGCTGAACGCGACTGCCGAAATGCTGCCGATCACCTGGCCGGAATTTTCCGACATCCATCCGTTCGTGCCGGCCGACCAGGCGCTCGGCTACCGCGAAATGATCGATGACCTGACGGAAAAGCTCTGCGCAGTTACCGGCTACGACGCTTTCTCCATGCAGCCGAATTCCGGCGCGCAGGGCGAATATGCCGGCCTGCTCACCATCCGCAATTACCACATTGCCAATGGCCAGGGTCACCGCGACGTCTGCCTGATCCCGACCTCGGCGCATGGCACCAACCCGGCGTCCGCCCAGATGGTCGGCATGAAGGTCGTCGTCGTCAAGGTGCGTGAAAACGGCGATATCGACCTCGACGATTTCCGCGCCAAGGCGGAGCAGTATGCGGACAACCTCTCCTGCTGCATGATCACCTACCCGTCGACGCATGGTGTGTTCGAAGAAACCGTCAAGGAGATCTGCGACCTCGTGCACAAGCACGGCGGCCAGGTCTATCTCGACGGCGCCAACATGAACGCTATGGTCGGCTTATCCCGCCCCGGTGACATCGGCTCCGACGTCTCGCACCTCAACCTGCACAAGACCTTCTGCATTCCGCATGGCGGCGGCGGCCCCGGCATGGGCCCGATCGGCGTCAAGTCGCATCTGGCGCCTCACCTGCCCGGTCATCCGGAAACGGACGGTCGTTCGGGTGCGGTTTCGGCAGCAGCCTTCGGTTCGGCCTCCATCCTGCCGATCTCCTGGAGCTACTGCCTGATGATGGGCGGCGAAGGCCTGACGCAGGCAACGAAGGTGGCGATCCTCAACGCCAACTATATCGCGGCTCGGCTCAAGGGCGCCTACGACGTGCTCTACAAGTCGGCTGCCGGCCGTGTGGCGCATGAATGCATCATCGACACTCGCCCGCTGGTCGACAGCGCCGGCGTGACCGTCGATGACGTTGCCAAGCGCCTGATCGACTGCGGCTTCCATGCGCCGACCATGAGCTGGCCGGTTGCCGGCACGCTGATGATCGAGCCGACGGAATCCGAAACCAAGGCAGAACTCGACCGCTTCTGCGAAGCGATGCTGGCAATCCGTCAGGAAGCCCGCGACATCGAGGAAGGCCGTTCGGACAAGCTGAACAACCCGCTGAAGAACGCTCCCCATACGGTCGAAGACCTCGTCGGCGAATGGGATCGTCCCTATTCGCGCGAGCAGGCCTGCTTCCCGCCCGGCGCTTTCCGCGTGGACAAGTACTGGTCGCCGGTCAACCGTGTCGACAACGTCTATGGCGACCGCAACCTGATCTGCACCTGCCCGCCCGTCGAGGCTTACGCCGAAGCGGCCGAGTAAAGCTTGAGGCCAGATTCCCTGAGCGCAAGCAAAGGGCTGGACAATTGAAGCCCCTTCCATCACGGGAGGGGCTTTCCTAATTTTGATAGAAATGCACGAAGGAAGGCCACACTCATGCCCCAGGATCAAAGCGAAGCCAGAATGCAGGCACCCTGGTCGAAGCCTGTGCTCATCGCCCTCGAGGAGCCCGGCAAATACATGAACATCGATACCACCCAGGCGGCCTCCTGGGCGATGATCGAGGACTGGCCGACGGAAGACGGTGCCGCACTCGACCAGGCACTGCTGGTCTGCGCCGACGTCATCAAGGGCAAGCGCACCGGTGAGGATGCGCGCAAGGCATTTATCGCCGCCGCAGTCGAAGCGGGCCTCGACGTCAAGGCCTGAGCGAGGCGATCGGCAAAGAGCCGCAGAGACGGATGATTGCGGCTACGCATTCCTGACGGCGAAAAAAGCTGCCGGACTTTTTCGGGACTTTCATCGGTACCGGTGAACCATTTCCGGTTCTGTGCGTATCAACATAGCTGGACACTGCAAAACCAGCCGGGAGAAGGGTTGCCTGCCCCTGTACCGGGCGCCCTTCTCCTGATCTCTCTTATGCGGAGATTAACCTTACCCTCTAACCGTCTATCGAAGCTCCGTTCGCCTGCGAACGTCATTTCTGGTATAGAGATACTACGCCCCTCGTAGCTCAACGTAAGAGCAGCTGTCTGGTTTGCAGCCGATCCAGGTTCGATTCCTCGGCAGGGGCACCAGTTTCCCAGTCCCCTGCTCTCTTTTTTGTGCTGCAGCTTCCAGTGCCGAAGCGCGCCGGTCTAAAGCTTAGAAGCGCTCGCCAACCATTTCCTCGCTTTTCGCCCACAATGCCCTGGCTGTCTCGGGATCGAGCGCGTAGGAGCGCACGCCTTCGGAGACCGGACTGATCTCCGCGTCCGTCACTTCGGAGACGTGGCAATTCTCGCAATATTTGCCGCCAACCGTGTCTGCAGGAGCGACAAAACCTGCCCAGACCGAAGTCGCCGCGCCCTGTGGGATCGTCTTCAATTGGAAGGGTGGCTTTCCCTCGGCGGCGAGTGCAGCATTGATCTGAGTGATCATGCCTTCGATCATGCCAGGATCGAGATGACGGTCGAGCTCCGTCTGGATGCCGCCGGGATGCAGTGCCGTTGCCCGGATGCCGCGCTCCCCAAGGCGACGGTCGAGTTCCACCGCGAAGAGGATATTTGCGGTCTTTGACTGGGCATAGGCGGCCCAGGGTTCGTAAGCCCTGCTCTCGAAATTGAGGTCGTCGAGGCTGAAAGGTGCCATGCGATGGCCTGAGGATGCGACGATCACCACGCGGCCGCCGGATTTGACGAGCGGCGCGATCCGGTTGACCAGCACGAAATGACCAAGATGATTGGTGCCGAATTGTGTTTCGAAACCGTCGGCGGTGTGACCGAAGGGAGCGGCCATGACGCCGGCATTGGCAATGACGACATCGAAGGGCCGCCCATCCGCAATGAGCGCATCGGCGCAGGCTCGTACGCTTGCCAGAGAAGCAAGATCGAGCTCGACGATCTCAAGGCTGCCTCCATCGGCCGCACCGGCGCGAACGACTTCCGTTGCCGCCTTCGCTTTTGCAAGGTTACGTGCCGTACCCACCACCTGCGCCCCATGGGCTGCCAGCCCCCGTGCGGTCTCCACGCCAAGGCCGGCCGAAACGCCCGTCACCAGAACACGCTTGCCCTTGAGATCGACGTCGGCAAGCACCTCGTCGGTGGTCGATGTCGCGCCAAAAAGTCCACTCATGATTATCTCCTTGATCATGGACGCACCGCTCCGGACTGGTGGACCATTGCCCGCCGGCCTCAAATGGAATAAAAGGAGGATGCCTCCAGTTAAATACGGAGGGTGCCTCCGCTTATCAAGGGGACTTCAACGGAAATGGCCGAAAAAAGTGGCGGGTCCACCGTCCGAAAGCCGCGTGCGGATGCCGAACGCAACCGCCTTCTGTTGATGGAAACGGCAAAGACCGTCTTTGCCGACAAAGGCTCCGGCGCCACCCTGGAGGAAATCGCCCGCCTCGCCGGCGTTGGCATTGGTACGCTCTATCGCCATTTCCCAACACGCGATGCGCTGATTTCCGCCGTCTATCGCAATGAGACTGCCCAGCTTGCAGCTGCGGCCGGGAGCTTGTCCGAAACGCATCCGCCTGTCGAAGCGCTTCGCCTGTGGCTGGTGCAGTTCGTCGATTATGTCGTGACGAAACACGGCATGTCCGAGCTGCTGGATTCGCTCGTTGGAGGCACGTCCGAGCTCTACGCCGATTCCGTTACCCCGATCACCGATGCCGTCAATCTGCTGATCGACCGCGCCACTGAGGCCGGCGAGATCCGCCTGACCATGGACCCGCTCGACCTTCTTCGGGCGATTGCCGGTGGCGCAAGCATCAGCAGCGGCCCGGCTTGGAAGCAAGCGGCACGGCAGCTCATCGATATCCTGATTGCAGGTATGAGAGCCGGCCGCTGAGACTTCCGTGCCATTGCGGCACAGCCGCCGCAGATCCCCTCGCCTTTCGCTAACCGAAGCCGTTCAGCATTCCCTAAATCCTTGCCGGTACAACGCTTGATGTCCGGAAACAGGGAAACGGTCGATGAGCATTTCTGCAATCACGCATACGGCGCTTTCGGGAATGCTGGCGCAGACGAAGCGCGCGGGCGCGATCGCCAACAATGTCGCCAATGCGAGCACACCGGGCTACGGCCGGCTCAACACCAGCTTTCAGTCTGTTGAACCCACCGGCGTTCAGGCAAGTGTCAGCGAGACGGACCAGGACGTGGATTTCGCGACCGAACTGACCGACCTTGTCGAAACAGAACGGAGCTACAAGGCCAATGCTGCGGTCTTCGAAACCGGCGCCGATCTCTGGGATGTGCTGATGAGCATCAAGCGCGATTAAAGCGCTCTCCTGCTTTATACGATCGAATAAGCCACCGAACCGAGCGCCACCGCGCCGAAGGCGATCAGCATATAACTCGTCGCGCGGCCGACTTTGGCCGTGAAATCGGTCGAGAGCCGGTCTCTTGCAAGGCTGACGGCACCGCTCAGACAAAACCACCACAACAGCGATCCCATGAAGACGCCTGAGACGATCATCGCCGAGCTGAAGCGACGCGTCTCTTCGGTCAGACCGAGGCCGGCAAACAGCGCCCCGAAGGAGAGGATCGTCGCCGGATTGGAGATGGTTAGCAGGAAGGTCGAGATGGTTGTGTGCAGGAAGTCGGCCGCCTTGATCTTTGCCGCCTTAATCTTTCCCTTGTTCTTCAGTCCCCGCCACCCGAGCCAGAGCAGCATCAGCCCGCCGCCAAGCGCCAGCGGAATGGTGGCCATCGACATGGTTTCGGAAAAGACGGCAATCCCGGCTACTGCGACCAGCGCGTAGGTCGCATCGCCCAGCGCCGTTCCCAACCCGCCGGAAAAACCGTACCAGAACCCCTTCTCGAGGCTTCTGTTGATGCAGAGCGTTCCAATCGGCCCGAGAGGCGCGGTGATGATGACGCCTAGCAGGGCGCCTTTCAGGAATAGAAAGAGCATTGTCCGCTTTTCTTCTTCTTGGTCGCTTGCCGGTCTCGGACAGGCTCGTCAAAATCAAAAGGCCGCCAATTATGGCGGCCGTCAGGCAATTTCAATGAAAAACTGCTAGTGCTGCGCCGGAACCACGGCGTCGCCGCGCGCGGCAAGGGCTGCCAGATCGGCGGGCTTCAGCTCGACGGATTCACCGCAACCACAGGCCGATGTCTGGTTCGGATTGGTGAAGATGAAGCCGGAACGCAGCGTCGTTGTTTCGAAGCCGAGTTCGGTGCCGAGCAGATAGAGAACGGCCGACGGCTCGATCCAGACCTTGGCGCCGTCGCGCTCGATCAGGTCGTCCTTGGCATTGGGTTCCGTCACCATGTCGATGGTATATTCCATCCCGGCGCAGCCACCTTTCTTGATGCCGACGCGAATGCCCTTGGCATCCGGCCCGCCATTGCCGACGATAGCCTTCACGCGCTCTGCGGCGGCTTCCGTCATGCTCATTACTGCAAAGCCCATGGGCTCAATCTCCTTCCACAACCGGGGTCAAGATCCGGTGCTTGGTGATTCAATGTAGTCGCCGCGAGTAAACGGATCAATACCGGCCGATCAATACCAGCCAACGGCGACCTGCGCCTCCTCGGACATACGGTCCGGCGTCCACGGCGGATCGAAGGTCATGGCGACCTCGACGCCCGACACGCCCTCGACGGCGCCGACGGCATTTTCCACCCAGCCCGGCATTTCGCCGGCAACCGGACAACCGGGTGCGGTCAACGTCATCATGATCTTCACCATGCGGTCGTCTTCGATGTCGATCTTGTAGATGAGGCCGAGCTCGAAGATGTCAGCCGGAATTTCCGGGTCGTATACGGTCTTGAGAGCGCCGATCACGTCGTCGCTGAGACGCGCCAGTTCCGCTTCGGGAATGCTGGAATGCACGATGCCTTCGCGCACGTCGATCTTCTCTTCATTCAGGCTCATGGCTTCTTCCTCAAGCAAAGAACTTGCGCGCATAGTCGAGCGCATCTGCAAGCGCATCCACCTCGGCGCGGGTATTATACATGCCGAACGATGCACGGCATGTGGAGGTCACGCCGAAGCGTTTCAAGAGCGGCATGGCGCAATGCGTGCCGGCGCGAACGGCGACACCCTGGCGGTCGATCACCATAGAGACGTCATGGGCATGGATGCCCGCAAGCTCGAAGGAGAAGATGGCGCCCTTGCCCGGCGCATTGCCGAAGACACGCAGCGAATTGACTGCCTTCAGCCGCTCTTCTGCGTAAGCCGTCAGGCCCGCCTCGTGGGCTGCGATATTCTCGCGGCCTACCTTATCCATATAGTCGAGTGCATAGCCGAGCCCGATCGCCTGCACGATCGGCGGCGTGCCGGCTTCGAACCGATGCGGCGGATCGTTATAGGTGACGATGTCTTCGCTGACTTCGAAGATCATCTCGCCGCCGCCCTGGAATGGCCGCATCTCCTTCAGCCGGTCCTTCTTGCCGTAGAGCACGCCGATGCCCGAGGGTCCGTAGAGCTTGTGGCCGGTCATGACGTACCAGTCGCAATCGATATCCTGCACGTCCACAGGCAGATGCACAGCACCCTGTGAACCGTCGATCAGTACCGGAATGCCGCGCTCATGGGCGATGCGGCAAACTTCCTTGACCGGAACGATGGTGCCGAGCGCATTCGACATATGGGTGATCGCGACGAGCTTGGTCTTGTCGGTCAGGCTCTTCTCGAAATCCTCGATATGGAAAGCGCCCTCGTCATCAACAGGCACCCAGACGAGCTTGGCGCCTTGCCTCTCCCTGATGAAATGCCACGGCACGATATTGGAGTGATGCTCCATGATCGTCAGTACGATCTCATCGCCCTCGCCGATCTTGGGCATGCCCCAACCGTAGGCGACGGTGTTGATCGCCTCGGTCGAGTTCTTGGTGAAGACGATGTCATCAACCGAAGGCGCGTTCAGGAAGCGGCGGACCTTTTCGCGCGACGCTTCATAGGCTTCCGTCGCCGCATTCGAGAGGTAGTGAAGGCCGCGATGCACATTGGCATATTCATGGCTATAGGCATGCGAGATCGCGTCGATCACCGCCTGCGGCTTCTGTGCGGAGGCGCCGTTGTCAAGATAGACCAGCGGCTTGCCATGCACCTTCTCCGCAAGGATCGGGAAATCCCTGCGGATGGCTTCGACATCATAGGCGGTTGCCGGCACGATCTTGTCCATGGCGATATCCGATCAGGCGTGCTTTTCCAGCCAGGCCGAAATGACGCCTTCCAGCGCCTCGACCAGGGCTTCGTCTTCCAGTTCCTCAACGATCTCAGCAACGAAGGCGTTGACGAGCATGGCGCGCGCCTTGTTCTCCGGAATACCGCGCGCCATCAGATAGTAGAGATGGTTATGGTCGATATCGGCAACCGTCGCACCATGGCCGCACTGCACGTCGTCGGCGAAGATTTCGAGCTCGGGCTTGACCGAGAATTCGGCGTCGTCGGACATCAGCAGCGTGTTGCAGGCCATCTTGGCATCGGTCTTCTGGGCATCGGGCGCGACCCGGATCATGCCCTGGAAGACGCCCTTGGCGCGATCGAAGACGACGTTGCGGATGACTTCCGTCGAGCCGGTGTGCGGCACGTCGTGGCCAAGCACCATCGTTACGTCGGTGTGCGTGTCGGCGCCGAGCAGGTTGATGCCGCGCAGCGTCAGATCGGCGCCCTCGCCCGTTACTTTGATATTCAGTTCCTGGCGCACCAGCTTGCCGCCGGCATTGATGACGAAGAGCTTCAGCTTGGCGTCAGCGCCGAGATCGACGCGGATCTGGCCGAGATGCGTATCCTCGGCCCCCTGCTGCTGCAGGATGATCCAGGTCAGCTCCGTGCCCTGCCCCACCGTGATGTCACTGACATGCGACACGAGTGCTGCATTATCCGTCACCGACTGGTGACGCTCGATAACGACGCCCTTCACATTGGCACCGAACGTGACCGGCAGACGCGTATGAATATCGCCGCCCGCATGGATGAACTGGATTTCCAGCGGCTCTTCGAGCTCGGTGCCATCGGGCACGTCGACGACATAGCCGTCCTTGACGAAGCTGCCATTGATGCGGCCTACAGCGTCGTCATTGCTCAGCGCGTCGAGGCGGGTAGCGGCCGAACCATCGATCAGCTTTTCGGAATAGAGAGAAACAGAGAGGTCACCGGCCGAGGACTTACCGGCGGCCTTGCCCTGGATCACGGACAGAACCGGAGAACCCTCGACCAGCGGTTCCAGCGCTTCAGAGCCAGCATCGCCTGCCTGGACCGGAACGTTGCGCAGCAGGTTCTTCAGGTCCGTGTAGTGCCAGGCCTCGATGCGGCGCGTCGGCAGACCCTGCTTCTTCAGGTCGTCGAGCAGCCGGTCGCGCAGCGCGGTGACTGCGCCATTGCCCGGCAATTCGCCGATCTTCTCGTTGAAGGCTTCGATCAGCGCCGCTTCGGCCGCAGTCAGACGGCTCGTCGTTTGCATATTCATGGACGTCGTCCTTTCCGCCACGCTCAGGCTGCGGCGCCGATGATGTCGGCGTAACCGTTGGCTTCCAGTTCATGGGCCAGCGTCTTGTCGCCGGACTTGATGACCTGGCCCTTGTAGAGAACGTGCACGGTATCCGGTACGATATAGTCGAGCAGGCGCTGGTAGTGGGTGATCACGATAACGGCGCGGTCCGGCGAACGCAGTGCGTTGACACCATCGGCCACTACCTTCAGGGCATCGATATCGAGGCCGGAATCGGTTTCGTCGAGCACGCAAAGCTTCGGCTCAAGCAGCGCCATCTGCAGGATTTCGGCGCGCTTCTTTTCGCCGCCGGAGAAACCGACGTTCAGCGGGCGCTTCAGCATCTCGGTGTTGATCTGCAGCTTGGCGGCAGCGTCCTTGACGCGGCGCATGAAGTCGGGCGTCGTCAGCTCGTCTTCGCCGCGCGCCTTGCGCTGCTCGTTCATCGCCACCTTCAGGAACTGCATGGTGGCAACACCCGGGATTTCGACCGGATATTGGAAAGCGAGGAAGATGCCCTTGGCCGCACGCTCGGCCGGATCGAGCTCGAGAATGCTCTCGCCATTATAAAGGATGTCGCCCTCGGTCACTTCATAGTCTTCACGGCCGGACAGCACATAGGAGAGCGTCGACTTGCCGGAGCCGTTCGGACCCATGATGGCGGCAACTTCGCCGGCCTTCACGGTCAGGTCCAGGCCACGGATGATCTCAGTGCCGTCTTCGGCGATGCGGGCATGAAGGTTCTTGATTTCAAGCATCTTTGGTTCCTGTTCATACAGCGGGTTCAAGTGCCGCTTTGGTTGACCGTTCTCACCGGTCTCGATCCGTCATCCTCGGGCTTGTCCCGAGGATCTAAGCCTTCAATTGTAATCGCTCCACTCCCGTGTATTGGGATGTGGTCGATAGATATTCTCCATTTCATCGATCCGCTCGTAAAGGTCCATCCAGGTCGGATTGAGCTCCTCTACGAGCTTGATTTTCCATTCGCGCATATAACGCTTCAGAGATTTTTCCCGCTGGATCGCCAACACGATGTTCGGATGGTTTTCAAACCAGACGAGGTTCTTTGCTCTGTATTTCTGCGTAAAACCCTTCTGGATTTCGTTGCGATGTTCCCAAATGCGTCCGTGCAAATCGCTTGTGACGCCGATGTAGATCACACCTCGTGGCTTGTCGGACATCATGTAGACGAAACCACTCATCACTATCTCCGGCCATAGCAGATCCTCGGGACAAGCCCGAGGATGACGGAGCCGTAATTAGCCGACGCTACCCTCCAGCGAGATGCTGATCAGCTTCTGCGCCTCGACGGCGAATTCCATCGGCAGTTCCTGCAGGACTTCCTTGACGAAGCCGTTGACGATCAGCGCGATCGCAGCCTCCGTCGGGATGCCGCGCTGCAGGCAATAGAACAGCTGGTCTTCGGAGATCTTCGAAGTCGTCGCCTCGTGCTCGAACTGCGCCGTCGAATTCTTCGCCTCGATATAGGGCACCGTATGGGCGCCGCACTTGTCGCCGATCAGAAGCGAGTCGCACTGGGTGAAATTGCGAGCGTTCGAAGCCTTGCGGTGAGCCGAAACCTGGCCGCGATAGGTATTCTGCGAAACGCCGGCGGCAATGCCCTTGGAAACGATGCGGCTCGACGTGTTCTTGCCGAGATGGATCATCTTGGTGCCGCTGTCGATCTGCTGATGGCCGTTGGAAACGGCGATCGAGTAGAACTCGCCGCGGCTATCGTCGCCGCGCAGGATGCAGGACGGATACTTCCAGGTGATGGCAGAACCGGTCTCGACCTGCGTCCAGGAGATCTTCGAACGATCGCCGCGGCAATCGCCACGCTTGGTGACGAAGTTGTAGATCCCGCCCTTGCCGTCCTTGTCGCCCGGATACCAGTTCTGGACCGTCGAATACTTGATTTCGGCATCGTCGAGCGCAACCAGTTCGACCACAGCGGCGTGCAGCTGGTTTTCATCGCGCTGGGGTGCTGTGCAGCCTTCGAGGTAGGACACGTAAGCGCCTTCCTCGGCGATGATCAGCGTGCGCTCGAACTGGCCGGTATTCTTCTCGTTGATGCGGAAGTAGGTGGAAAGCTCCATCGGGCACCGCACGCCCTTCGGCACGAAGACGAACGAGCCGTCGGTGAAGACCGCCGAGTTTAGCGTCGCATAATAGTTGTCGGTCGTCGGAACGACAGAGCCAAGGTACTTCTGTACCAGCTCGGGATGTTCGCGGATCGCTTCCGAGATCGACATGAAGATCACGCCGGCCTTCTTCAGCTCTTCCTTGAAGGTTGTCACGACGGAGACGGAATCGAATACCGCATCGACGGCAATCTTCGGCTTCTCGACGCCGGCCAGGATCTCCTGTTCCTTCAGCGGAATACCAAGCTTCTCATAGACCTTGAGGATCTCAGGATCGACTTCGTCAAGCGATTTCGGACCCGGCGTGCTCTTCGGCGCGGCGTAATAATGGATCGCGTTGAAATCGATCTTCGGATAGTCGACGCGCGCCCACGTGGGCTCATCCATCGTCAGCCAGCGCTTGTAGGCTTCGAGACGCCATTCGAGCATCCATTCCGGCTCCTGCTTCTTGGAGGAGATCAGGCGGATGATGTCTTCGGAAAGGCCCTTGGGCGCCTTGTCCATTTCGATGACGGTTTCAAAGCCGTATTTATACTGGTCCACGTCGATCTGGCGGACGCGATCGACCGTTTCCTGGACAGCAGGCATGTCACTCTCCAATCTCGCCGGAGAAAAGGTCCGGCAGCTTGTCAGTGGGGCAATTGACTTGCCCCAGATATAAGTGGCCAAAAGGGACTTTTCAGCCCTGATGGCAAGTGGAAATTTGCGTTTCCGCAAGTTTGTGAGGCAATCAGGCCGCCTCGCCCGCCAGCTTTCGCCGGGAGGCTATCTTGGCAAAGGCGGCAATCGCCCTGTCTACGTCTTCTTCCGTCGTCGAAAAGCCGAGCGATATGCGCAGCGCCCCGAGCTTCGGATCGCGGCCCATTGCCGTCAGCACGTGGCTTTCGCCGACCCTGCCGGAAGAGCAGGCAGAGCCCGCCGAAAGTGCCACGCCTTCGAGATCGAAGGCGATCTGCCCGGTCTCGGCCTTCATGCAGGGAAGTGTGAAGAAGATGGTATTGGCGACGCGCGGACCGCCTGCACCGTGGATGATGACATCGGGTGCTGCCGTGCGCATGCCGGCTTCCAGCCGGTCGCGCAGGACGGCAATCGCGGCATTGCGCTCCTCAAGATGCTGCAGCGCGGCTTCAGCAGCTGCCCCGAAGCCGATCAGCGCCAGCGAATTCTGCGTCCCCGAGCGGTGACCCTTCTCCTGCCCGCCACCGCGGATCAGCGCTTTCGGCATCAGCGCCTCGCCGCGGGCGATCAGCGCGCCCGCGCCCTTCGGCCCGCCGATCTTGTGGGAGGAAATGATCATGAAATCGGCGCCGATTCGCCCGATCTCAATCGGCAGCCGGCCGGCCGCCTGCACGGCATCGACCACGAAGAGCCCGCCATGAGCGTGCACGATCCTGCCCGCTTCCTCGACCGGTTGGACGATGCCCGTCTCGTTGTTGACGAACATGATCGCCACCATCGGCAGGCCCGTCGACTTGTCATGGGCGTCGAGAAGTGCGGAGAGTGCCTTCAGATCGACGATGCCGGCCTCGGTCACCGGTATTTCGGTCGTCTTGTCTTTTGGGAAACGACCGCCTTCGCGCACGGCCAGATGCTCGACAGCCGAATGATAGAGACGGCCGAGCTTCAGCGGCGTGCGGCCCATGCTGAAATCGGGGGTCAGCACCATATTGGCGGCTTCGGTGGCACCGCTGGTGAAGACCACATTGGCGGCATCAGTGCCTGACAAAAGCGCGATCTTGCGGCGCGCACCCTCGATTGCGGCGCGCGCGGCACGGCCTTCGCCATGCACGGAATTGGGGTTGCCGAAGACGTCCACGGCGCGCATGACCGCGTCACGCGCTGCAGGGTGCATCGGCGATGTTGCGTTCCAATCGAGATAAAGGCGTGGCGGCGCCATTGTCTTCGGTCCTGCGCTTGACGAGCTTGCTTCGAGCGCGGCGGTGCATTTTTCTTGAAATTTCCGCCGGGCTTGCCTTATGACACGTTCCACGCTGCGTGGATCGCCATGCAAGTTTCGAATTGTTCTAAACTGCGTTTTAGAAAAGCTGACAACTGTCGTCAAGTCATGATGTCGCCAAACGTGGCGTGAACGCGAAATAAAACCGGAGTACCGATGCCCGAAGTTATTTTCAACGGCCCAGCCGGCCGTCTTGAAGGCCGCTACCAGCCCTCCAAGGAAAAAAGCGCACCGATCGCCGTCATTCTGCACCCGCATCCGCAGTTTGGTGGCACGATGAACAACCAGATCGTCTACCAGCTCTTCTACATGTTCCAGAAGCGCGGTTTTACGACACTGCGCTTCAATTTCCGGGGCATCGGCCGCAGCCAGGGCGAATTCGACCATGGTGCCGGCGAGCTTTCGGATGCCGCCTCCGCGCTCGACTGGGTGCAGAGCCTGCATCCCGATTCGAAGACCTGTTGGGTCGCCGGTTACTCCTTCGGCTCCTGGATCGGCATGCAGCTTCTGATGCGCCGTCCGGAAATCGAAGGTTTCATGTCGATTGCGCCGCAGCCGAATACCTATGACTTCTCGTTCTTGGCGCCCTGCCCGTCCTCCGGCCTGATCATCAATGGCGAGGCGGACAAGGTTGCTCCCGAAAAGGACGTTAATGGCCTCGTCGAGAAGCTGAAGACGCAGAAGGGCATCCTCATCACCCATCGCACGGTGCCGGGCGCCAACCACTTCTTCAACGGTCAGGTCGACACGCTGATGGCCGAGTGCGAGGATTATCTCGACCGCCGCCTGAACGGCGAACTCGTGCCGGAACCGGCAGCCAAGCGGATCAGGTAACGGTCTGCCGCATGGCGGCCGTCATCTCGAATTCCACGCCCTGAACATTTTCGATAAAGATCGGCCCGCGCTCCCGCATGCCGATCTTTTTTAGTATGTGCTGGGAGGCAAGATTATCCGGGTGGGTGAAGGCGACGAAATGCGGCGCAATAGCCCTGGCAAAGAACCAGTCGGCAAGACCCGTCGCGATTTCCGTTGCATAGCCCTTGCCCCACTCCCGGGAATAGAAGGCATAACCCATTTCATATTCGCCGGTATGAAAGAGCGAGATTCCGGCGCGTCCGATGTAGCGGCCGTCCTCGCGGCCGAGGATCTTGTATTTCGTCGTGCCGTCGCGTGCCTGCTCGGCAAAATAGGATCGCAGCCGCTCCTCGGCCTTTTCCCGCGACCAGGGCGCTCCGCCGGACATATAACGCGTCGTCTCGATCGTCGAATGCAGGTCGTGGATCAGCCCGGCCTCGCCCTCGCCCCACATCCGGGCGATCAGGCGCGGCGTTTCGAAGATGATTTCGCCACTCATCGCGCAGGCTCCGCCACGACGCCGCCGGTGACCGGTTGGCTGACACCCGTCGTACCCGGATAGGTCAGCGGCAATCCTTCCAGCGACCGCACGGCAAGATAGGCCCAGGCTTCCGCTTCCATCGCATCGCCATCGAACCCTGCCTGTTCGGCGCTCATGACAGTGGACCCCTTCTTTCCGGCCATGTCGGCGAACTCGGCCATGATCGTGCCGTTCAGCCGTCCACCGCCGCACACGATATAGACGGACGGGCTCTCTGGGAGGTAGCCGGCCGACTTGACGATCGAGGCGGCCGCGACATACGCCAGCGTGCGCGCGCCGTCCTCAAGGCTCGCCTCGCCGTCCGCAAGCGGCTTGAAATCGCCGCGATCGAGCGAGCGGCGAATATTGCCTTGAAAGAAGGGGCTGCCGAGATAACGGGCGGCAATATCCGGCATAACCTTCCCGCGCCCGGCAATCTCGCCGCCGGGATCGTAGGTCTTGCCGGTTTGCATCTCCACCCACTGGTCGATCAGCGTATTGCCGGGGCCACTGTCGAAGGCGGCTATGCGCCCCTCCGCGCCGATATAGGTAAGGTTGGAAATCCCGCCGATATTGACGAAGCAGGTCGTCTGCCCCTCCTTCTGGAAGCGGCCGGCAAGCGCCGCATGGTAAGCTGGTACGAGCGGTGCGCCCTGTCCTCCATGCACCATGTCGTTGGCGCGCATGTCATAGACGACGGAAATGCCCGTACGTTGCGCCAGAAGCGCTCCATCGCCAATCTGGATGGTCAGCGCATCGTCCGGCCTGTGCAGCACCGTCTGGCCGTGGAAGCCGAGCAGGTCGATTTCGTCCCTGCTCAGACTGAACTTGTCGAGAAATGCCGTAACGGCATCTACATGACGTTCGGTGAGTTCTATCTCGATGTCGCGCAATTCATCCGGTCTTGCGGTGCGATCCGTCAGCGGCCGCGCCAGATCGAGCCCCCGCTTCAGCCGCTCGCGAAAACCGCCATCATAGGGCACGCCCAGAAACGGACCGCGTTCGATGAAGCCTCGCCCGTCCGTCCGCAGAAGTGCCACATCGATGCCGTCCATCGAGGTGCCGCTCATCAAGCCGATCGCTGTCCTGACGATATCCATTGCGCCGCGAGCCTTTCATGCGATTCCCGGATGCACTTTCGGAAAAACAGTGCTAAACGCGCCGCGACACTTCAACAAGCGTCAATCCCATTCCCGTTCGACGTTCAAGAGACGAAGCCCATGCCTGAGTTCAAGTCCGATTTCCTCCGCACGCTGCAAGAGCGCGGCTTCATTCATCAGATTTCCGATGAAAGCGGCCTCGACGATCTTTTCGCCAAGGAAACCGTGACGGCCTATATCGGCTTCGATCCGACCGCACCCAGCCTGCATGCCGGATCGCTCATCCAGATCATGATGCTGCACTGGATGCAGAAGACCGGCCATCGCGCCATCTCGCTGATGGGCGGCGGCACCGGCATGGTCGGCGACCCCTCGTTTAAGGAAGAGGCCCGCCAGCTGATGACGGTCGATACGATCGAAGGCAACATCGCCTCCATCAAGCGCGTCTTCTCGAACTACCTGAATTACGGCGAAGGTCCGAAGGACGCGCTGATGATCAACAATGCCGAATGGCTGCGCTCGCTGAACTATCTCGAGTTCCTGCGCGATGTCGGCAAGCATTTCTCGGTCAACCGCATGCTGTCCTTCGATAGCGTGAAGACGCGCCTCGACCGCGAACAGTCGCTCTCCTTCCTGGAATTCAACTACATGATCCTCCAGGCCTACGACTTCGTCGAGCTTGCCAAGCGCTACGACTGCCGCCTGCAGATGGGCGGTTCGGA
>NZ_JADBEC010000001.1:2637500-2740000 GCF_014873945.1 Rhizobium viscosum | reverse complement strand
TCAGGATCTACCTGATGCTCAACAAGCCGCGCGGTCTTGTGACCACTCGTCATGATCCGGAAGGTCGCCCGACCGTATATGACTGTCTGGCCGATTTTGATGTCCCGCACCTCTCTCCTGTCGGTCGGCTCGATAAGGCGAGCGAGGGGCTGCTGCTCTTTACCAACGATACGGAATTCGCCCAGACGCTGCTCGATCCAATCACCCACGTCTCGAAATCCTACCATGTGCAGATCGATCGGATCGCCGATAACGACATGCTGACAGCGATGATGTCAGGTCTTCGGCATGACGGCGAACTGCTGCGCGCCACCGCTGCCCGCAAGCTGCGTGACGGCGACCGCAACTCCTGGATCGAAGTGGAATTGCAGGAAGGCCGCAACCGGCAGATCCGCCGGATGCTGGAAGCGCTCGATATCGCCTGCCTGCGGCTCGTGCGTGTCGCGATCGGTGGGCTGGAGCTCGGCGGCCTGCCGAAGGGATCGGTCCGGGCGCTGACTGAATCTGAACTGAAGGACCTTCGCCGGAAGGTCGGCACCGGTAAGGCAATACGGGATTGAGAATGAACGAGATGAAGCCGCATGATTTCTGGCAGGAGATCCATCCGCCGGGCAGTTTCGAAACGGGCGGCAATTTCACCTCCTTCTTTATAGCGGAACTGGAAGATGGCAGGCAGTTGCGGCTGCCGATCCGGGTCCTTTCGGATGGTGAGCATGCGCTGGCCTCGCTGATCATCAATCAGGCAAGCTTTGCGGTGCTGGATGTGCTCGCCGAAAACCTTGCGGCAAAGATAGAACCATCAGGCATCGATGTCGTCGCCGGCCTGCCGACACTCGGCCTGACACTTGCGGCGGCCGTTGCCCAGAAGCTCGGCCACAGCCGTTATGTGCCGCTCGGCACCTCCCGCAAATTCTGGTATCGCGACGAGCTATCGGTCGCCCTCTCATCGATCACCACGCCGGAACAACAGAAACGGCTCTATGTTGATCCGCGCATGCTGCCCCTCCTCGAAGGACGCCGTGTCGCGCTGATCGATGACGTCATATCGAGCGGGGCCTCGATCGTTGCAGGTCTCGATCTGCTCGCAAGCTGCGGCACAGAACCCGTCGTCATTGGCGCGGCCATGCTGCAATCGGACCGCTGGCGCGCCAAACTCGACGCCACAGGCCCTCAATGGCAGGCACGCACGAAAGGCGTTTTTGCCACGCCCATCCTAAAGCGGACCGCCGAAGGAAAATGGCGCAGACCTGCCTGAGCGACATCAAGATCAATGTAAGGACCGATCATTCTTTCGTCTGAACGAGCTATACAGTGCGAGACGAAGAGCTACATTCGGCGTGTGATCGAAGACAGGAACCCCCGATGACGCTTGAGCAAGCAGCCCTCCTGATCCTGCTGGTGGCAATGCTCTTCCTGTTCTCCCTCGACCGCCTGCGCATGGAAGTTATCTCGATCGGCGGATTGCTTGCGGGCTATATGCTCGGTCTTTATCCCGCCGATAGCATCTTTGCGGGCTTCGCAAGCCCTGTCGTCGTCACCGTGGTCGAAATTCTGCTGATCGTTCAAGTGCTGGCGCGCACCAAACTCTTTGACAGCCTCTCCGAGCGCTTCGTGGCATCGGGTCTCTCGCATTTCCGGGTCATAACAGGCGTCTCCGCTCTGACCGGCTTCATCTCGATCTTCATGAACAATATCGGTGCCTTTGCGATCAGCTTGCCGCTGGCGCTGCGGCTGAGCACGCTCATGAGCATTCCGCGCCGGCAGCTCGTGATGCCGATCTCCTTCGCTGCTCTTCTCGGCGGTCTCGTCTCGTTGATCGGCACACCCGCCAATCTTCTCGTCAGCGATGCGCTTGAAAAAACCACCGGCAAGGGTTTCCGCTTTTTCGACTTTGCCTATGTCGGACTTCCGGTCGCCATAACAGGCATCCTGCTGATCGCGCTAGTTGTGCAGCGATTGTTTTCGGAGCAGGACGAGACCGCGGAAGTGCCAACTCAGCCGGTCCGCCGCATCGTCGTGGAGCGCAGCATTCCCGAGCATTCGCCGCTCGTCGGCATAACACTTGCCCAATGCCCCGAGCGTTTCGGCATCCAGCCCCATGCCCTGATCCGCGACAGGGCTTTCGTCTTTGGCCCGCTCGAACAATCGGTCATTCAGCCGGGCGATATTCTGCTGGCGCAGGGCGAGGATTCGGTCTTCGCGGATCTGGCCGCCTCACAGGCGCTGGTGCGAGACGTCCATCCGCACGGACTGCAGCCGGATTTCGTCAGCATCGAAGCCGTCGTCATGCCGGAAAGTACGGTCGTCGGCTCGCGCATCGCATCGCTGGAAGTCTTCCGCAATCGCGGCGTCACTGTTTCAGCACTGGCGATGCGTTCTCCCCGTATCGAAGGACGTTTTGCGGATCTGCAGCTTTCGATCGGCGACATATTGGTGCTGGAAGGCCCGAAAGCGGCGATCGCTGAGGCGCTGGAAGAGTGTGAATGCCTGCCGCTTGCGGCCGCAGCGCCCTCGCCCGGATCGTCAGCTTCATGGCAGCCTTTTGCAATCTTTGCATGCGGCGTTGTCGCTTCCGCCTTCGGCCTGCGCCCCGATATTGCTCTCGCCTTCGTGGTGCTGGCGCTCGCACTGCCCGGCTATCTCAACATTCGCCATGCAATGGCGGATCTCAACTGGCCGATCATCATCATGCTCGCCGCGATGATCCCGATCGGCCAGGCCGTTGCAACAACGGGCACGGCCGAGATCCTCGCAACATGGCTGAGCCTGGCCTTCCCGATCAGCCATCCCCTGTGGGGCATTGCACTCATTTTGTTTCTCGCCATGGCGCTGACGCCTTTCGTCAACAACGCGACGGTCGCAATCGTGCTTGCGCCAATTGCGCTGGAATTTGCAAGAGCCGGCCAGCAGCCACCGCAAGCCTATCTGATTGCGGTGGCAGCAGGCGCCTCGCAGGATTTCCTGACCCCCTTCGGTCATCACAACAATACGCTGTCGATGAGCATCGGCAGCTACCGCTTCGGCGATTTTCTGCGCGCCGGCTGGCCGCTGACGCTCGCCGGCTATATAGTCACGCTTATTCTCATCGCCGTCTTCTGGCTTGAATGAGCCTTTGCTTGACTTCCCCGGCAATGAAACTAGAGCAGGGACAGTCTTAGCCGATAGAAGGATAGCCAGGCGCCGTGCGTATTCTCTCCGAAGCCCATTTCCCGGAACTGCCGAACTACTACCGTGGCAAGGTGCGCGAGAATTACGATCTTCCGGATGGGCGGCGCATCATCATCAGCACCGACAGGCTGAGCGCTTTCGATCGCATCCTGACCTGCATTCCCTACAAGGG
Organism: Rhizobium viscosum; assembly: GCF_014873945.1. Classification (NCBI taxonomy): domain Bacteria; kingdom Pseudomonadati; phylum Pseudomonadota; class Alphaproteobacteria; order Hyphomicrobiales; family Rhizobiaceae; genus Rhizobium; species Rhizobium viscosum. Next base: position 2,736,660 of record NZ_JADBEC010000001.1, on the reverse strand, counting down.
ACAGGTGCTGACCGAGACGGCCCGCTACTGGTTCGAGGCAACGAAGGACATCTGCCCCAATCACGTTCTCGACTATCCCGATCCGAATGTCGTCATCGGCAAGCGGCTCGATATCCTTCCTGTCGAGATCGTCGTACGCGGTTATCTCGCCGGCACGACCGGCACATCGATCCTCACACTCTACAAGAAGGGTGAGCGAGAAATGTACGGCATGCGCCTGCCCGACGGCATGCGCGACAACCAGATTCTTCCCGAGCCGGTCATCACGCCGACCAGCAAGGAATTCGACGGCGGCCACGACGAGCCGCTGACGCCAGCCGAAATCGTCAGCCGCGGACTGCTAACAAAAGAGCAGTGGGAAACACTTTCGAAATATGCACTGGCGCTTTTCGCCCGCGGCCAGGAAATGGCGGCAAAACGCGGCCTGATCCTTGTCGACACCAAATATGAATTCGGCACGGACGAGAATGGCAACATCATTCTCGCCGACGAAATCCATACGCCCGACAGCAGCCGATACTGGGTGGCGGAAACCTATACCGCCGCCTTCGAAGCGGGCAAGCGACCGGAAAGCTTCGACAAGGACTTCGTGCGCGCCTGGGTGGTCGAGCGCTGCGACCCTTACAAGGATGAAATTCCGGAAATTCCGGTCGAGCTGATCGAGCAGACCTCGGCCGTCTACATCAAAGCCTATGAATGGATCACCGGCGAACGTTTCATGCCCGACGACCGCGGTGAAACACCAGCCGCACGTGTTCGAGCAAATCTCGCACCCTATTTTTCCTGAACCGTTGAAGACAAAGCTGCGAGCCTGCTTGCGGCCTTTCAACCAATCGCGCTAGCATTGGAAAAAAGGGGTGCCGGGCCAAGCCCGGCGGGGGACAGATGGCACGCAGGCCCAGACGCAAGGCCGAAGAGACCCGGGAGGATATCCTCTCGATGGCGGAGACGCTGTTTCGCCAGCGCGGCTTCGTCGCAGTTTCCATCGCCGATATCGCCTCGTCGCTGCACATGTCGCCAGCCAATGTTTTCAAGCATTTTCAATCAAAGGCGCTGCTTGTCGATGCGATTGCCGAGCGCCATCTCGGCAATGCCACGGAGCGCTTCGCCGCCGTCGACACCAGCCTGCCGCCGAAGGAGCAATTGCTGAGCTTCGTCCTGCGCTTGCTCGACAGTCATCTGCAAGACATCCAGCAGAACCCCTACATCTTCGAAATGGTGATCTCGACGATCGACGCCAAGCTCGATGCCGGTCATCGCTATCGCGAACGGATAGAGCAGAAGCTCGGCGAGATCATCCGTGAAGGCGTAGCCGAAGGTAATTACCATTGCGACAATACCGCCGTCGCAGCCCGCACCGTTGCAGACGTTCTAGCCTGTGTTCTGCATCCCATTCTCATTGCCAAGGACGACAAAAACACACTTGTTCACCGTGCGGAAAAAATCGTGTGTTTCGTGGATGCCGCACTGCAAAATAACCCTTGCTAAGTGACGATTGCTGAATTACGTCACTTCGTAAAGCTTTTCTTAATATCGGATAACGGCATCTGTTTCCGGATCAATCATCACTCCTATATAGAGCGGCGCCTCATAGGGCCGGCGATTGAACCGCTACTGCCAACCGCACAGGAATTCAGCATGATCAGGCGTGCCCTCATCGTCTCCTCGGCCCTCTTGGTGGTTGTTGGCCTCACCGCCTGCAACGAGAGCGGCAGCAAGCCCGCCGGCAATGCAGGCGCAGGCGGCGCTGCCCAGCAGGCCGCCCCGGTCGGTGTGGTCACGCTGAAGAAGGATACCTATCCTATCACCACGATCTTGCCTGGCCGCGCCGAAGCCTTCCAGGTGGCCGATATCCGCCCGCAGGTAAACGGCATCATCCGTGAAATCGCGTTCAAGGAAGGCGGCGAAGTCAAGAAGGGCGACCTGCTCTATCAAATCGACGATGCCGCCTACCGCGCAGCAGTCGAGCAGGCCCAGGCCGCGATTTCCAAGGCTCAGGCAAGCGTGCCGAGCGCCCAGAGCAATTTCGATCGCTACCAGCGTCTGGTCGGCAGCGGCGCAACGCAGATCGAATTCGAAACCGCCCGCACGGCCCTTGCCCAGGCGAATGCAGAGGTCGAATCCGCAAAGGCGGCATTGACCGCAGCGCAGATCGACCTCGATCATACGAAGATCACGGCCCCCTTCGACGGCATCATCGACCAGACCGCCTACAACATCGGCAACGTCGTTGCAGCCAACCAGTCGACCGCACTGACAACCATCCGTCAACTCGATCCGATCTACATTTCGCTGACGGAATCGAGCACCAACCTGCTGAAATTGCGTGATGCGATCGCTGCCGGCGAGGTCAAGGGCGAGGACAACAACATAGCGTTCCGCCTGATCCTTGAAGACGGCCGTGAATATAATCAGAAGGGCAAACTCGACATGTCGAAGCAGGTCGTCAGCGAAACGACCGGCACCTTCATCATTCGCGTGGTTTTCCCGAACCCGGACCGCGTCGTCCTGCCCGGCATGTATGTCCGCGCCACAGTCGAGCTCGGTGCTGAAGCAGGATATTCCCTGCCGCAGCTTGCAACAACCCGCGATGCCAACGGTCGCCTGACCGCACAGTTCATTTCCGCCGAGGGCAAGGTCGAGACCCGTGTCTTCGAAAATGCAACGCCCTCCAACAATTCCTGGCTGGTGACGCAAGGCGTGAAGGACGGCGATCAGCTGATCGTCAGCGGCCTGCAGTCGATTGTATCAGGCATGCCGGTAAAGCCGGTTCCAATGAAGATCAACGACAACGGCGTGGTTGTCCCTGCCGATCAGCCCGTGGCCGGAGGCGAACAGAAGCCCGCAGCAAAGTAATGCGCAGGCACTTTCGCATCGTCACCGTCCCAGCCGTACAGGAATAACCGATGGCCAAGTTTTTCATCCGACGACCGATCTTCGCCTGGGTCATTGCGATCACCATCATGCTCGCAGGTCTGCTCGCCATCTTCACGCTATCGATCTCGCAATATCCTGATATTGCGCCGACCACGGTCCGCATCAACACCAGCTATCGCGGCGCGAGCGCCGAGACGGTCGAAAAATCGGTGACCACCATCATCGAAGACGGCATGACTGGTCTCGACGACCTGACTTACATGACCTCGACCTCATCGACAGGCTCGGCCAGCATTTCGCTGACCTTCGGGACCAGCATCAATCCTGACATCGCGCAGGTGCAGGTCCAGAACAAGCTGCAGCTCGTCCAGTCGCAGCTCCCGGGCGATGTCATCGATGCCGGCATCAGCGTCACGCGCTCCACCTCGAGCATTCTTCTCGTCGGCTCGCTGGTCTCGACGGACGGCAAGCGCACCTCCGTCGATCTCGGCAATATCATGTCGACCTCGATCGAGGACCAGATCCAGCGCCTGGAAGGCGTGGGCAGCATCAACGTGTTTGGCTCCGGCTACGCCATGCGCGTCTGGCTCGACCCGTTCAAGCTGCAGAAGTTTCAGCTCACACCAGGCGACGTGACCTCTGCTATCCAGGCCCAGAATACGCAGGTCTCCGTCGGCTCGCTCGGCGCCCAGCCTGCCGTCCCGGGCCAGCAGATCAACGTCACCATCACCGCGCAGAGCCAGCTGACTACGGTCGCGGATTTCGAGCACATCATCCTGAAGGTTGAAAAGGACGGTTCGACAGTCCGCCTCAGCGATGTCGCCCGCGTCGAAATCGGCCAGGAAAGCTATGGCGGCAGCTCGCGCTATAATGGTCTGCCGTCATCTGGTTTCGCCGTCAACCTCGCAATTGGCGCGAACGCCATCGATACCGCCGCCCGTGTCCGCGCCGCACTCGAAACGATCGGCCGTGGCCTGCCGGAAGGTGTCGAGATTACCTATCCCTACGACACGACCCCCTTCGTCGAGCTGTCGATCGAGAAGGTCGTGCATACACTGATCGAGGCGATCGTGCTCGTTTTCGTGGTCCTGCTCATCTTCCTGCAGAACCTGCGCGCGACATTGATCCCGACCATTGCCGTTCCCGTCGTGCTTCTGGGCACGTTCGGAGTCCTCGCGGTAACAGGCTATTCGATCAATACGCTGACGATGTTCGCCATGGTGCTGGCGATCGGCCTTCTCGTCGACGACGCCATCGTCGTCGTGGAAAACGTCGAACGCATCATGTCGGAGGAAAAGCTCTCGCCGCTTGAAGCGACCGAGAAGTCGATGGGCGAAATCACCGGCGCCATCGTCGGCATCGCTCTCGTGCTGACCGCCGTCTTCATCCCCATGGCCTTCTTCGGCGGCTCGACCGGCATCATCTATCGCCAGTTCTCCATCACCATCGTTTCGGCCATGCTGCTGTCTGCGCTCGTCGCCATCGTGCTGACGCCGGCGCTCTGCGCGACGATGCTGAAGCCGGTCAACGAGCATAAGAAGCATCGCATCGGCGACTGGTTCAACCGCAATTTCACCCGCTCGACCAACGGCTATGTCCGCACCATCGGCTACCTCTTGAAGCGGCCGATCCGCGTCATGCTGGTTTTCCTGCTGGTCGGCGTCGGCTGCGCCTATCTCTTCACGCGCCTGCCGAGTTCGTTCCTGCCGCAGGAAGACCAGGGCGTGCTCTTGACCATCGTCACCACGCCGCCGGGCTCCACCACGCAGCAGACGCAGGCCGTCGTTGAAAAGGTCGAAAAATACTTCCGTGAAAATGAGAAGGATGCGGTGGATTCCGTTTTCGGCGCGCTCGGCTTCGGCTTCAACGGTTCGGGCCAGAACAGCGCCATCGTCTTCACCAAGCTCAAGGATTTCTCGCTGCGCACCGATCCCAATCTCAGCGCGCAGTCGGTGGTCAGCCGGGCTCTCAAGAACTTCTTTTCGATCCGCGAGGCGCAGGTCTTTGCACTGCTGCCGCCAGCGATCCAGGGTCTCGGCGTGTCGAGCGGCTTCTCCATGTATCTGGTGGACACCGGCGGCCATGGCAATCAAGCTCTGACGGCCGCTTCCAAGCGGCTGATCCAGATGGCCGGCTCCACCGGCAAGGTCGTCGCACTACGCTCGAACAACAAGGAAGTCGAGCCGCAGATGAAGATCCTGATCGATCAGGAGAAGATCGGCGCCATGGGTGTCGACCTCGCCTCGGTCAATTCCATGCTGTCGATCATCTTCACCGGCCGCGACGTCAACGACTTCACGCTGAACGGCGAGATCAAGCCTGTCTACGTGCAGGGCGACGCTCCCTTCCGCATGCAGCCGACCGATCTGAACCACTGGTATGCCCGCAACAACGCCGGCGAGATGGTGCCTTTCTCCGCCTTCACGACAACCCAGTGGGTCGAAGGCGCGCCCTCACTCGCCCGGTTCAATGCCGTCAGCGCGATCCCGCTCGACGGTGCGGCAGCCCCTGGAGTCTCCTCCGGCGAGGCAATGAATGAGATGGAAGCCCTGACCGAACAGCTCGGCGGCGGTTACACGGTCGCCTGGCAGGGCATCTCCTATCAGGAGCGGCTCTCGGGCTCGCAGGCACCGATGCTTTACGCGATTTCGGTTCTCGTCGTCTTCCTCTGCCTGGCTGCGCTCTACGAGAGCTGGTCGATCCCGTTCTCGGTCATCATGGCCGTGCCGGTCGGCGTGCTCGGCGCGCTTGCCGCAGCAACGCTCTTCGGGCAGGCGAACGACGTCTATTTCAAAGTGGGCCTGCTCACGACCATCGGCCTTGCCGCGAAGAACGCTATCCTGATCGTGGAATTCGCAAAGGACCGAATGGAGACGGGCATGGGGCTCTTCGAGGCGACGCTGGAAGCAGCAAGGCTGCGCCTGCGCCCGATCATCATGACATCTCTGGCTTTCATTCTCGGCGTCGTGCCTTTGGCCATCGCAACGGGCGCGGGCTCCGCCGCCCAGAACGCGATCGGTATCGGCGTGCTCGGAGGGATGCTTTCGGCGACGATGCTCGGCATTTTCTTCGTGCCGTCCTTCTTCGTCGTGATCCGCCGCACCTTTGCCACACGGCAAAAAAATGAGGCGGGAGTGTGATATAAATGCACTGTGAGAAAGCTTTCCGGATTGCTACATTGCGCACGGACTGCTTCGGCATGTGTTTAGCGTAAGGAACGAGGCGCGTCAGGCCGATAGTGAAGCATGACGCTTCGGACAAGAATTGACTTGCTCGAGTTACAGGATGAAATGCATGGTATCTCTTCGTTATGCCACACCGGCGCTATTGTTATTGCTGTCGGGCTGTGTAGTAGGCCCTGATCACGTACCTCCTGAAATGGCGCTTCCTGGAAAATTCAGTGAAGGTGGCAAAAAGAACATCGGCGATGTCGCTACCACGGCCTGGTGGACCGCCTATAACGACCGCAAGCTCGACAGCCTTGTCCAGACCGGCCTTAGCCAGAACCTGACGATTCAACAAGCGATCGAGCGTATCAATTCCGCATCCGCCAACGTAACCATCGCCGGCGCCGGTGCCTTGCCCGCCCTCGATGTCGGCGCTTCCCACACCATCAGTGGCCAGACCGGCGAGCTGCGCGACCAGCCTAACACCCGCAACACCAGCGCCGGACAGCTTTCCCTATCCTGGTTGCTCGATCTGTTCGGTCTCTACAGACGCAGCAAGGAAAGCGCCCTCGCCTCTCTTGATTCCGCTTACGCGGGTGCCGACATCGCCAAGCTGTCTTACATCCAGGACCTTGTCTCAACCTATATTGATCTGCGCTTCTTCCAGCAGCGCCTGGCGCTTTCGAAGGCCAACCTGAAGTCCCGTCAGGAAACCTACGACCTCACCAAGTTCCAGCTTGAGGCAGGTGCGGCGTCCCGCCTCGACGTCGTACAGGCTGAAGGTCTTGTCCAGTCGACGCTCGCAGAAATCCCCGGCCTCGAAACCAACATCCGCGTTTCGGCCCATCATATCGCCACCCTCGTCGGCCAGCCGGCTGGTACGATGGTCGATGAACTGTTGCGTGGCTCCGGTCAGCCGACTTTCCGCGGCGGTATCAATTCCGGCGTTCCGGCCGACCTGATCCGCAACCGTCCGGATATTCGCCAGGCCGAGCGTAACCTCGCCGCCGCTACCGCCCAGATCGGTGTCGCCGAGGCTCAGCTCTACCCGTCGATCTCGCTGTCCGGTTCGATCTCGCCGAGCTACATTAACCAGCGCGGCATACACGGCGGCCTGTCGGCGTGGTCCTTCGGCCCAACCCTGAACCTGCCGATCCTCGACGGTGGCCGCCTGCGCGCCAATGTCGACGTTTCCAAGTCCGACGCAGCCGCATCCTATCTCGCCTGGAAGCAGACCGTTCTGACGGCAGTCGAGCAGGTTGAGAATGCCCTTTCGGCCGTTCGCCGCGACGCCCAGACGGTTGATGCTTTGCGCGCCCAGGTCAGGACGACCCAGGAAACCCTCGAGCTTTCGACGGCATCCTACAAGGACGGCGCGTCCTCGCTGCTCGACGTTCTCGATGCCCAGCGTCAGGTCTCTCTCGCTCAGGCAAGCCTTGCCGCCGCTGTTCAGCAGATGGCAAAGGATTACGCTGCGCTCAACATCGCAACCGGTGGCGGCTTCGCTCCGGGCGGCAAGACCACCAGTCCGGGACCGGTCAAGGTTACCAAGGGCAGCTAAGGTCCTCGCATAGCGTTATTCCCAAGCCCCGCGGTTTGCCGCGGGGCTTTTTCTTTGCGTGAATATCTGTCGGAATAGATAATATGCGCATAGGAGGAATTTGGATTCGACAAGCCGTAATCGCTACGCTATGCAGTTGATTAAACGATTAAGCGCAGCACTTCAAAAACGATGGCTTCACAACGCCCGGGACCCAATCTCAGCAGGATAGCGACGTCGCTCGGTGTCTCCGTTGCCACGGTCTCCAATGCGCTCTCCGGCAAAGGCCGTGTTTCCGACGCCCTAATCGAAAGAATTCGCGCGCATGCTGCCGAACTCGGCTATGTGCCGAGCCAGGCCGGCCGGGCTCTGCGCACCGGCCGCAGCGGCGTGCTCGGCCTTGTCCTTCCTGACATTGCCAATCCTCTCTTTCCGAAGATCGCCCAGGCCATCGAATATGCTGCATCCGCAGCAGGCTATGGCGTGCTGATCGCCGACTCTCGCGGCGATATCACGGCGCAGACCGAAGCGATCAACCGGCTGGTGGAGCGTGGCGTCGACGGCATGGTGGTCGTGCCGCGCCGTGCCACCCGCATTTCCGCCGCAAGCTGCCCGGTGGCAGTGATCGATACCGCCTCCACGCCCGGCAATACGGTCGCCGCCGATCACTGGCAGGGTGGCAAGGAGATCGCCGCCCACCTTGCGAGCCTCGGCCACAAGCAGATCCTCATCATCGGCAACAATCACGAGTCCAATGTCCAGAACGACAGAGCCGGCGGCATCAGGGCCGGCCTGCAGCCCGGCATGCGCTCCGAAACGCTCTGGATCGAGCGGCTGGAGAACGAGACGGGTGCCGACTGCCGGCTGGGCCTTGCAGCAAAGGCGCATCAGGGCTTCACCGCCTTTGCCGCCCTTTCCGACTTGCAGGCGCTGCGCGCGCTGACCGAACTGCAGCAGGAGGGCATCAGCGTGCCCGCCGATGTCAGCGTCACCGGCTTCGATGATCTCATCTGGTCGCCTGTCGTCACCCCCTCGCTGACAACGGTGAGGATGGACATGGATACCATTGCCGAAATCGCCGTCTCGGCACTGGTCGACAGAATAAACGAAAGCGGCACCCGAGAGGGCGTGCTGGTTACGGCGGAGACCGAACGCGTGCCCATGCAACTCATCATCCGCCAGTCATCCGGGCTCGCGAACCCGGCACCAAAAACCTCAGAGATGGAGAACTTGTAGAATGAAGAAAGCCCTGATTACATCGGTGGCGCTGGCCGCCCTATTCCCGCTTGGTGCCGCTGCGCAGGAGCGGACATTGACCATTTCCGTCTATGCTTTCGCGCAGGATGACTACAAGACGATCGTCTACGATCCCTTCGAAGCCAAGTGCGGCTGCAAGCTTGTCGTCGAAACCGGCAATAGCGTCGAACGCATCGCCAAGATGGAAGCCAACAAGGCCAATCCGGTGGTCGATCTCGCCGCCGTCTCCATGGCTGACGGCCTTGCGGCTTCCCGCGCCGGCCTGATCGACAAGGTCGATGCGTCCAAGCTCGAAAATTTCTCCAAGCTCTATGATGTCGCCAAGGATCCGAACGGCGACGGCATGAGCGTCGGCTACACGTTTTACGCCACCTCGATCGCCTATCGCTCCGACAAGATGAAGATCGAGTCCTGGGCCGATCTCTTGAAGCCAGAATATGTTGGTCACGTCGCCTTCCCGAACGTCACGACCAACCAGGGCCCGCCGGCGCTCTATATGCTTGGCCTCGCGCTCGGCAAGGACACACCTGATCTGAAGGCACCGATCGAAGCGCTTGGCGAAAAGAAGGACGAGATCGTCACCTTCTATGAAAAGTCCTCCCAGCTCGTGCAGCTGATGCAGCAGGAAGAAATCTGGGCCGCTCCGATCGGCCGCTTCTCCTGGGCAGGCTTCACCAAGCTCGACGTTCCCGTTGCCTGGGCAACACCGAAGGAGGGGCAGACGGGTGGCATGAACGTGCTGGTCCTGACCAAGGGCTCGAAGAACCAGGATCTCGCTCTGCAGTTCATGGACTTCTGGCTCTCGACCGAAGTCCAGACCAAGCTCGCCGAAAAGCTGATCGACAGCCCGGCGAACAAGGAAGTCAAGGTCTCCGACCAGGTCGCCAACAACATCACCTATGGCGAAGAAACCGCCAAGAGCCTGAAACTCATCTCCTCCGCAGCCGCCCTCGACAATCGTAATGGCTGGCTGAAGGAATGGAACGAAAAGGTCGGCCAGTAAGCCAGTCTGAAATCGGTCCCGGCAGCGGCCGGGACTGACCCTTCCTCCGCTCGAAAGGCGTCCCATGTTCCAGAACCGCGCAGAAGCCTTGGCGCTTACCCTGCCGGCAGCGATCTTCGCCGCCCTGGTTTTTCTGCTGCCAGTCGCGATCCTGCTTTCGGAAGGTTTTCGCAGTGGTGGAGCCTGGACGCTTGCCGCCTATACCGATTTCTTCTCCGAAACGCTGAACCGCACCGTCTTCTTCCGCACCTTCCGGCTCGGCCTCGAAGTGACGGCTGTTTCGGCCGTTATCGGTTATGCCGCCGCCTTCGCGATCGTCAATCTTCCTCCGAAGGGCAAGGGCCGAATGATCGGCCTCATCACCCTGCCGCTGATGATTTCGCCGGTCGCGCGCACCTATGCCTGGATTGTCATTCTCGGCCGCACCGGTATCGTCAATGAAGCCATCACCGGTCTCGGTCTCAGTCCGGAGCCGCTGCGCCTGCTCTTCACCGAAACCGCCGTCTTCATCGGCTTGCTGCAGCTTTTCCTGCCGCTGATGATCCTGTCGCTGATCAGCGCGCTTGAGAACATGCCGAAGGATGCCATTCCGGCTGCTCGCGTGCTCGGTGCGAACTGGTTCCAGGTCTTCTGGAAAGTCATCCTGCCGCTCACCAAGGAAGGCCTCGTCGTCGGCGGCACGCTGGTCTTCACCGGCTCGCTGACGGCCTATATCACGCCGGCCATCCTCGGTGGCTCCAAAGTGCTGATGCTGGAAACGCTGCTGTATCAGCAGGTCTCGGTCGCCAATAATTTCATCTCGGCAAGCGTCATCGCCTTCATCCTGATCGTCATGAGCTTTGCCGCCAATATCCTGCTGAAACGGCTTGCTACTGCGAGGAACGGCCGATGAGCATCCGTCTCCTGTCACCCGTCGTGCTCTTCCTGCTGCTGATCTTCCTGATCGGCCCCTTCCTGATCATCATCGCCGCTTCGCTTTCGGCCGGCGACACGCTGGCCTTCCCCCCGCAGGGCCTGTCGCTGCGCTGGGTCGCCAAGGTCTTCACCATCGATAGCTTCCGCGAGAGCTTCGCCATGTCGATGTTCCTTGCGGTCTTCGGCACGCTTGCAGCTCTTTTCCTCGGCATCCCCGCCGCCTATGCCCTGTCGCGCTATCGTCTGCCGGGCGCAGAGACGGTAAGAACCATCGTCTCACTGCCGATCATTGTGCCTGGCATCATTGTCGGTCTGGCGCTGCTGCGTTACCTGGTCGTGCCCTTCGGCTTCAACATCACGTTGGCGCTCTTCTTCGCCCATACGGCGCTGGTGCTGCCCTATACGGTGCGTGTTGTGTCCGCAAGCCTTGGCAACCTGCGCTCGGATATCGAGGAAGCCGCCATATTGCTCGGTTCCTCGCGGCTCGGCGCCTTCTTCCGCGTGGTCATGCCAAATATCCGCGGCGGCATTCTCGCCGCCTTCATCCTCGGCTTTGTCACCAGCTTCAATCAGGTGCCGGTCTCGCTCTTCCTCTCCGGCCCTGGCGTCCGCACCCTGCCGATCGACATGCTGGGCTATATGGAGACCACCTACGACCCCTCCGTTGCCGCGCTCTCGGCGCTGCTCGCCTTCCTTTCGATCGGCATCGTCTTCCTCGCCGAACGCTTCCTAGGATTCTCTCGCTATGTCTGATGCCTACCTTCAACTCGACAAGCTGACACTCGCCTATGGCGATACGGTCGCGGTGAGGGACCTCGATCTGTCGATCGCCAAAGGCGAGCTGGTAGCCCTTCTCGGCCCCTCCGGCTGTGGCAAGACGACGACCATGCGCGCCATTGCCGGCCTGCTGAACCCGGCCTCCGGCCGCATCAATCTCGATGGCGCTGAGATCACCCGCGTCTCCGCAAACAAGCGCGCTGTCGGCCTCGTCTTCCAGTCCTACGCGCTTTTCCCGCATCTGACGGTCTATGAAAACGTCGCCTTCGGCCTGCGCCTGAAGGGCCTTCGCGGCCAGGATCTGGATGCCAAGGTCAATGCTGGCCTCAAGTCCGTCGGGCTTGCGAAATTCTCCGGCCGCAAGCCGGGCGAACTTTCGGGCGGCCAGCAGCAGCGCGTCGCACTCGCCCGTTCCATGGTCATGGAACCGAAGGTGTTGCTGCTCGACGAGCCGCTTTCCAATCTCGACGCCCGCCTGCGTCTTGAGATGCGCGCCGAGCTGCAGCGCGTCCAGAAGGAAACCGGCGTGACGATGATCTTCGTCACCCACGACCAGGCGGAGGCCCTTGCCCTTGCCGACCGCATCATCGTCATGCTGAACGGCGGCATCGAGCAGATCGGCACTCCCGAGGACATCTACAACAAACCTGTTTCCTCCTTCGTGGCCGATTTCGTCGGCTTCGAAAACGTCTTTGCTCTGAAGGACGGAAAACTCGCGACGCCGAACGGCGCTGTCGCGCTTTCCGACGCAGCGCCTGAAGGTGCGGCGGGCCTGGCCTGGCGGCCGCGCGCGGTGGTTCTTGGTTCTGGTCCTTTCCAAGGCACCGTGCGCGGCACTTCTTTCGCCGGCAACAGCCGCGAATATCTGCTGGACAGCGCGCTCGGTCCGATCAAGGCGGAAGTGGACGCCGCCCTGCCGCAACACGAACTCAACAGTACGATCGCCTTCGACCTGCCGGTCGCAATTTCCGCAAGCCTCAAGCGTTTCGGGTGAAATCATGGGCGTCTGGATCGACACAGACATGGGGTTCGACGATATCGCCGCCATCATGGTGGTGACGAACGCGGAACTCGACATCGACGGCGTCTCTCTGGTTTTCGGCAATGCGCCGTTGCCGCAGGTGCGCACCAATGCGGCGGGCGCTGCCAAGGCCTTCGGTTGGAAATTTCCGATCCATACCGGTCGCGACATGCCCGTCCTCGGCAGGCTAGAGACTGCCCAGGCGATCCTGGGCGAAAGCGGCATTCCGACAACCGGCAAACATCTGCCACCGGCCCCGATCCTGCCGGATAGTGATGCCTTCGTCGCGCTTTGCCGCTGGCTGGAACTGGAAGGCCCGCACCGCGTTCTGGCGCTTGGACCGCTGACGAATATCGCCGCACTCGCGCTCGCCCGGCCCGATCTTGCCGCCCGCATCACCGAACTCGTCTGGATGGGCGGCGGTGTCACCTCCGGCAATCATACGGCTTCCGCAGAATTCAACGCACTCGCCGATCCCGAGGCGCTGGCGATCGTCATCGCCCACAAGCTGCCGCTGCACATGGTCGATCTCGATCTCTGCCGCAAGGTTCTTGCAAAGCCCGAGGACGCCGATCCGATCCGCACTGCCGGCGGCGCCAATGCCGAGTTGATCGCCGACATGTTTGCCGGTTATATCCGCATCGGCACCAGCCGCGGTCGTCCTGCCATGGCGATCTATGATCCTTCGGCTGCCGTCGCCTTCGTCGCTCCGCAAGTGGTGAGCTTCCGCCCTGCCCGCATCGACGTGGAATTGCAGGGGCAGCATACGCGCGGGCGCACGGTCGTTGAAACCCGCGCCACCCATGCAACGTTTAATGCACAGTTCGCTGCCGACATCGATGCCGACATGGCGCGTGTCATCATTCTCGCCGCTCTGGTCAACGAGGCTCGCAAATGACTGCAACTCCGCGCCAGGAACCCGCCGATCTCAACGAGCCCGCCTTACGCGCCCGTGCCGTCGCTGCGGCCCGCGGCGATGCTCCCTTCGATGTGCTTGTGACCGGCGGCCGTATCCTTGATGCGATCACCGGCCTGATCCGCGAAGCCGATATCGGCCTAGTCGGCGCTTTGATCGCAAGTGTTCACACGCCGGCAAGCCGCATGGACGCTACCAACGTAATCGACGCAACCGGCAGCATCGTCTCTCCCGGTCTCATCGATACGCACATGCATATTGAAAGCTCTATGGTCACGCCGGCTGAATATGCTGAAGCCGTGTTGCCGCGCGGCGTGACGACGATTGTCTGGGATCCGCATGAATTCGGCAATGTCCATGGCCTGGACGGAGTACGCTGGGCGATCGAAGCTTCGCGCAATCTGCCGTTGCGCATGATCCTGCTTGCCCCTTCCTGCGTTCCCTCCGCCCCCGGCCTGGAGCTCGCCGGTGCAGATTTCGATGCCGGCGTCATCGCCGAACTGCTGCGCTCGCCGGCGATCGGTGGCGTCGCGGAAGTGATGAACATGCGCGGTGTCATCGATGGCGATCCGCGCATGACTGATATCGTCAATGCCGGTCTTGTTGCAGGAAAGCTCGTCTGCGGTCATGCCCGCGGACTGGAGGGTGCTGACCTCAACGCCTTTATGGCAGCCGGCGTCACTTCCGACCATGAACTCACTTCGGGCGCCGATCTGCTGCAGAAGCTGGCGGCCGGAATGACGATCGAGTTGCGCGGCTCGCACGATCATCTGCTGAAGGAATTTGTCGATGCGTTGAACGGTATCGGCCACCTTCCACCGACCGTCACGCTCTGCACCGACGATGTCTTCCCCGATGAACTTTATCAGAATGGCGGCCTCGACGACGTCGTGCGTCGCCTCGTGCGCTACGGCATGCGCCCGGAATGGGCATTACAAGCCGCTACCTTCAACGCCGCACAACGCCTGAAGCGCTCCGACCTCGGGCTCATCGCCGCCGGGCGCCGAGCCGATCTCGTGCTGTTCGAGGACATGAGTGAATTCAAGACCCGCGCCGTCATCGCCAACGGTCGCCTAATCGCCGAAAATGGCATGATCAGGGATCGCCTTCCGTCGTTCGACGCCGGGCCGCTCATGCAATCGGTCAAGCTCGTACCGCTTGCCGAAGACGATTTCCGCATTCCCGCCAACGGCAGCAAAGTACGCCTCGCAACAATCGATCGCCCGCGCTTTACCCAATGGGGTGAAGCCCAAGCAGACGTTCGCGACGGCTTCGTCGTGCCACCCGCCGGCAGCGCCATGATAGCCGTCGCGCACCGTCATGGGCTTGCAGACGACAAACCGCGTGTCGGCTTCCTGACTGGCTGGAGTGAGTGGCGCGGCGCCTTCTGCACGACGGTCTCGCATGACAGCCACAACCTCACCGTTTTCGGCGGAAATGCCGGCGACATGGCGCTTGCCGCCAATGCCGTCATTGACGCCGGCGGCGGCATGGCCGTCGCAAAGGACGGCCACATCGAGGCCCTGCTGCCCCTGCCGCTCTCCGGCCTCGTGAGCGATGCCTCCCTGCAGGAAACTGCCGAAGGCTTTGCCGCGATCCGCAAGGCGATGGAAAAAATCGTTGACTGGAAGCCGCCCTATCTGGTCTTCAAGGCCTGCTTTGGCGCGACCCTTGCCTGCAATATCGGCCCACACCAGACTGACCGCGGCATTGCCGACGTCATCACCGGCAAGGTGCTGGAAAGCCCCGTGCTGGAAACGTTTTGAGGCGGCCTACGCCTCAGCCTTGAGCTCCCGCTCTACCAGCGACACCCAATAGGCCGCGCCATAGCCCAGCGCCTCGTCATTGAAGTCGTAGGCGGTGTTGTGATGCAGCGCTCCATCGACAGCCGGGCCATTGCCGAGCCAGACATAACAGCCGGGCGCATTTTGTCCGAAGAAAGCGAAATCATCCCCGGCAGTCGACGGCGGAAAGCTGGTACGCACCTTTTCACCGAACACCGCCTGTGCGGCACCCAGCGCCCGCACGGTCGCATCCGCGTCATTGACGACGGGCGGAATGCGGCGTTCGAATTCATAATCGACCGAAATGCCGAACATGGCGGCGGTTCCCTGCGCCAGACGCCCGATTTCGGCTTCAAGTTGGTCGCGCACCTCAGGCGAATAGGCCCGCGCCGTTCCTCCGATCTCGACAATATCGGGGATGACGTTCAATGCCTTCGGATTGCCGGCTTGGAGTGAACAGGCGCTGACGACGGCCGGCTGAAGGGGATCGACGACGCGCCCGACGATGGTCTGCAGAGACGAAAGGAAAGTGGCCGCAGCTGTGATGGGATCGCGGCCGAGATGCGGCTTTGCGCCATGCGTACCAACACCCCGGAAGGTGACCCGCCAGCTATCCGAAGACGCAAGCTGCGGCCCCTTGACGACCGCGATCTCATCCACGGCAAGCCCGGGCATATTGTGCAACCCATAGACGGCATCGCAGGGAAACTGCTTGAACAGTCCCTCCTCCACCATGCGCTTTGCACCGCCACGGCCCTCTTCGGCCGGCTGGAAGATGAAATGCACAGTGCCGGAAAAACTGCGCGTTTCAGCCAGATAGCGTGCCGCGCCGAGCAACATCACCGTATGCCCGTCATGGCCGCAAGCATGCATTTTGCCCGGCACGCTCGACTTGTAAGGGCGATCCGCCGTTTCCGGCATGGCGAGCGCGTCCATATCTGCCCTCAGCCCAATCCTGCGCGTACCATTGCCGATCTGCAGCGTTCCGACGACACCGGTGCCGCCAAGGCCGCGGTGCACCTGGATACCCGCCTCATCCAGCAGTTTCGCGACGATATCGCTGGTACGCTCCTCCTCGAAGCCGAGTTCGGGGTGGGCATGCAAATCGCGACGGACAGAGGTTAGAAAGGGCAGATCGTTGCTGATCCGGGCGGGAATGCTCATGAGCCTGGATATCCTGTAAAACGAAACGGGCGCCCGACGGCGCCCGCATCAGATCGTTCTTTTTTCAACAAACAGCCCGGCAACGCAAGCCCTAGGCCTCTTCGACGAAGACCTCTTCGCGCTTGCGCTTGACGCTCGGCAGGAAGACGATGATCAACACCGCAACAGCGATCGCGAGCAGCGTAGCACTGATCGGCCGTGTGATGAAGGTCGTGGCGTCGCCGCGCGACAGGATCATGGCGCGCCGCAGATTTTCCTCCAGCAGCGGCCCAAGCACGAAGCCGAGCAACAGCGGCGCCGGTTCGCAGCGGAGCTTCGCCAGCACATAGCCGATCAGGCCGAAGAAGGCGACGGCGTAGAGGTCATAGACGTTGGAGTTGACGCTATAGACCCCGATCGAGCAGAAGGCCATGATCACCGGGAAGAGCACGTAGTACGGCACCGTCAGCAGCTTCACCCACAGGCCGATCAGCGGCAGGTTGAGGATGACGAGCATCAGGTTGCCGATCCACATGGAGGCGATGATGCCCCAGAAAAGCGCCGGCTGCTCCGTCGCCACGTTCGGTCCCGGTACAATGCCCTGGATGATCATAGCACCGACCATCAGCGCCATGACAGGGTTTGCAGGAATACCGAGCGTCAGCAGCGGAATGAACGAGGTCTGTGCCCCGGCATTGTTGGCCGATTCCGGTCCGGCAACACCGGCAACAGCGCCATGACCGAACTCTTCCGGCTTCTTCGAGACACGCTTTTCCACCGTATAGGAGGCAAAGGAGGCAAGGATCGCTCCACCGCCTGGCAGGATGCCGAGCGCCGAGCCAATGACCGTGCCACGAATGACCGGGGCGATCATCTCCTTGAACTCTTCCCTTGACGGCAGGAGCCCCGAAACCTTCGCCATCAGCACGGTACGAGTCTTCTCGCCCTCCAGATTGCGCAGAATTTCCGCAATGCCGAAGACACCGACGGCAAGCGCCACAAAATTCAGCCCGTCGGCATATTCACGAATGCCGAGCGTGAAGCGCGGCGTGCCGGTATAGATATCCGTGCCGACGAGACCGAGCAGCAGCCCGAGGGCCACCATGGCCAGTGCCTTGACGACCGAGCCATGAGCCAGCGCGATGGAAGAGACGAGACCGACGATCATCAGCGAGAAATATTCCGCCGAACCGAACTGCAGCGCGATTGCCGTCAATGGCGGCGCGAAGACCGCCACGAGGAAGGTCGAGACCGACCCGGCGAAGAAGGAGCCGAGTGCGGCAATTGCAAGGGCCGCGCCCGCCCTGCCCCGCCGTGCCATCTGATAGCCGTCGATGGCTGTCACGGCTGATGAGGATTCGCCGGGCATATTGATGAGGATCGCTGTCGTCGAGCCGCCGTACTGGGCGCCGTAGTAGATGCCGGCCAACATGATGAGCGAGGAGACCGGCTCAAGCTGGAAAGTGATCGGCAGCAGCATGGCGATCGTCGCCGTGGCACCGATACCGGGCAGCACGCCAATCAACGTGCCAAGCAACACGCCGATTAGGCAGAAGAACAGGTTTTCCGGGCTTGCTGCCGTATAAAAACCGAGCGCGAGATTGCTGAAAAGTTCCATCGCCGCCTCCTAGAACCGAACCCAGGGGCCGAAGCGTTCGAACGGCAGCCCGAGCCCGTAGCTGAACACCGCCACCGAAAAGACCGTCAGCACCAGCGAAAGGCCAACTGCCATCAGCACGTTCATGCGAGTGGAGGCGAAGCAGGCGATGAAGCACGTCAGGAAGATTGCCGGCGCAAAACCGAGTCCACGCACCGTCAGCCCGAAGAAAATCGGCGCCGGCAGGATGAAGAGCATGCCGCGCCAAGCGAGCGGTTCGATCGGTTCACCCTGAACCCGCACGGCCTGAACGAGAATGATGAGACCAAGCAGGACGAGGATGCCTGACAGGACGAGCGGAAAGTAACCGGGGCCCATACGCAGCGCCGTACCGATATCAAGGTTCAGCGACTGATAGGCGAAAAAGACGCCAGTTGCAGCGAGCAAGGCGCCGCAGATGACATTGGTGGTGTCGAAGCTAAGAGATTTCATAATGTCTCCTGCAGTTGGAGATTGAGCGTCGCTGCGGAAGCTGCAAACACCCTCCTCCCGGCCGGGAAGAGGGTGCAAATGCGGCAGCCAGGCTTAGTCCGCGTATTCGCCGGCTGCTTCGATGACAGGCTTCCAGCGGGCGATTTCGCTCTCGAGCTTCGCCTTCAGCGCAGCCGGTGTCGCATCGGCATCCGACGAGGGAGCAGTGCCAAGCTCGGCAAATCGGGCAGCGACATTCGGATCCTTCAGCGCGACCTGCAGCGATTTCGACAGGCGCTCGTTGATTTCGGCCGGCGTGCCCTTTGGCGTGTAGATGCCGTGCCAGATACCGACTTCGAAGCCCGGCAGGCCGGCTTCGACGGCGGTTGGAATGTCCTTGAACACATCGAGACGTGCCGGCGAGGTCACGGCATAGGCCTTGATCGTGCCGCCCTTGATCTGCTTCGTCGTATTGGTCGTCTGGTCGCACATGATATCGACCTGGCCGCCGAGAAGGTCAGTCATGGCGGGGCCGGTGCCTTTGTAGGGAACAGTCGTGAGTGGCGTCTGGATGGCGCTCATGAACATCATGCCGCAAAGATGGGATGCGGCACCGATGCCGGCATTGGCGACAGTGACCTTGTCCTTGTTCGCCTTCACATAGTCGATCAGGCCCTTCAGATCGGCCGGTTCGAAATCCTTGCGGGCAACGATCGTCATCGGAACATCGGTAACGAGACCGACATATTCGAAGGCGTTCAGTGTGTCGTAGGCGAGCTTGCGGTAAAGCGTAGCGCTGGTCGCCATGCCGATATGGTGCAGCAGGATGGTGTAGCCATCCGGATCGGCATCGGCAACGCGGCCAGCGCCAAGCGTGCCGCCAGCACCGCCGACGTTTTCAACGACGATCTGCTGGCCAAGATCCTTTGACATGGATTCCGCAATGAGGCGCGCGACGGTATCGGTCGGGCCGCCGGCTGCGAAAGGTACGACCATGGTGATGGTGCGTTCGGGATAGGTCTGCGCCGAGGCAGAATAAGCGAGCAGCGAAACGGCAGCGGCGGCGGTCACGCCGAGCATGGCCTTCAGGATTTTCATCGTTTTCCTCCCTGATGAAAATGGGTCGTCCCGCCGGCGCATCCTCCGCACCGGCTCGGATAGCTCATTGCAGGCCGAAAACCTGCGCCCGCAATCGCCGCGCGTAAGGAGGAATGATGATTTTGCGACAGTGCGCTGCAGCATGGGTCGATTTGGAAACAAATGGTTAAAGCGATGGGTGGAAATCCACCCATCGCTTGTCCTTCACCGGTTTGGTGGAAGGACGACCTCACCCGTTTCCAAGAGCGATTTGAGGTTGGAGAGAATTTGCGGCCACCCGCCGGAGACGGCGCCAATGAACTTGGAACCTTCTATCGGCATCGAATGCGTCAGCGTCAGCTTGACCGCCTCGCCGACGGGTTCGAGCTCCATTACGCACCGGGAAAACCCTTCAGCCTTGAGCTCCGGCCTGAACTCATTATGCCACTTCAGGACAAGCCGCCTGGGCGGATCGAATTCGAGGATTTCGCCGGTATCGGTGACGGTTCCGTCGGAGTAGCGCATCTGCCAGGCAGAGCCGACTTTCCAATCGGTTTCGAACTGCACGCCCAGCCAGAATTTCTTCATGAATTCCGACGTGGTGAGTGCCGACCAGAGCTGCTCCGGTGTGGTGCGGATATAGGTGACGTAATTGAATGCGCTGCCAGCCATGATGATACTCCTTTTCGCCAGGGCTTGGTCAGACCCTCGCCGGCAGGCGGGACGATTCATTCGTCTTTGCTGCCCTCGAGGCTCTTCTTGAGATCGGAGAGCACCTCTAACGCGCGGCGCTCGAATTTGCTGATCCAGCGGTCCGCAATCTCGTTGATCGGAACCGGATTGATGTAATGCAGCTTTTCGCGCCCCTGCCGGCGCGTGGAAACGAGGTTCGCTTCTTCGAGAATGCCGAGATGCTTCGTCACCGCCTGCCGCGTCATCTCCAGCCCTTCGCACAATTCGCCGAGCGTCTGGCCGTTGCGCGCATGCAGGCGATCCAGCAGGCGTCGCCGGCTGCCATCCGCCAGCGCTCGAAAAACCGCATCTTCATCCATGCGAATATGGAACCATTTGGTTGCCTATTATGATCTTATAGGCAACCAAATGGTTACCTGTCAAGATATGAATCGAGGACGACCCGCAGACACCGCGATCAAGATCAAATTCGAAAGGAGATCAAAGCTCGCGGCGCATCTCACCAGCCATGTCATTGGCCAGCAGCTTCTTGTCGAGACCGTATTTCTGCATCTTCTCGTAAAGCGTTTTGCGCGAGATGCCGAGCGATTCATAGACCGGCTTCAGGCTGCCGCTATGAGCGACAAGCGCACTCGCAATCACGCCACGTTCGAATTCCGCGACACGCTCAGCAAGCCCTGCGGCCTCAGCTTGCCGGCTGCCGCCATCAAGGCCGAGTACGAAGCGGTCGGCCGCATTGCGCAATTCGCGGACATTGCCCGGCCAGTCGCGCTGCGCGATGTCGGAAACCACATCCGGTGGCACGGCCATGTCGTCTTTGCCGTAACGAGCAGCAGCCTCCCTGACGAGTTGCATGAAGAGCAGCGGAACATCGGCCCGGCGCTGTGAGAGCGACGGCACATGAATGGTCGCGACATTCAGCCGGTAGAGGAGGTCGGCGCGGAATCGGCCACCAGCGACTTCCGCTTCCAGATCGACCTTGCTTGTGGCGATGAACCGCACGTCGAGCGGTACGGTCTCATTCGATCCGAGGCGGGAAATCATTCTCTCCTGCAGCACCCGCAGGAACTTCGCCTGCAGATCAAACGGCATGGAGCCGATCTCGTCGAGCAGGATGGTACCGCCCCTCCCATGCTCGAACTTGCCATAGCGCGGCCGCACCGCCCCCGGAAAAGCGCCGGCCTCGTGTCCGAAAAGCTCGCTCTCGATCAGATTTGCCGGAAGCGCTGCACAATTGATGGCGATGAACGGCCGGCTTGCCCGCGCGCTGATATCATGCATCGCCCGAGCCACTACTTCCTTGCCGGCACCGGTATCACCGACCACAAGCGTATCGGCATCGCTCGCCCCGATCGCACGGATGCGGTAGCGCAGGTCGACCATGATCTGCGTGCGGCCCGGCAGCCGCGCCTCGATGTCGTCGCGCTTACCGGCGACCGCCTTCAACAGTCGGTTCTCCAGCACGAGGCTGCGTCGCTCCATGGCGCGACGGATGACGCCGGCAAGCATCTGCGGCGTGAACGGCTTCTCGATGAAGTCATAAGCACCCTCGCGCATCGCCTTAACGGCGAGCTGCACATCCCCATGGCCCGTGACGAGAATAACGGGCACTTCGGTATCGAGTTCACGGATCTTCTGCATCAGCGTCATGCCGTCCATGCCCGGCATACGGATATCGGTAACGACGACACCGGGAAAACTGTAGCCGATCAGTTCCAGCACGTGATCGGCATTCGAAAAAGTCTCGACGTTGAAGCCGGAGAGTTCCAGCGCCTGTGCGGTTGAGCGGCGCAGTTCCTCTTCGTCATCGACGAGCAATATTTTCTGTTCGTTCATTCCGCTGCCTCCGGCATCGAGCCTACCGCGGCCGAAAGCTCGATACGGAACACGGCCCCACCCTCTGGATGGTTGGAGACAGTCAGGCTACCGCCGAAATCCTTGATGATGTTATAGGAAATGGAGAGCCCAAGGCCGAGGCCTTTGCCCACTCCTTTGGTGGTGAAGAAGGGATCGAAGATGCGCTCGGCAATCGCCGCCGGCACACCAGGCCCATGATCACGCACGGTCAGGATTACTCTGCCGGCCTCTTCGGACGCCGAAACCTCGATGCTCCGGTTTTCCAGCCCCTCGACGGCATCAGCCGCATTCGAGATCACGTTGACCAGCACCTGCTGCAGACGCACCGAGCCCGCCTTGACCACTGGCGGCCGGGGTCCGAGATACAGCCGTAGATCGGCATCCGCAGCCTTGAGCCGCCAGGCGATGATCTCCAGCGTATCGCGGATTGCCTCGTCGAGCGGCACGGGACCGAGCTTCTCATTGGGCTTGCGCGCAAAATTGCGCAGGTGCCGGCTGATCGAGGCCATGCGATCGATCAAACCGCCGATGCGCTGGATATTGTCCTGCGCCTCCTCAGTGCGCCCACGCTCGAGCAGCACGGAGGCACTGTCCGTATAGGTCTTGGCCGCGGCAAGCGGCTGGTTGAACTCATGCGAAAGCGCTGCCGACATCTGCCCGAGACCGGCAAGCTTGCCAGCCTGGATGAGGTCGGCTTGTGTCTGGCGAAGCTGCTGTTCAGTGAGGCGCCGCTCGGCAATCTCCTCCTCGATGCGGCTATTGACACGGGCAAGGTCCGCCGTACGCTCGTCAACTCGCCGCTCCAACTCGTTCCGCGCTTCGGCCTGCAGTTGCAGGCGCTCGGCAAGCCGCATGCGTCGCTGCCGAAGAATGGCAAAAGTCAGGCCGGCAATGCAGAGAACGAGGAAGATGACGACCAGCGCGGTCCGCGCCTGTGCCCGAATGGAGCTTGTGTCCATCAGCACGTTCACCGTCCAGTCTTCAGCTGGCATGTAGTGTGAGAGAACAAGATATTCGCTCTGCTCACGATCATCGGCAAGCGTCATCAGGTCATGATCTTCGAAGCGATGACGGATGACCGGCAGTTCGACGAGCTTTGCATTGGCATAACGCCGCGATGCCTCTGTGCGCGCCACCCGATCCGAACTCAGCGGCAGGATCGCCCCGTAGAGCCAGTCCGGACTGTCGGACATAAAGATGATGCCCTCAGGGTCGGAAACGAAGATGCGGTATTCGCCGCCGCTCCAGGAGGATTCGATCACATCGATATCGACCTTGAACACGATAACGCCACGGATTTCGCCATCCACCCAGATCGGCGAAGAGAAATAATAGCCACGCTTCAGCGAGGTCGTACCGAGTGCATAGAAGCGGGCATGGTGCCCACCGATCGCCTCCTGGAAATAGGGGCGGTAGCTGAAGTTTTCACCGACGAAACTGCCGGGGCCATCATAATTGCTTGCGGCGATCGTCTCGCCATCCGGGCGCACGACATAAATATCGGACGATTTCAGCAGCCCGTTGATTTCCTTGAGGTAGAGATTGGCGTTGTCGCGGAGTGACGGATCGTCCGACCGGCTCACCAACTCCTTGATATCGTCATGGTCTGCAATCAGCGCCGGCAACGCCTCATAGCGGCTGAGATGGCCACTCAGCGCCGAGACCGCGAGCCGGAGTGCCGTACCTGCTTGCGCCGAAGCCTCGCCCATATAGGCGCGCGTGGCGACCGCGCTTCCGTAATAGAAGAAAGCGAAAACCAACAAGGGTGCGGCGCAGAACGCCGCAATGATGCGATAGCGCGCAGACAGAGTCTCGCTCCTCCCTTTCCGCCTCCGCTCCCCGTGGAGGCATAACCCGACCGCTCCAAGTGTAATGAGCGCGATGCAGATTTCCAAGAGGCGCTGAAACTTGACACGTCTCAGGCGCGGATGTCTGATTGCTGCACCGCAAGGAGACCACCATGAGCGACGACCAGATCCCCGAAGACAGCAAGCTCACGACATCCAAACGCCGCTGGGCGGCAGAAGGAAAATTCCTGACCGGCCGTATCAGCCGCCCGGAAACCGAGCGCCTGCCGCCGGGCCAGCATCTGGTCAAGAACTGGCCGGTGCTCGACCTCGGCCAGCAGCCGGTCATTTCCATCGATAGCTGGCGGCTGGAAGTTCGCGGTCTGGTCGAGACGACGCTCGACCTCAGTTGGGCCGCTTTCCAAGCGCTGGAACAGAGCACAATGGTCACCGACATCCATTGTGTCACAACGTGGTCGCGCTACGACAACAAATGGAAAGGTGTTTCGACCCGCGATCTGCTCGATCTCGCCATGGCGAAAGCGGAAGCCGGTTACGTCATGCTGACAAGCTATGACGGCTACACGACCAACCTGCCGCTTTCCGATTTCGCAGCCGAAGAAGCCATTCTCGCCACCTCATGGGAGGGTCTGCCGCTCACCCGCGATCACGGCGGACCAATGCGCCTCGTCATACCGCATCTCTATTTCTGGAAAAGCGCCAAATGGCTGCGCCGCATCGATCTGCTGCCGGCAGACAAGGCCGGGTTCTGGGAAAAGAACGGTTACCACATGTATGGTGATCCGTGGCGCGAGCAGCGCTATTCCGAGGACTGAACCCGGAGAAGCCGCCTGAGGACAAAGACTCCTGCCGCGAGGATCGCTGCAAATCCCGTGAGCGAGACCATGCTTGCCGGATGCAGCGGAATTTCGCTCCAGCGCGGGCGCACGACATCGGCCGTGTTGAAACCTTCACCACTGAAGCGGCAGGTCACCAGCGAGAGCCCGCGCCTGACCATATCGACATCGACGGCCGATGCGATTTTACCGGCCGCCATGGTCTCCTGTGGCATGCCGCGCATGGCGAGCAGCACGGCCTTGGTCGCAGCCAGGTAAGCATGGGCGCATTCGTTGAACGGGCTTTCCTCATCGGTCACGCTGCCTGGTATCCGGCCCCAGAGACAGTAGGAATATTGGATTTCGGCATAATTCAGCACGCGCCGGAAGGGCTCATTGGTATCCGCTGCCGTCGAGGCGAGATCCATGATGCGGCTGCGATAGTCGGAAATGACCGTCATCTCGCCATGCGAGATCTCGGGCACTGGCAGGCCGTCATGACTGCCCTCGCCGCTGCGACTATGCGCGAATGCGCCGCCTGCAGCGAGCAGGGCAAGGACGAAACAAAAGGCGCGCAACACGTTCTTCATAAAGGGTCCGATTCCAATCACAAGCCGACGGCTCATGATGAAAGAGGGAGCCAATGAGGCTCCCTCTCCCGCCACTTATCGATAGGCCGGGCGCAGACCGCTCTTCACGCCAAGGCGCCTTTCCGCCAGGGCGCCGAAGGCAAGGCCGAGCACCGACCAGAGGATCACATGCATGGCGAGCGATGCCGTGCGGAAACGCCACAGCACCGTGGCCGAGAAATTCTCCGGCACTTCATTGATCGGCGGCAGCAGATATTCCACCAGGCCGATGAAGACGACGAACAGGACGCCCGCAATGATCGCCGCATTCCAAGTACCGTAGTTCGCTGCCAGCCGGCGGGCAATCGCAATGGCTGCGACCAACGAGGCAAGTGAAACAACGATCATCAGGAAGAACAGCTCGGTGCGCACGCCGATCGTATCGGGGTTGCCGACGGCCGGCGGATTGGCCGGATATTTGATGGCCGGGACGATAACGATGGCGACGAAGGCGGCAATGGCGATGACGGCCGAGGTGCCGCGCACCGAAAGGCTGCTGAAGCGGCCATGCACGAAGGTAAAGACGAGCGCAAACAACCCGCCGACAGCGATGCTATAGGCCATGACGCCGGTAAAGAGCCCAAGGCCGGCCTGGGTGCCACGGCTGACGATTTCCGGCTCGGCTGCCGCACCAGCCGCCTGCGATGTCGCCTCTTCGAAGGCAATCGCCGCATCGACCACCGGCTCGCCGAAGACGCGCGCGAATACAAAAACCAGGATGCCAGCAATCGCCCCCGCGATCATGCCGCGAAGCAGAAGGTTTCCAACCATGTGAGGCACTCCCTTAGTGACAGGGGAAGCCGAGGAGATGGCGGCCGTCATGCACGAATTCGTGCACATACATGCCGTTAAAGAGCGCCATCGCGCCTTCTTCAGTGCCGACGAAATAGATGGCGATAAGCATCAGCAACCCGCCGAAGATCGCCCATGGCAGAATCTGGCCTACGGGAATTGGGGCGGGCGACGCGACGGGCGCGAAAGTGGTATCAGACATGTATTCCTCCTGGAATGACGCGTTCAGTCGAAGATCTTGCGTGCAGTAGGGTCTGACTTCCAACGCGAAGAATTTCGACACGCTGGTCACAGTGGCGCGACCGCGCCGGACTTTCACCGGCTTCCAAACCCGCAACGTCACGTTTATATCTGCTCGTCAAAGAAACTGTCAACGAAACTTCATAAGCGGGCGGCGGCCATCCCGCCCCATCTCCGGAGGGCGCCGAGCGACGTGACCACTCGCCTCACATGGATAAATCACGGCGCCACGGCGGCAAATCACGCGGCTTCCTTTCCCGCGGATGAACCGCTGGAGGAAAAGGCGGTGAGCGACGCCGCCCTGCCGGCACCAGGACGGGCGGACAGGGTTTTCGCAAGCCCGGCACTGCGCGCCCGACAGACCGCCGAAATGCTGGGCTTCGACGCGACCCTTGCCCCGTCGCTCAGGGATTGCGACTACGGACGCTGGACCGGCAAGCCGCTCATGAGCCTTCATTCCGAAGAGCCGGAAAACCTTGCGCTCTGGATGACCGATCCCGAAGCTGCCCCGCATGAGGGCGAGAGCCTGCAACAGCTTTGCAAACGCATCAGCGGCTGGATGAACGAGGAAATGCCGCTCGGCGGCCATGTCGTCGCAGTCACCCACGCAGCTGTGATCCGCGCCGCGATCCTGGATGTGCTGAAAGCACCGCCCGCATCTTTCTGGACCATCGACGTCCAGCCGCTCGGTATGGTGCGCATGACACATGACGGCCGCCGCTGGTCGCTGCGTTTCTGAATAGTCCTCGTAAATTAGTCCAGCCTTACACAAGCAAACACAGTCATACATATTGAACCCGGAATCCCGGGCTCTACGTCCTTCTCCGAGGAGACGCAAAATGACCTATGACTGGAGTGGGGAGCGCACGCGGCGTATTCGCATCGTGCGTGTCGCAACTGTTGTCGCCGTTCTCGTCGGCGTCATGATCAGCCTGCCATTGCTGATCAACGTCGCCTGAACTGTCAGAGTACGTCAAAGGCGAGCGTGCTACGGCTGCTCGCCTTTCTCTTTGCCGATTTTACTGCGGAATCTGAACGACAGTGGAGAGCTGGCCAAACGTCAGTAGGAAGCCACGCCGGCCAGTCTTGCATCCTGCAGCGTGGAAAGCAGATCGGCTGCTGCGCTGCGCCCACGGCGTATTTGCGCCACCTCATCGGAATAGACGCTGTTTCTCGTACCCGCCGGGAGCGGTGGTAAAGGCACCAGCGACCAAAACACTGCTATCAAGCCGATGATCGCAGAGCGCTTTCAGGCACAGCTGCATGAAGGGCAGATCAGTGTTTGCTGCCCTTGGGTATCGCGGTGCTGGTGATCGAGACCGGATCGCTGGCAGGGAAAGTGCCTTCCAGCCCTTCGTCGAGCTGCTCTTCCATCGTTCCCTTGTCACCCGCCGCACGGGCGCTCCGGAGCACGCTGGGGCGACGATCATCGTCGTCGCGGATCTTCGCCGTAGCAAAACGGCTCATCACTTCCCTCGCCTTTTCGACCGCATTCAGTCGGTTCAATTGCTGGCCGCGGTCGTTCTTGATCTGCACGGAGACGACTTCACCGCCGTCGCCCACGAACTCGACCGTGAAACCGCCTTTGCCGCCATAGGCGGGGATGACCTGGGTGCCGACAAGTTGCATGAGATTGTCCTCTCTCGTGAATGGTTCCGGAAAACGGCTTGGACGCAACATTGGTTCCGCTCAGGACGGCCGGATGTAATCTACCTTCAGCTCCAGCCGCAGCCGCACGATCGGAGAGCGATCACCGTTCTGCACTTCTATGCCCAGCGATCCGTCCGGCCATTGCGGCAAACCGTCGAGCGCCATTTCGGCCAGCACATGCTTTGCCTCTTCCACGGCGGCGAAAAGGTCGGGAAATTCGAGCGGCAGATCGCCCGGAACCGTGCCGTCATTGTCTATGGTCTTGAAATAGAAGTGAGACATCTGCCGCATCCGTTGCGAAAGCATAAAGCGGCAGGCGGCCAAAGGTTTCAAATCGCCGGTAAAATTCAGTGTTCCGCACACTACGTGAGAAAGCTGCGCAGCATGAGAGGAGTGCTCGTTTCCGATGAAAGCGCTACCGAATGCGTGGCATGGTCTCCAACAATTCGCCTTCAGGTTTCAATAAACATTTCAGACTTTCATGGTACTTCCGCCCCGGGTGGAGATGGAGAAGCTCATGCTGGAATTCTTCAGGAGCAGGGCGGGAAGGCAATGTCTGACGATCATGGCGCTCGGTGCAGTGCTGTGGATTTCGGCCGCCCTACTGGATGTCGACAGCTGGCTGGTTTCCTTCATGAGCAGCTTCGAGAACTACGGCGCCGATAAGTTCGTGCTGGCCCTCGGCATCGCCGGCGCGATGAGTTTCATCTATTCCGTGTTGCGCATTGCCGACCTTCGCAAGGAGATGCAGCTTCGCGACTCCGCCCAGGCGCGCGCCGACTGGACCGCCACTCACGATCACCTGACCAAGCTTCCGAACCGCTACGCCTTCGAACGCAAAATCCTGCCCAAGCCCGCCGATAGGGACGGCAATATTCCCGAAGAGGTCAAGAGCAACGTCACGATCTTCTCCGTCGATCTCGACGGCTTCAAGAAAGTCAACGACCTCGTCGGCCACAAGGGCGGCGACGTTCTGCTGGTGGAAGTGGCCAAGCGCATCTGCGCGCTCGGCAATGCCGATTGCGTTTACCGTTTCGGCGGGGATGAATTCATCATCATCGCCCTCGGCATGACCGCAGCACGGGAGGAATGGTTTGCCAAAGTGCTTATCCAGGCGGTCACCCGCCCCATCCTGATCGACGGTTTTGCTGTCGAGGTCGGCGCCAGTGTGGGCTACGACCGCTGGAACGAAGGCGCAGAGCCGCTGGAAGATGCTGCTCACCGCGCCGACCTTGCCATGTACGAGGCGAAATCGCGCGGGCCCAATCATCAACTGATCTTCGAAACGTCCATGCAGGACAAGGTGACGGAACGCGCATCGCTCGAGACCAAGCTGCGCAGCGCCATTCAGAACAGGGCGATCAAGACCTACTATCAGCCGCTGATCGATCTCAGGAGTGGCAGGCTCTGCGGCTTCGAGGCACTGGCCCGATGGACCGACGAAGACGGCATGAATATTCCGCCTCCGGTCTTCATCGGCATCGCCGAAGAAACCGGCATGATCACCGAACTGTTCGAGAACCTTCTCACCCAGGCCTGCAGCGACGCCCTCGCCTGGCCAGACGATGTAAGGCTTTCCTTCAACGTGTCACCCGTGCAGATGGAGGATAAACTCCTTCCCTCGCGTATCTTCAAAGTGCTCGCCGCAAGCCGCCTGCCTGCCAGGCGGCTTGAAGTTGAAATCACCGAAAACGCGCTGATCCAGGACCCAGCAGTCGCCGCCCACATTCTCGATGAGTTGCATGAGGCTGGCGTACAGATCGCGCTCGATGATTTTGGCACCGGTTATTCGAGCCTTGCTCAACTCGCACGTTATCGCTTCGACAAGATCAAGATCGACAAGAGCTTCATCGCGACCTGCCGGGAGGACGAGAAGCAGGAGAAGATCGTTCGCGCCATGCTCGCTCTCGGAAAGAGCCTCAACATCAAGACGACAGCAGAAGGTGTCGAGGAACACGCCCAACTCGCCTCCCTACTGCAGCTCGGCTGCGACATCGGCCAGGGTTATCTCTTCGGCAAGGCGATGCCCGCCGCGGAGGCGGGCATCTTCATCGACAGTCAAAAAGCCAATCTAGCCATTACGGCCTGACCGATCCTAGAAAACCTGTCTGAGGATCACGAACAGCAGGAAGGCGATCGCGATCGAGGCTGGCAGCGTCAGCACCCAGGCCATGAGCATGTTGCGCACGGTGGACCATTGCAGGCCAGAGCCGTTCGCAGACATCGTGCCCGCCACACCTGATGACAGAACATGCGTGGTCGAAACCGGGAGGCCAAGATGGTCGGCCGAGGCGATCGTCACCATGGCGACGACTTCCGCGGCGGCACCCTGGCCGTAGGTCAGATGCGTTTTGCCGATCTTCTCACCAACCGTCACAACGATACGCTTCCAGCCGACCATCGTTCCGAGGCCAAGTGCCAGCGCGACGGCGACCTTCACCCATAACGGAATGAACTTCGTCGCATTGTCCACCGCCGCATGATAGCCGGTGACGGCCTTGAGATCACTGGCGTCCATCGGCAGCAGCTTCTTCTTGTCGATGAGCTTGAGCGCCTCGCCGATCAGGTAGATGTCGTTGCGGACGTTGCCGACGAGATTGGTCGGAACGGCTTCCAGTGTCGGGAAAGCGGCGACTTCACCGCTCGTCTGGTGGATATATTGCTGCAGCGCCGGCGTGGTCGCATCTGTCCAGACCTTGTTCTTGACGGCATTGCCGACTTCAGCCTTGTAGTCGGTAACGGTCACGCCCGGCTTTACATATTTGCCCAGCGCCGTTTCTACCTGCGCGGAAGCCGACTTGTAGGCTTCGAGATAGTTGACGTCAGGCGTGCGGTTCAGCGCAAACGCGGTCGGCACCAGACCGATCAGGATGAGCATGATGAGACCCATGCCCTTCTGGCCGTCATTCGAGCCATGGGCGAAGCTGACGCCTGTGCAGGTAAAGATCAGGATGGCGCGGATCCACAACGGCGGCGGCTGGTTGCCCTTCGGCTCCTGATAGAGCTCGGGTTTACGCACCAGGAACTTCATAACGACGAGCAGGATGGCGGAAAGGCCGAAACCGATGAGTGGCGAAATCAAAAGCGACAGGCCGATGTTGGTTGCCTGCGACCAATCCACACCACTGGTGGCGGAACCTGCCGGCGCCAGGAACTGGTTGGCGAGGCCGACACCGATGATCGAGCCGACCAGCGTATGCGAGCTCGATGACGGCAGACCGAGATACCAGGTACCAAGATTCCAGACGATGGCGGCGATCAATAGAGCGAAGACCATGGCTAGGCCCGAGCCGGAGCCGACCTGCAGGATGAGCTCCACCGGCAAAAGGGCCAGGATGCCGAAGGCCACTGCCCCGGTGGACGTCAGAACGCCGAGGAAGTTGAAGAAGCCCGACCAGATGACCGCAAATTCCGCCGGCATGGAGCGCGTATAGATAACGGTCGCCACGGCATTGGCCGTATCGTGGAAACCGTTGACGAACTCGAAGCCGAGCGCGATCAGCAGGGCAAGGCCGAGAAGCAGCCAGGGAACGGCAACTGCGGCAGTCAAATCACGGGCGAGGGCATAGCCGACATATCCGAGACCGCAGACCACAACGAGCCCGAACACCGGCAGGAACCACTTGCCGGTGGAGTTCGAATGATGCAGCGGATGGGAAGCGTCGCTATGGCTGGGGGCAATGTCGGCCATGGCATAGTTCCTTGTTCCATTTGCAAAATTGCCATTTGTTAATAAATCTCCAGCGTGAAGCTCTCATGACGCGACCATTCGTGCGTCATCCCTCGCCCGGCATCTTCCGAAGACCGAAATCGACAACCAAAAATTGCTCACCGAGATAGGAGAGGCTTCCCACCGAGCGCGATGACGCTAAGTTCGTTGATCGTCACACTTGCCGGGGAACATCAAGCAAATGCCTTCGACCGACCTTCTCCTGACCTTCAATGCCGGCTCGTCGACGGTGAAGATCGGCATCTTCGCGATCGAGAATGCAAAAGTGCGCCGCATCGGCAAAGGCGTGATCGACTTCCGTTCTGAACCGCTCGCCTTCAGTCTCACGGAAGACTCGCAGACATTTGAAACGCCGCTGAAGGCCGAGCCTACCGACGATCTGCACGCCGTCATCGACGAAACGTTCAAGCTGCTCTCGGAGCATTTCGATATCGATGCCGTTCGTGCGGCAGGTCACCGCGTCGTTCACGGCGGCGATGACTTCATCGAAGCAACGGCCCTCGATATTGCCGCGATCGAGGCGATCGGCGCACTCACGCCGCTCGCACCCCTTCACCAGCCGCAGGCGCTCCGCTTCATCCGCGCCCTGAAGCACCTGCGGCCACACCTTGCGCAAACAGCATCCTTCGATACCGCCTTCCACGCCACGCAGACCGATCTCGTCCGCCGCTTCGCCATCCCTCGTGCACTCCACGACGAGGGCATCAAGCGCTACGGCTTTCACGGCCTCTCCTACAAATTCATCGCCGGCGAGGTGAGCCGCAGGCTATCGAACAAGCCGAAAATCGTCGCCGCGCATCTCGGTAGCGGCGCGAGTCTCTGCGCCCTGGAAAAGGGTGTCAGCCGCGATTGCAGCATGGGCTTTTCGACGCTCGACGGCATTCCCATGGCGACCCGACCGGGCTGGCTCGATCCCGGCGTGATCCTCCATCTGCTGCAGCAAAAGAAGCAGTCCGCCGATCAGGTGGAAGATTTGCTCTACCATCGCTCCGGCCTGCTCGGCGTTTCCGGCATCAATGCCGATACCCGCGATCTTCTCGAGGATAGCCGCGCAGAAGCCCAAGAGGCGCTCGAGCTCTTCACATTGCGCATCGCAGGCGAGATCGGCCGCATGTCGGTGACGCTCGGCGGGCTCGACGCTATAGTCTTCACGGCCGGCATAGGCGAGCATCAGCCGCAGATCCGTGCAGCAGTCCTCCAGCGCTTGAGCTGGCTCGGCCTCGCGGTCGACGAAAAGGCGAATGCCGCCAACGGCTTCACGATCACGACACCTGCAAGCCGCATAACGGCGCATGTCATTGCCACCGACGAGGAACAGATCATAGCGCAGGAGGCGCTCTCAATTCTTCGCGCCTGATGATCCAGATCAAGGGCATGCCGGCGCCATCAGCTAGAATTGACGTTGAACAAGTTTAAACGGGAGAAATCCATGGAAAAGCATGTCTCGACTCCAGCAGTTCTTTCCGACACCGAACTTACGCTCATCGACCGTTACTGGCGCGCAGCCAATTATCTCTCGGTCGGGCAAATCTATCTCCTGTCCAATCCCCTCCTGCGCCAGCCCCTGAAACCCGAACATATCAAGCCTCGCCTGCTCGGCCACTGGGGTACCACGCCCGGCCTCAACTTCATCTATGCGCATCTGAACCGCGTCATCCGCACCCGCGATCTCGACGTCATCTATATGTGCGGTCCCGGCCACGGCGGGCCGGGCATGGTCGCCAATACCTATCTCGAAGGTATCTACAGCGAGATCTATCCCGATATCGCCGAGACCGAGGACGGCTTGCGCAAGCTCTTCCGCCAGTTCTCCTTCCCCGGCGGCATCCCGAGCCATGCAGCGCCGGAAACGCCCGGCTCCATCCACGAGGGCGGTGAACTCGGCTATGCGCTCGTCCATGCCTATGGCGCAGCCTTCGACAATCCCGATCTGATCGTCGCCTGCGTCATCGGCGATGGCGAGGCTGAGACCGGCCCGCTGGCGGCAAGCTGGCATTCCAACAAGTTCCTTAATCCGGCCCGCGACGGCGCCGTGCTGCCGATCCTGCATCTCAACGGCTACAAGATCGCCAATCCGACCATCCTTGGTCGGGCGAGCGACGAAGATCTGACGCATTTGTTCGAAGGTTATGGCTATGAGCCCTTCTTCGTCGAAGGCCACGAGCCGGCAAGGATGCACCAGCAGATGGCCGCAACCTTCGACAAGATCTTCGACCGCATCCGCGCCATTCAGAAGGAAGCCCGCGATGGCACGCCGCCGCAGGCCTGCCCGCGCTGGCCAATGATCGTGCTGCGCAGCCCCAAGGGTTGGACTGGCCCGAAGGAAGTGGATGGCAAAAAGGTCGAAGGCTTCTGGCGCGCCCATCAGGTGCCGGTTTCCAATTGCCGGGAGAACGACGGACACCGGAAAATCCTCGAAGACTGGATGCGCGGTTACGATCCCGAAGACCTCTTCGATGCCTCGGGCAGATTGAAGCCTGAACTGCGGGCACTGGCCCCTTCAGGCAAACGCCGCATGGGTGCCAATCCACACGCCAACGGCGGTCTGCTGCGCAAGGAACTGATCGCGCCCGATATCCGCACCTATGAGGTAAAGGTAGAAAAACGGGGCGCTGAGATGGTGCAATCCACCGAAATCCTCGGCCATTACCTGCGCGATACGATGAAGCTCAATGAAGCTAACGCGAACTTTCGCATTTTCGGCCCCGACGAAACGGAATCAAACCGCCTCGGCAGTGTCTTTGAGGTCACCGATCGCGTCTGGATGGAGAAGATCGAACCCTATGACGTGAACCTCGCCAGCGACGGCCGCGTCATGGAAGTGCTGAGCGAACATCTTTGCCAGGGATGGCTGGAAGGCTACCTGTTGACCGGCCGGCATGGCCTGTTTTCCTGCTACGAGGCCTTCATCCACATCATCGATTCCATGTTCAACCAGCACGCCAAGTGGCTGAAGGTGACCCGCGAACTGCAGTGGAGGAGGCCGATTTCCTCGCTCAACTATCTCTTGACCTCGCATGTCTGGCGGCAGGACCATAACGGCTTCTCGCATCAGGATCCCGGCTTCGTCGATCTCGTCGCCAACAAGAAGGCCGATATCGTCCGCATTTACCTGCCGCCGGATGCCAACACTCTGCTGTGGGTCGGCGACCATTGCCTGAAGACCTATGACCGCATCAACGTCATCGTCGCCGGCAAGCAGCCGGAGCCGCAATGGCTGACGATGGACGAGGCGGTAAAACATTGCGAGACTGGTATCGGCATCTGGGATTGGGCGAGCCACGAGGACGATACGGTCGCGCCCGATGTCGTCATGGCCTGCGCCGGTGACGTGCCGACTATGGAAACGCTCGCCGCGGTCGATCTGCTGCACCGGCATATTCCGGAGCTGAAGATCCGCACTGTCAACGTGGTCGATCTTCTCGCCCTGCAATCGCAGGATCAACACCCGCATGGACTGACGGACGAGGCCTTCGACGCTATCTTCACAACGGACAGGCCGGTGATCTTCGCCTATCACGGCTATCCCTACCTCATCCACCGGCTGACCTATAAGCGCACCAACCACCGCAACATCCATGTGCGCGGCTTCATCGAAGAGGGTACGACGACCACCCCCTTCGACATGACGGTGCTCAACGAGCTCGACCGCTTCCATCTCGCCATTGAGGCGATCGAGCGCGTTCCGGGCCTGAAGGCGAAAGTGCCTGACGTGTTGGAAAGCCTGAGAGCCAAGCTCGTTGAGCATCATGCCTATGTCCGCGAATATGGCGAGGACATGCCTGACGTGCGCAACTGGAAATGGCGCGCCGCCTGAAAAGGATGCCATGTAGTATGAAAAGGGCCGCGTGGTAACCGCGCGGCCCTTCCCCCAGCCATGATGTAAAACTACTGGCCGTTCTGGGTGCCGCTTGGTGCGGTGGGGGCCGTCGGCACGCTGCCGTCAGGCGTCGCGTTGCGGTCTGTCGGTTCCAGCGGCTTGATGGAGCCGGTCGCCGGGTTGCTGTCTGAAGTACCGGCACCCGAAGACTGCCCGTTGATCGCATTGGGCGTCGTGGACGCAGTCGAACCCGGTTCTGTGGTCGTGCCCGGCCAGATGGCAAAGCTCACCGCAGCGATCAGAATGACCAGAATGCCGGCTGCCAGCACACCCCAGAGAGAAACGCTGCGCCGCTCATCGGCAAGCGTTTTTTCCTCTTCATAGGATGCCTGCCCGAGCGGCATGCCTGTATTCTCATCCACAGTTCGGTTCTTGTCGTCACCATATTGGGTCATCGCTTGATCCTCCAATCTGTGCGGTAGAAACCAAATTGGCGGGAAGATGTTCCATCGAGCCGGTTTTTGGATCCGTACGCGCAGCGATAAGGTGCCGACGTTCTTGACCAGGCTGCACTTCCCCAACATCATCAATGATATCAAATCAGGAGTGATCCATGGCATTCGATGGCCGCCTGCTTTCCGGTGTCAGCACGCTCGCCGCAGTCGTCGAAAGCGGCAGCTTCGTCAGGGCCGCCGATGCGCTTGGCCTTTCAGCCTCCGGTGTCAGCCGGGCCATATCGAGGCTGGAGGCCCGCGTTGGCGTGCGCCTGCTCGACCGCACCACCCGGTCGGTACGGCTGACAGACGAAGGCGCCCGTTTCTACGAACAGGTCGCTCCGCATCTCGATGGCATCGAGGAAGCCGCGACCCTTGCATCAGGTGCGTCTCTGACCGCGCTCGGCCGCCTGCGCGTCGATGTCGATCCGATCTTCTCCCGCATGGTGCTGGCGCCGCATCTGAAGCAGTTCTTGACCCGCTATCCGGCGCTCGAACTCGAATTGATAACCCGCGACCTGATGAGTGATCTCGTCGCCGACGGCATTGATATCGCCATCCGCTTCGGCCAGCAGCCGAACTCGTCGCGCATCGCCCGCAAATTGATGGAAACACGCGTCCTCACGGTCGCCGCACCTGCCTATCTCACCGAGCACGGCACGCCGAGAACACCTGCCGAAATCGCCAGCCACTCCTGCATCCAGTTCCGCGATCCACTGACCGGCCGGACTTTCGAATGGGAGCTGCACAGGGGCAAGAAGATCGTGCCGCTCGACGCCCGTGGTCCGCTTCTGATGAGCGACCCCGGCACGATGCTCGATGCCTGCCTTGCAGGTGCCGGCATCGCCCAGGTGCTTGCCCTCAGCGTCAAGGACCTGCTTGCCGAAGGACGCCTTGTAGAGCTCTATCCAGACTGGCCTGGCGAGACCTTCCCGCTTTACGCAGTCCATCCCTCCCGGCATCACGTGCCGGCAAAGGTCAACGCCTTTATCGAATTCTGCCTCGAACTTATCAGCCACTAGATGGGGATTTTCGAAAGTTGGTGACAACCTTCGGCCCCATGTTCCGGATGAGCCGGAACGTAGGCTATGAAATTCCACGACTGGAAACACCGCCGAGGAAGACCATGAAGGGTTTCGCCACCAGCCTCACCACCTCCCGCCTGGAGGAAATGCTGGCCTTCTACATGACGCCGACAGCGGGTGACCCTGACGAAGGCGATGACGGCCACGAGAAAAGCGGAGCGGTGTCCACCAAAACGGCAGATCGCACCTCCGAGCACGTAGCATCCCTTGCCGCGCCAACGGAGAACTGAGCCGCCTACTTTACGACCAGCACCGGGATACCCGCCTCCGAAAGGACCTCGGACGTCTGGCTGCCGAGCATGAGCCTCGAGATCCCGCGGCGGCCATGCGAGGAAATAACGATCAGGCCGCAGCTCCGCTCTGCTGCTGTTTCCAGAATGGCGACTGCCGGCGAAAGATGCACCTTGCTGACGAAGTCGGCGACGACGCCCGCGCTCTTCGCTTTTTCACCGATGATCTTTTCCAGATCCTCGATCTCTTTCCGGCGCCCTTCATTATAGCTGTCCATCGCCTCAGCCTGGACGATCCCCTGCAGCGCGAAACCGGTCAGCGGCACGATGACGCTGACGACAGTCACGGGAAGGTTGAGTGCCTTGGCAAGCGCGAGCCCATGATCGACACCCCGGGCGGAAAGTTCCGAACCGTCGGTGGGCAGCAATATGCGATTGTACATGGGAAATCCGTTCTGCTGGCTGAATTCACGTGAGGAAGGAATTCAACACCAATCGTAATCCTCTGCCTTGACTGAGGTCAACATGGGAGCATCAGCGACGGCATTCGAAAAGCCCTCTGCTCAATCCCAGAGGAAATCCTCGCTTTCGATACGCGAAGCAAGCTTGAGCGTGCCATCGGGCTGGACGACATACCGTTCGAACTGACGCAGGCCGAAGTCGCCAAGGAAGGTGTGTTTAACCACGGTGCCGGGCTTGTAGGGCGAGTGGATAACCTTGCCGCCGTAGGTCAGACTACCCGGGATAGGCTGGTCTTCCGTCGTCGTGCTGCAGGCGGCGGCGAGAAGAAGAATTGCGACAGCAGCATATTTCATCATGCCCTCCCGGTGGCGAAGCGTCTTCCGACAAAATTATATCGCCTGCGCGACGAGCATGCACTGATAGTTTCGATTTCGGGTGCCCTTCCTGAGAGATGGGTGACAGTTCATTCCGGCTAGATGGGTTACACTTTCGGCCCTTTGCAAGGAGAGCAAGGTGCCTTGGAAGGAGTGTAACGTCATGGAAGAGCGGCTGAAGTTCATCGCCCGGCTGCTGGACGGCGAGAAGATGGCCGTGCTTTGCCGGGAGTTCGATATCTCGCGCAAGACGGGTTACAAGATCCTCACACGCTACAACGACAGCGGCCTGGAAGGGCTGACGGATCGATCGCGCCGGCCTTACCGCCATGCCAATCAGCTTCCGTTTCAAATCGAGAAGCTGATTGTGCGCCTGAAGCAGGACAAGCCGACTTGGGGTGCGCCGAAGATACGCGAACGGTTGGCCCGGCTGTACCCGGATGTGCACAGGCCGGCGATCTCGACGGTGCATGCGGTTCTCGACCGGCACGACATGGTCGAGCGCCGCAAGCGGCGACGCAACAAGGCGACGGGGACAGCGCTTTCCCACTCCTGTCGGCCCAACGAGCTGTGGTGTGCCGACTACAAGGGCGAGTTCATGCTCGCCGACCGGCGCTATTGCTATCCGCTGACGATCACCGACTTTGCCAGTCGCTATCTGATCGCCTGCGAAGCGCTCTCGACCACCAAGGAAGCCTATGCCTTCACCGTATTCGAAAGCGTATTCAAAGAGTTTGGCCTGCCCAACGCCATTCGCACCGACAACGGGGTTCCTTTCGCAAGCCCCAACGCGCTGTTCAACCTCAGCAAGCTGTCGGTCTGGTGGCTGCGCCTGGGCATCGACATCGAGCGCATCAAACCGGGCTGCCCGCAGCAGAACGGGCGCCATGAGCGCATGCACCTCACTCTGAAGCTGGAGACCACCAAGCCAGCCGCCGCCAACTTCCTTCAGCAGCAGGCAAAGTTCGACGACTTCATCGACTGCTTCAACAATGAGCGGCCGCACCAGGCGCTCGACATGCATTGCCCGGCCGAGTGCTACGCGGCGTCACCGCGCAGCTATACTGGCCTGCCTGACCTCGATTATCCGTTTCACGACAAGGCCGTCACCGTCACCACATGCGGACGCATCTGTTTCGACCGCAAGAAGATCAATCTCAGCCTCGTCTTTGCCGGTCAGACCGTCGGCATCAAACAGGTCGAGGACCATATCTGGCTGGCTAGCTTCATGGACTATGATTTGGGATACTTCGATGATGAGACATGCAGGCTCGAACCACTCCAAAACCCCTTCGGGCCAAAAGTGTTACCCATGTCTCCGGTATAAACCGTAACCTATGTGTCCAGAATGGACCGGGGACGAGTGGTAGCGGAGGAGGGATTTGAACCCCCGACACAAGGATTATGATTCCTCTGCTCTGACCTACTGAGCTACTCCGCCACTGGTCAAACGATACCGTTCGCGAAGCGCTTCCGGTTCGTGGGATGAGCGGCTTATAAGGTGCGCTTCCTCTTTGTGTCAAGCACATGATGGAGAAAAACGGTGGGCTTTCCGCAGCGCCGCTTTTTGGCCGTTCAGGCCATCGCGTAGTTGGAAAGCAAAGCCTTTAGCGAGGCTTCCGCGTCAGGCTCGCGCTCGGAACGTTCGATGAAGCCGCCGCCGAAGACGCGGGCGTCATCGCCGGGCGCCGAATAGAGCGCGCAGGCCTGGCCCGGCGCAATACCAGCCTCACCGACCGTCAGATCGACATAGATGCCGCTCGCATCCATGTGCAGCACGGCAGGCGCCGGCGCGCGGGTGGAGCGCACCTTGGCGTAGCAGGCAAAGCCTTCGCCCGAGGCTGCGACCTGAAGTGTCTCGTCGCCGAGCCAGTTGACATCGCGCAGATAGACGCGGTGCGTTTCCAGCGCCTCCTTCGGACCGACAATGACGCGGCGCGAGCGGGCGTCGAGGTAGACGACGTAGAGCGGTTCGCCTGTGGCAATGCCGATGCCGCGCCGCTGGCCGATCGTATAATGCAGGATGCCTTCGTGCTGGCCGAGGATGCGGCCGTCGAGATGAACGATATCGCCGGCCAGAGCCGAATTCGGCTTCAGCTTGGTGATGATATCTGAATATTTGCCCTGCGGCACGAAACAGATGTCCTGGCTGTCGGCCTTCTTGGCAACGACGAGACCCATATCTTCGGCCAGCCGACGGGTCTCTGCCTTCGGCAGCCCACCAAGGGGAAAACGCAGATAGTCGATCTGTTCCTGTGTCGTGGCGAAGAGGAAATAGCTCTGGTCGCGATCGGCATCGGCCGGTCGGTAGAGCGCGCGGCGACCGGGATTGCAGGACGACGGATTCGGACGCGAGCGGATATAATGGCCGGTCGCCAGCGCATCGGCGCCGAGTTCCTTGGCTGTCGCCAGAAGATCGGCGAACTTGACCGTCTGGTTGCAGGCAACGCAGGGGATCGGCGTCTCGCCGGCGACATAGCTCTCGGCAAAAGGATTGATGACGGTTTCACGGAACCGCTTCTCGTAGTCGAGCACGTAATGCGGAATACCGAGCGTCTCGCAGACACGGCGTGCGTCGTCGATATCCTGGCCCGCGCAGCAGGATCCGGCGCGGTGGACCGCAGCGCCATGATCGTAGAGCTGCAGCGTGATGCCCAGCACATCATATCCCTGGCGTTTGAGAAGCCCGGCCACGACGGAGCTGTCAACGCCGCCAGACATGGCGACGACGACACGGGTGTCTTCCGGCTTCTTGTCAAAATCCAGTGTGTTCACGGGGTACTGCCAAATTCTGTGCTGTTTCGATCCGCCCTTTCTCACGTCGGAATGTGGCGGATTTCCTGTGTTCCGGCGGGATCGGCCGCCAGCTTGCATGGGCGACGGATATAGAAACTATTGCGTCTCCGCGCAAGGGCCGGCTTTTCCGGCAGCGTCATGCGCGGGTCACGCATTGCAGCTATTCGCAATCGACCTTTGATAGGCCGTATTTCATCCCGTAGATGAACTGACCCACCTTTTTAAAGATTCGGATAAATGACAGCCGCCTCCACCACGCTTCGTGGCGTCCTTGTCGCATTTGCGGCCTATGCCGTCTTTGCCTTCAGTGATGCATCTATCAAGGCCCTGCATGGCACGGTTCCTTCCCTCCAGGTCGCCTTTACGGGTGCGATCCTCAGCTTAGCAGCCCTGCCCTTTATCAAGGGGCCAGGCGATTCATGGCTGGACATTTTCAGGACGACGAACCGGCCGCTCTGGCTGGTGCGCTTCGTCGCCGGCGCAACCGGCGCAATCGCCTCCATCATCACCTTCACCAAGCTGCCGATGGCAGAAGCCTTCTGCCTGCTCTTCCTGCTGCCCTCCTTCGTTACCATTCTCTCGGTGATCCTCCTGAAGGAAGACGTGCGCTGGCAGCGCTGGGCCGCCGTCATCGTCGGCTTCCTCGGCGTGCTCGTGGTTCTCAGGCCCGGCTTCCGCGAACTGTCCGTCGGCCATCTGGCGGCAACCATCGGCGCAATCTCGGCGGCCATCGCCATCGTCATCCTCCGCAAGCTCGGCCCGGCCGAAAAGCGCCTTTCGCTTTATGGCGCCTCGCTGCTCGGCACCCTCATCGTCAGCGGCCTGCTCATGCTCTCACAGGTGGTGGTGCCAAGTCCGCAGCAATGGCTCTTTCTCGCAAGCTACGGCCTGCTGGGGGCAGCCGGCAACGTGATGCTGATGACGGCAGCACGCCTTGCCCCGGCAACGCTGATCGCGACCCCGCAATACAGCCAGATGATCTGGGCAATCGCCTTCGGCTATCTGTTTTTCAACGATAGCGTCGACCTGCCCATGGCTCTCGGTATCGTGCTCATCATCTGCTCAGGCCTACTGACGCTGATCCGTGAACGCAAGCGCCAGGTACCCCTGCCCGCAGCGGTTGCCTCCGGCGACGCACAATCGCAGATCGCCACGACACCGGTGGAAGGCGACATAGAAGCCCCGACGCGATAGGCCTGTTCCGCGCCCGCGCCTTGTCTGCGCGGGCGGGCTGCGCATCATGATCAGCCGCATGCCCTGGTTTGCGATGCAGCACAGGAAGGAGACAGCCATCAAAAAAGGCGCAGCCGGAGCTGCGCCTTTAGGAAAAGGATGGGCGATATCGGCTCAGGCGCCGATCAGCTTGTTGCAGGCAAGTGCGATGCTCGGATTGGCGATGATGGCAGTCACGAGCGCCAGACCGATCATCGACAGGGTATAGCGTTTCATGTGCTCCTCCTTTTTCAGCCCGCCCAGAGTATGCAATGCTGACTTGCATTCTCCAAATAACGAATGATTGAGGCAGTTGTGTAGGCGCCAGGCGATCAACTCTCCAGGCTCGGATCGGCGAAGAGCGAACCATTATAGGCGCCGCAGCTCGTGCGGACGGCGACGACGACCCAAATCGCGGCAAGGACTGCGACCAGAACCTCTCCGAACCCTGCCAGTGCCGGCAGCGGAAAGATACTCGAAAGCCGCAGCGTCGCGACAGCATAGACGCCGATCGGGAAGGTGTAACCCCACCAGCCGAGATTGAAGGGCAAGCCCTGCCGCAGGTGGTTGATGGTGATGGCAACCGCCAGACCAAGCCACCAGAGGCCATAGCCCCAAAGCAGGACAGCACCAAGCAAAGCCGCACCTGAAATCGCCGGAACCAGCGCGCCAAGGCCGCCGGCTGCAAGAGCTTGCCCGCCATTGATGGAAAACAGAGCAAGGCCGAGTGCGCCGGTACCTACAGGACCGAGGGCAAGAAAGCTCGTCGCTGCCATGCTGGCGTGCGGCAGCTTGTGCAGGGCAAGGCGCAGGAAGAGGATAACGAGGACGCCGAGCGCCAGCGGCACCGAGCAGGACCAGAGCGCGAAACTCGCAAAAAGCACCGGAAGCTGCGCGCCTTCGGCGAGATGCGGCACCAATAATCCGCCGCTTGCAGCTGCGACCTCAGAGGCAACGATCGGCAATAGCCAGACGGCGCTCATATGCTCGATTACATGCTGCTGCCGCGTGAACATGACCAGTGGAATGGCAAGTCCCGCCAGAACCGCCAGCGCTGCGTCCACCCACCACAGCTCCGCCGCGATAGAGATGCTTATTTCGCCAAAAAGGCCCGGTCCGAAGATCAGGAAACCATTCACGATGGTTGCGAGGCCCATCGGAATGCAGCCGAAGAACATCGAAACGACTGGATGGTCGAATGCCCTCAATGCAGCGCCGGGATACAGAAGCCACTTTCCGGCATAGATGCAGGTCAGCACGGCAAACAGGCCAATATTCGCGAGCCACAGCATCTCGCCTGACGCGTGGACTGCCGGCAAATCCGGAAACTGACCGAAGCAGACGGCAAGGATGCCGGTCCCCATTGTCGTCGCAAACCAGTTCGGCGTGAAGTGGCGCAAGACATGCGTCCTCGAGCGAACAATCGGGACAGGAGGAGATAGGTGCAAGACGGTCATGGCGAATTCCTTTCGTTGACCGCTTTCATAACGGCACAAAATAATCGCTTCCAACGATTTATCTTTATCATTCCGTTCGATAAAATCGAATTATCAATGGAGGCGGCATGACACTGGAGCAGCTCAGAATATTCGTAGAGG
This sequence comes from Rhizobium viscosum, assembly GCF_014873945.1. Lineage (NCBI taxonomy): Bacteria > Pseudomonadati > Pseudomonadota > Alphaproteobacteria > Hyphomicrobiales > Rhizobiaceae > Rhizobium > Rhizobium viscosum. The sequence goes on along the minus strand of NZ_JADBEC010000001.1, from coordinate 2,692,830 downwards.
TGGCAGCGCGTCAGCACATCACGAAGGCGGCAGCGCACCTGAACATGACCCAGTCGGCCGTCAGCGCCGCAATCACCGCATTGGAGACACGACACGGCGTCACCCTCTTCGACCGTGTCGGCCGTTCGATCGTGCTGAACCGGACCGGCCAGCTGTTCCTGAAGGAAGCACAGGCCGTGCTTGCCAGCGCAAAGGCGGCGGAAGCCGCTCTCATGGACCTCTCCGGCCTCATGCATGGAGAGCTCACGATCATGGCGAGCCAGACAATCGGCGGCTATTGGCTGTCGCCGCGGCTTGCCACGTTCCGCCGAAATTATCCGGGCATCGAATTGGAAATCCGCATCGGCAACACAGCTGAAGTGTCTGACGCCGTTGCCAGTGGCGAGGTGGAAGTGGGCCTTATCGAGTGGCCGAGCGACAGGCGCGGCGTTTCGGCAAGGCAGGTCGCCCTGGACGAGATGATCGTTGTCGTTGCCTCCAATCACCCATGGGCGGACGGCAAATCACGCGGCCCGAGCGATTTTCCTCAGACGCAATGGGTCCTGCGCGAGCAGGGGTCCGGCACCCGCCTCGCCTTCGAAAGCCTTCTGCGAAGGGCCGGCCTCGATATCGATGCGCTTGATGTGGCGATGGTGCTGCCGGAGAACGAGCCGCTCGTCGGCGTCGTCGAAGCTGGCATCGGCGCGACACTGATGTCACGGAGCGTTGTTTCTATGAAGTTGCGCAACGGTCTTCTCACCGAGGTGAATGTGCCACCCCTGCCGCGTCCCTTTTTCCTGCTGCGCCATGAGGAGCGCTATCGCAGCAAGGCGGCCGATGCTTTCGATGCGATGATCTCAGCCTGACGCCTGCTTGAGCTGGCGTCCGTAGATCAGTGCTTCGGCCTCATGCTGCGGCATGGGTCTGCCGAGAAGATAGCCCTGCACCTCGCTGAACCCTTCGGCCCGCAGCTTCTGCAACTGCTCCTCGGTTTCGATGCCTTCGGCGAGTGTAACCGCATTGAAGCCGGAACCGATGCCGGCCACGGCACGTATGATCGCCAGATTGCCGGGATCCGTCTCGATGTCGGACACGAAACTGCGGTCGAGCTTGATCTTGTCGAAAGTGAAGGCACGCAGATAGCTGAGCGAAGAATAGCCCGTGCCAAAATCGTCGATGGCAATGCGAACGCCGAGTTCCTTCAGCGCCCGAAGCAGCGGCAGGCTCTGCACCACATCGGCCAGGAAGACGGATTCGGTGATCTCGATTTCCAGCCGTTCGGGGCGCAGACCCGTCTCATCGAGTGCCGCGACGACGCTGGCAAGCAGGCTTGCATGGCGGAACTGGCTGACGGACAGATTGACCGCGATCTTCAGATGGCCCGGCCAGGAAGCGGCCGCACGGCAGGCTTCCCGCAGCACCCAGTCACCGATCGGAATGATCAGTCCCGTCTCCTCCGCCAACGGGATGAACTCCATCGGCGGCACAAGACCGCGCACCGGATGCCGCCAGCGGATCAGCGCCTCGAAACCGCCGATGCCATCATCCTCGAGCTGGACGATGGGCTGGTAGTAAAGCTCGAACTGCCCGTGTTCCAGCGCATCACGCAGTTCACCGGTCAGATGATGACGACGCTCGGCCTCGAGCCGCATCGCGGGCTCATAGAAACGATAGGTCGAGCGACCGCTTTCCTTAGCGGCATAGAGCGCAAGATCGGCATGGCGCATCAGCACATCAGCTTCGGCAGCATCGACAGGAGCCAGCGCAATGCCGATGCTGCAGGTGACATGCTCCCGCGTGCCGTCGAGGTCAAAAGCCCTGGCAAGCGACCTGAGCAGCAGATCGGCAAAACGCTCTGCCCGGTCGGGCTCGACAAGCTGCAGCACGACCGCGAATTCATCACCGCCAAGACGCGCCACGAGGTCATCCCCATCGGCAAGCGCCAGCAGGCGTTCCGCTACCTGGCAGAGAAGCGCATCGCCTGCGGCGTGACCTTTGCTGTCGTTGATTGTCTTGAAATGGTCGACGTCGATGTAGAGCAGCGCCACCGGCTTTTCGATAGAAGCGGTAATGGCCTGCTTGCGGATATGTTTGGAGAAGGCCGCACGGTTCGGCAGGCGCGTCAGCGAGTCATGCATGGCAAGATGCGCAAGCCTCGCCTCCACTGCGCGCTCTTCCGTCACGTCGTGAGAGATGCCCAGCAGATAGCGCGGCTCCTTCCCTTCAGGCACCGGCAAGGCACGCTTGACGGTGCGAAGGATTCGCTTGCCGCCGTCGGCCCGCTCCATTGTCTCCTCGAAGCTGATCGTCGCACCGGCGACGAACGCCTCGTGATCCTGTTCGCGAAAGATAACAGTTTGCTCGGAGGGGAAGAAGTCCCGGTCCGTCTTTCCAACCACGTCGCCGGTATGAAAGCCCATGATCTCGCCGCACGCCTCGTTCAGCAGGATGTAGCGGCCATCCTCCTCCATATCCTTCACGAAGACGCCGACTGGCAGGTTGTCGACGATGCTGTCCAGCAGCGAACGTGTATCGGTGATCTGGCGCTGTGCGGCATTCACCTCGGTACGGTCCTGCACGATCGCCAGGATCGCAGCCCTTCCTTCGAAGCGCACTTCCCGGCCGTAGGTCAGAACTTCGATGGCCTCGCCATTGGCCTTCAGATGCGTCCAGCGCTCAGCCTTCTCCATGTCAGTGCGCTCATGAACGGCGCTAAGCATCCGCTCCCGTTCGGCAGCCGGACGGATATCGAGCACGGTCATGCCTTCGTAGTCCTCCGCGCTGTAACCATAGAGCATGAGCGCCGCATCATTGACGATCAGGAAGCGCAGCGTATCCGGATCGTAGACCCACATAGGAGAGGGATGCGTGGTAAACAGCGAACGGAAATCATCAACAAGAGCTTCGGATTGCCCGGATATCGTCTGAAACGAGGCCATTGAGAAATTCACGCAAAATTGGAACCAATATTGAAAGTGGTATAGCCGAGAAAGCTAAATAAAATCACAATCATAAGAGGCTCAAACTTTGAGCGCACGCCTGTAAAATAAGCAGTGAAAGTTTCTTAAACCGGCCATTTCACGGCTTGGTCGAGTGTTTCAGTGGCTGGTCAAGTCGAGGGCTTGACCGCAGGCCTGATTGTGAGGTGGAACCAAATCATTTCCAAAGAGTTATTTCCGGTTGAAAATACAACCCATCTGGATGGAGGCGATGATGGGCACATCCGCAATGACAGATCACGATAAAATCCGGGAATGGATCGAGGCCCGCGGCGGCCATCCCGCCCGGATGAAAAGCGGCCTCGTCGGCGTTGATTTCGGCAGGCAGGAAAGTTCTGTCGAGAACATTTCCTGGGACGAGTTCTTCAGGGTTTTCGACGCGAGCAGAGACACTTTTTTGCATCACGACACCAACGCCACCCGCCACTGATCGCAGGTCACTAATGACATGCGATGGACCATGTAAAAAACCGGCACGGAGACCGAGCTGGTTTTTTCACGTCTTTCCTTGGGAGGAAAACTCAGTCGACGTTGAAGGCCAGCAGCTTTGCCTGGCGGATCGCCGAATTGGCGGTCAACTGGCCTAGCACGACGTCGTCAACCGTGCCGTCAACGTAGAGCAGCGCAATGGCGTCGCCCCCCTGCTTGTCACGGCCGAGCTGGAAATTGGCGATGTTGACGCCGGCAGCACCAAGCGTCGTACCGATGAAGCCGATCATGCCGGGAACGTCGGTATTGGTGATATAGATCATGTGGCTTCCGACATCGGCGTCGAGGTTGATGCCCTTGATCTGGATGAAGCGCGGCTTGCCGTCAGAGAAGACCGTGCCGGCGATCGAACGCGTCATGGATTCCGTCGTCACCGTCAGCTTGATATAGCCATCGAAAACACCCGACTTATCACGCTTGACCTCGGAGAGGATGATGCCCTTTTCCTTGATCATGACGGGCGCCGAAACCATGTTGACGTCGGCCACCTGCGAGCGGATCAGGCCGGCGAGGACCGCAGAGGTCAGCGCGCGGGTGTTCATGTTGGCCGTGACGCCATCGTAAAGGATCTCGATTTCCTTGATCGGCTCTTCCGTGACCTGGCCCACGAAGGCGCCGAGAACATCGGCGAGCTTGATAAACGGCTTCAGGATCGGTGCTTCTTCCGCGGTGATCGAGGGCATGTTGATGGCGTTCGAAACCGCACCCTTGACGAGGTAATCGGCCATCTGCTCGGCAACCTGCAAAGCGACGTTTTCTTGCGCTTCGGTGGTCGAGGCGCCGAGATGCGGCGTGCAGACGACGTTCGGCAGGCCGAAGAGCGGGCTTTCCTTGGCAGGCTCGACTTCGAAGACGTCAAAGGCGGCGCCGGCGACATGGCCGGACTTGATGGCATCGGCAAGCGCTGCCTCGTCGACGAGACCGCCGCGGGCACAGTTGATGATGCGAACGCCGGGCTTGGTCTTGGCAAGCGCTTCCCTGTTCAGGATACCGCGCGTTTTGTCCGTCATCGGCACGTGCAGCGTGATGAAATCGGCCTGGGCGAGCAGCTCGTCGAGCTCGACCTTGGTGACGCCCATTTCCTCGGCGCGCTCCTTGGAGAGGAACGGGTCATAGGCAACGACGTGCATCTTCAGACCGATGGCGCGGGCGCAGACGATGGAGCCGATATTGCCGGCGCCGATGACGCCGAGTATCTTGCCGGTGATCTCAACACCCATGAATTTCGACTTTTCCCACTTGCCGGCCTGCGTGGACGTATCGGCAGCCGGAAGCTGGCGGGCAACCGCAAACATCAGGGCAATCGCGTGTTCGGCCGTCGTGATCGAGTTGCCGAACGGCGTGTTCATGACGATGATACCGCGACGCGATGCAGCCGGGATATCGACATTGTCGACGCCGATACCGGCGCGGCCGACGACCTTGAGGTTCTTGGCGGCTTCGATGATCTTCTCCGTCACCTTGGTGGCAGAACGGATGGCAAGGCCATCATAATTGCCGATGACTTCGAACAGCTTGTCCTTGTCCTTGCCGAGCTGCGGCTGGAAATCGACTTCGACGCCGCGATCACGGAAGATCTGGACGGCAGTTTCCGACAGTTCGTCGGATACGAGAACGCGAGGTGCCATTGGGGCCTCCTTCAAAGAGTTCAGCGATAAACTTGAATTGGGAATGCGAGGCTCCGCCATCAGGCGGAGCCGGATGCGATCACATCAGGCAGCGGCCTGGGAAAGCGCAGCCTTCTGCGTTGCAAAGGCCCAGGAAAGCCAAGGCATCAGCTTCTGCATGTCGGCAGTCTCGATCGTGGCACCAGCCCAGATGCGCAGGCCGGACGGAGCATCGCGGTAAGCGCCGATATCATAAGCGACGCCTTCCTTTTCGAGGAGGGCGACGAGACCCTTGGCGAAATTCGCCTGGCCATCGGCATCCAGAGCAGCCACATCCTTGTCGACGATCTTCAGGCAGATTGACGTATTGGATTCGATCTCCGGCTTGACGGCCAGGTTGGCGATCCAGTCGTTTGCGGCAACGAAATCGGCGATAGCCTTGGCATTGGCGTCGGCGCGGCCGATCAGGGCCTTGAGGCCGCCAAGCTGCTTGGCCCAGAGAAGCGCATCGATATAGTCCTCGACGCAGAGCATAGACGGCGTATTGATCGTCTCGCCCTGGAAGATGCCTTCGATGAGCTTGCCACCAGACGTCAGGCGGAAGATCTTCGGCAGCGGCCATGCCGGCTGGTAGGAGACCAGCCGTTCGACGGCACGCGGCGACAGGATAAGGATGCCATGCGCACCCTCGCCGCCGAGAACCTTCTGCCAGGAGAAGGTGACGACATCGAGCTTGGCGAAATCGAGGTTCTGCGCGAAAGCGGCCGAGGTCGCATCGCAGATCGTCAGGCCCTTGCGGTCGGCAGGGATGAAATCGGCATTCGGAACGCGGACGCCAGAAGTCGTGCCGTTCCAGGTGAAGACCACGTCACGGTCGAAATCGACGGTGGAAAGATCAGGGAGTTCGCCGTAACCGGCTTCGATCTTGCGAACGTCCTTCAGCTTGAGTTGGTTGACGACATCGGTAACCCAGCCGGCGCCGAAGCTCTCCCAGGCAACCATGTCGACGCCCCGCTCACCGAGCAGCGACCAGAGCGCCATCTCGACAGCGCCGGTATCGGAAGCCGGCACGATGCCGATACGATAATCCGCAGGCACTTCCAGAATTTCGCGGGTAAGATCGATCGCCTGCTTCAGCTTCGCCTTGCCGACTTTCGCGCGGTGCGAACGGCCAAGGGCCGCATCGGAAAGAGCTTCGAGCGTCCAACCAGGACGTTTCGCGCAGGGGCCAGAAGAAAAATGAGTGTTTTGCGGACGCACGTCCGGCTTTGCGGTATTTGCCATGTTGCTACCCTTCCAGATAGATGGCTCCTCGTTGGGGAGGAGTGTCCCGCCGCCGTGTTTATGGGCGAAGCCCGTCATAGTCAAGCGGGTCATGTCGTTTCTGGAGGCTATTTTGCCGCAGCGGCGATCACATCTCTGGTTACGCCGCGCCGCTGGCGGCGCGATCGCGAGCGTTGAAGATATCGCTGCCAATGCGGCGCGCCATCTCAATATGCGCGGCGCCATTTCCTGCATCCGAGTCGAGAAGCAGTTCTGACGTCGCTACAGGAGCACCACAATAGTCGAAAATGCCATGGTCTATTTGCGTTCTCATAGCGTTGAAATAACCGTGCCGTTCATAGGTGCCGGCATCCGCGCCGCCGATTCCGACGAGATGCACTCGCAGATGATGGAGCTTCTTCACAACCTTGCTGCCGGGCATGTCGTCATAGGCCCAGCCATTGGCAAAGACACGATCGATCCAGCCCTTCATCAAGGCCGGCATGGACCACCAATAGACAGGATAGACCAGGATGAGCGCGTCGGCGCGGTCGATCCTCGCCTGCTCGGCGACGACATCGGCAGGCGCATCGGCTTTCCGGCGATGCGCCGCAATATCGGCTTCGTTGAATCTCGGATCGAAAGCCTCTTCCGTCAGGTCTGCGATTTCGAAAGAGTTACCGGCATCGAGTGTCGCTATGCCTTCGGCAATCCCCGCGGCAACGGCGTGACTGAGAGAACCGGAATCGGGATGAGTGAAAACGATGAGTGCATGCATGTCGAAACCTCCTGATTGCGATTGCGGGCAAAGCCCCTCGCCTATATACTTTTCGTAAGCTACTTTTAGTAAGTTACTTTTCGTAGGTTACAATGTCAAGCGCCGACAAAGAACACAACAATACTCTTCCCCGCCCTCGTCGCCGACTCTCGAGAGAAGAACGGCATCGCCAGCTCCTGGATGTCTCGTGGCGGCTGATCAGAGAAGAAGGAACGGACGCGCTGACGCTGGGTCGCCTCGCCGAACAAGCCGGCGTGGCAAAGCCTGTCGTCTATGATCACTTCGGCACGCGGCCGGGATTGCTTGCGGAACTCTACCGCGAATTCGACGATCGTCAGACGGCGCTGATGGATACTGCGCTTCGCGAAAGCGGACCGGCGCTGAGCGACAAAGCCAAGGTCATGGCGGCCGCCTATATCGACTGCGTTCTCACGCAGGGGCGTGAAATTCCTGACGTCGTCGCCGCTTTGGCAAGTTCCCCGGAGTTGGAAAAGATCAAGCACGAGTGTCAGGTGGTTTTCATGGACCAATGCAGATCCGTGCTCACGCCCTTCGTTGGTGCAGGAACGATCGCCTCAGCCAGCCTTTGGGCCATGCTCGGCGCGGCCGAGACTCTCTCCTATGCCGCAGCAACAGGCGAGATTACTGCTATGCAAGCGGAAAGCGAGCTGTTCGAAATCATCCTGGCCATGGTCGCCAGAAACGTCGGTTGAAACGAAAAAACCGCCCTTTCGGGCGGCTTTCGAAATCCTTGAAACTATGGGCCTACTTGTAGACCGGCTGCTGCAGCGGAATTGCCGGCGGTTCGTAGGCCACGGGCTGAGCGCAGCCCCCGAAGAGGTAACGGGCGCCGACACGGGCTTCATGGACATTGACGCCGCGGTCGCGGCCCGGGCCGCCGTTTTCGTTGTAACCGAACATGCTGCCGCCATCGATATGCAGGTAGCGGTAGCCGACATCGGCCTTAACGTTGCAGGTCACGTCGATCGAGGCGCCGGCCATGAGGGCGTAGCTGAAGCGCCAGCTGCCGCGGCCGCCATGGACGACTTCGTCGTCGCACCCGCTGCCGTCATCGGCGCAGGCGACGTTGTGGAGATCCTTCCACTTGACGTAGGAACCACCGATACCGGCGCCGACATAAGGCGTGAAGTAGGCGTAGGTGCCGAGATCGACATAGGCGTTGGCGAGCAGCGTGTAGGCCGTCATCGACGATACGTCTCTCGACGTACATGCGATCACACACGCCCCAAAGTCGGCGCCGCCGCCGGCCGTCGAACCACGGAAGTCAGACTTGGTGAGATAGTCGAAGGTCAGGTCGGTGCGCAGATAGCTGTTGATCTGGTAACCGACACCACCGCCGACCGTCCACGCATCTTCAAGGTCCGCATCGTCGAAATCGGCTTCGAGAGCGTTGCTGCCCTGGAAGAACTTCGCGCCGCGCAGATCGGTGAAGGCGTAGCCAACATCACCGCGCAGATACCAGCCGGTGCTTTCACTGACGGCGACTTCCGGCGGCTGTTCCGGAATGGGTTCGACCGGAGCAAGATCGGCAGAATAGGCATTCGACGCGATCAACAGCGCGGCGAAGATACCGGACAAAGTTCGTTTCATGGATTCACCCCAGTCGGTTGCGTCGGCGCGCTGCAGGCCGCCAAAACGGATACGCTTTTATGGATAATGAATCGGAAACGTTAAAAGCTGCTTAACCATAAGAAGTAATGCGAATATTCACGGCAGAACATGTTTCGAAAAGTAAATGCCGGCCATCTGCCTGTCTCGACTTCCCGAATCGGGAGGGTGACGAATAAAGAATCCGTTCACACTTGCGAACAACGGATATCACCCCGCATGTTCCTCCACGATCGAACCGCTTAAGACAAATCGAAGATTTTCCACAGATGATCAGCCAGCATATGCAGAACAGCAACAAGCAGGCCGCCGAAACCATTCCCGATCTCTACGAGCGGCATGCCAAAGTCTGGGATACAAGCCGCGGCAAGACCCTTTTTGAACGGAGCTGGCTGGATCGCTTCACCGCACTGATCTCGCAGGGCGGGTCAATCCTCGATATCGGCTGCGGTTCCGGCGAACCTATCTCGCGTTATTTCATCGAAAGCGGCCACGCAGTGACGGGCATCGATTCCTCACCCAGCCTGATCGACATGTGCCGAACACGCTTTCCAAATTCCGACTGGCACGTCGCAGATATGCGCCGCCTGTCGCTCTGCAGAAGTTTCGATGGACTGATTGCCTGGGATAGTTTCTTCCATCTGCCCTTCGAGGACCAGCGGCGCATGTTTCCGCTGTTTCGCACGCATTCCAAGCCGGGGGCGGCGCTGATGTTCACCAGTGGCCCTGCACACGGCGAAGCTATGGGTGTCTTCGTCGGTGAGCCGCTTTATCACGGCAGCCTCAGCCCGGATGAATATCGCGCTTTGCTCACCGAACATGACTTTACAGTCGTCGCCCACAAGGCCGAAGACCCAGCCTGCGGCAACCACACGGTCTGGCTCGCCCAATACCAATAGACCGGCACCAATGAAAAAGCCGGCACGAAGGCCGGCTTTCAATCCTTTTTGCGCGCTTTCAGGCGGCGCTGCGCACGCTCGAAATCGTGCCGATCAGATCGTTGACGATACGCTCGATCTGCGCCCGGTCGTCGCCTTCCGCCATCACGCGGATCAGCGGCTCGGTGCCGGACGGGCGGATGACGAGACGGCCGTTCTTGGAAAGCTCGGCCTCGGCATCGGCAATCGCTTTGACCACCTGCAGATCCTCCAGCGGCTTTCCACCGGTAATGCGGACATTGCGCAGAAGCTGCGGCACCGGCTCGAACCGGCGGCAGACTTCGCTGACTGTCTTGCCCGTGCGCTTGACGGCGGCAAGGATCTGCAGCGCGGCAACCAAACCGTCGCCGGTCGTGCCATAGTCAGAAAGCACGATATGACCGGACTGCTCGCCGCCAACATTGTAGTTATTCTGGCGCATGTGCTCGACGACGTAACGGTCGCCGACCTTCGTGCGGGCAAGGCCGAGCCCCTTGTCATCGAGGAAACGCTCGAGGCCAAGATTGGACATGACGGTCGCAACGATACCGTTGCCGCGCAGCTGCTGGCTTTCGGCCCAGCTTTCGGCGATGACGGCCATCAGCTGATCGCCATCGACGATCGAGCCGTTTTCATCGACGATGATGACGCGGTCGGCATCGCCATCGAGCGCAATGCCGATATCGGCGCGCACTTCGTCAACCTTCTTCTGCAAGGCGACAGGGCTGGTAGAGCCGCAATTCAGGTTGATGTTGGTGCCATTCGGATCGTTGCCGATCGTCACCACGTCGGCGCCGAGCTCCCAGAGCACGGCAGGCGCCACCTTGTAGGCCGCACCGTTGGCGCAGTCGACCGCGACGCGCAGGCCCTGCAAGGTCACGTCGCGCGGCAAGGTGCGTTTGACGTGCTCGAGATAGCGGTAGATATCGCCATCGACGCGCTTGGCCCGGCCGATCTCCTCAGCCTTGGCAAGCTGTCCCGATAGATCCTTGTCCAGCAGATCCTCGATCTGCGCTTCGATATCATCGGAGAGCTTGTAACCATCAGGACCGAAAAGCTTGATACCGTTATCTTGGAACGGATTGTGCGAGGCCGAAATCATCACCCCGATATCGCATCGCAGCGAACGCGTCAGCATTGCAACTGCTGGCGTCGGAATAGGACCGAGCAGGAACACGTCCAGTCCCGCCGCGGTGAAGCCGGCCACGAGGGCATTCTCCAGCATGTATCCCGACAGGCGCGTGTCCTTGCCGATCACCACACGATGACGGTGGGCGCCGTTGCGAAAAATCGTTCCCGCGGCGATGCCGACCCGCATCGCAAGATCCGGCGTCATGGGGAAGATATTGGCTTCGCCTCGGATGCCGTCCGTCCCAAAATAGCGTCTCTTCATATGCACTCCTGCGCTTTCCGCGCGCCGTAGAAGCTTAGGCATTCCTCAAACAAGAAACCGGCTTCAAAGATTGATGCTGCGCCGAAACCTTGATCAGACTTGTCTTTAATCAGCGGAATGCCACAAAACCGCGTAACCGGCACGTAAATTACCAAGAAAACTGATTATATCCTGTTACCAATATTAAAAGAGCCGGATTCCCTGTGGAAATCCGGCTCTTTAGGCAAATTGCTGTTCAATTTCAGTGGGGCTGCGGTTCCAGCCCACCCTCGGGTTCATCACCCTTGGAAGCCGGGCGCGCACCGGCCTTCGGCACGGCCGAGCCGCGGCTCGGAGGCGAATCATCGCCAAGATCGCGCGCAGGCTTTTCGCCACGGATCAGAGCCTTGATCTCTTCGCCGGTGAGCGTCTCGTATTCGAGCAGCCCTTCGGCGAGAGCGACGAACTCGTCATGCTTTTCCGTCAGGATCGTGCGAGCCTGCGTATAGGCCTCATCGATCAGGCGGCGCACTTCGTTGTCGATCTTCTGCGCGGTCGCTTCGGAGACGTTCTTCGACTGCGAAACCGAATGACCGAGGAAGACCTCCTGCTGGTTCTCGCCATAGGCGACCTGACCAAGCTCGTCGGAGAAGCCCCACTGGGTGACCATCGCACGGGCAAGCTTGGTGGCCTGCTCGATGTCGGAGGAAGCACCCGAGGTGATGTTCTCCTTGCCGAAGGTCAGTTCTTCGGCAACGCGGCCGCCCATCATGATGCAGAGGCGCGAGATCATCCACTTGTAGCTCATCGAGTAGCGGTCGCCCTCAGGAAGCTGCATGACCATGCCGAGTGCACGGCCGCGCGGAATGATCGTTGCCTTGTGCAGCGGATCGGCGACGGCAACATTCAGTGCGGTGATGGCATGACCGGCCTCGTGATAGGCGGTGAGCTTCTTTTCCGCTTCGGTCATGGCCGAAGAGCGGCGCTCGGCACCCATCATGATCTTGTCCTTGGCGTCTTCGAATTCCTGCATGGTCACGACACGCTTGTTGCGGCGGGCGGCCATGAGGGCAGCTTCGTTGACGAGGTTCATCAGGTCGGCACCGGAGAAGCCGGGCGTACCGCGAGCCAGAACCTTGAGATCGACATTCGGTGCCAGCGGAACGTTGCGGGCATGAACCTTCAGGATGCGCTCACGGCCGACGATGTCAGGGTTCGGAACGACGACCTGGCGGTCGAAACGGCCCGGACGCAAGAGCGCCGGATCAAGAACGTCGGGACGGTTGGTCGCGGCGATCAGGATGATGCCTTCATTGGCTTCGAAGCCGTCCATCTCGACGAGGAGCTGGTTCAGCGTCTGTTCGCGTTCATCGTTACCGCCGCCGAGACCGGCGCCGCGATGGCGACCGACGGCGTCGATTTCGTCGATGAAGATGATGCAGGGTGCATTCTTCTTTGCCTGCTCGAACATGTCGCGGACGCGGCTTGCACCGACACCGACGAACATTTCGACGAAATCCGAACCGGAAATGGTGAAGAACGGCACGTTGGCTTCGCCGGCAACAGAGCGGGCGAGCAGCGTCTTACCGGTACCCGGAGGGCCGACAAGCAGCACGCCGCGCGGGATCTTGCCGCCGAGGCGCTGGAACTTCTGCGGGTCGCGCAGGAATTCAACGATCTCTTCCAGGTCTTGCTTGGCTTCATCAACGCCGGCAACGTCATCGAAGGTCACGCGACCATGCGCCTCGGTCAGAAGCTTGGCCTTGGACTTGCCGAAGCCCATCGCGCCGCGCGAACCGCCCTGCATCTGCCGCATGAAGAACAGCCAGACGCCGAGGATCAGGAGCATCGGCAGCAACGTTCCGAGATAGCTCAGAAAGCCGGAGGAACCATCGGTTTCCGGGCGCGCAGTGACAGCGACATTCTTGGATTGCAGGCGATCCAGCAGACTATCGTCGATCACAGGCGAATAGGTCTGGAAGGTATTGTTATTCTCCAGATATGTTCCGGTCAGCCTGTTACCGGTGACCACGACATCCTTCACGCGGCCCGCATCGACCTCACGCAGGAACTGCGAATAAGGGATTTCACGCGAACCCGTCTGCGCCGGAGCCGTCTGGAACATACTGAAGAGGGCGATCAGCAGAAGCGCTATGATCGCCCACAAGGCGAAATTACGTAAGTTAGGGTTCATTGAACTCCCCAGCAGTGGACGGTCGCCTCATGGCGGCCGTCATATTTGGTCTCTAACATAGGGTTGCGCCAGGCCATTGCCAAGGCGATCCACTCTGTCAGATCGTTTTTCCGTCAATACTTCTTAAAGGCGGCTCCGCATAGGGCGCCCTTGAGAAAACTGCCGAAAGCCTGTCTGCAAAAGTGAAATCAAATCGTGTCAAAAAGCGGTCGAAGGCCGCAAAATGGGGCGTCAAATCGACGGATTGGGCGGATTCCGGCAATAAGAGCCCTTGCCCTGCGGATATGGCCGGCCCAGAAGCAGCAGCCCGTTTCCACGCCGCCTTGGGAAGACCCTGACTCCGATCCCCCGTGTCTTGCTTGTCATCGGAACCCGGCGAGCCCAAGTCGGGCGCGGAAGACCCTTTACGCATTGTTGCCTCATTCACCGCACCGGCTTGTGTCGTAATTTCTATGGTCGCTGCCAACCTGTTTTTCGCTTCGAATCTTCCATCCCAAACCCCTGCCTCCCCCGGCCGAAGCACCAGAGGCAGGATTCCGCGGCTCTCACGTGCCAGATAAAGCCCGTCACGCCGCAGATCGAATACCACACGGCCGACAGTCATTCGCCCCGGCTTGCCGCCTGTGGTAAATGCAAGAAGCCGCTCCATCTGTTTCCTTCCCGGCACAAACGGCTGCCCACCAAAAACGGCCGTCAGACGGCCAAGCGCATAATCAAGAATTCTGCGATCCTGCCTCAACCCGCCAGGCATCACCTGCCCGAGCAAACCGCCATGAAGCCTGAAATGGCGATGCAGCCATTCGGCTCCATCAGAAGAAAGAGCCAGCCGTTCTTCCCAGGCACGAAAAATATCCGTCTCGGCAGCGCCCTCAGCGGAAAGCTGCCGGCGCGTCCGCACACGCTCGTATTTCACATCTTCATTGCTGGGATCGTCGATCCATGCCACGCCGCGCGCGGTCAGAAAGCGACGGATATCTGCTCGAGTGGAGAAAAGGAGCGGCCGCAGGATCCAGAAATGCCGGTCGAACAGCACCGCATCCGCAATGCCGGTCGAAATCTGCTCCGTCCGCATTCCACGCATGTGCAGCGTTTCGCGCTGATCGTCCAGCGTATGTCCTGTCACGATGAGATCAGCGTCGAAGCCTTCCGCCGCCTCGGCAAGAAGACCGTAACGCGCCTCGCGTGCAGCCGCCATCATACCGGTTTTCGGCTTTTTCCCCTGCCAGACTGTTGTCCGGTGCGGAATGCCCATTGATGCGCAAAGAGTTGCGACCCGGCAGGCCTCATCCGCGGATTCGCGGCGTAGCGCATGGTCGACTGTCGAGGCGCAAAGGGAAATGGAAAGATCTGGTGCGGCCTTCAGCGCTTCATGGAGCAACAGGAGCAGGCCACTGGAATCGCTTCCGCCTGAGATCGCGACAAGAATGCGCGCGGGCGTCTTCAGCGAAGCGAGGAAACGGTCGATTGCCGCCTCGGGAGAAATCGGATCTTCCGGAAACAAGCCGGAAGATCCTAGCAGGCGAGACGCTTCTGTTCGCTCGCGACCTTGTTTATGACGGCACGGGAGGCTTTTGGATACCGCTTGCTGACTTCGCGCAGCGTCGCGCAGGCAGTATCGGTATTGTCGAGTGCGGCAAGCGACATGCCGAGCTTCAGCAGCATCTCGGGCGCCTTTTCAGACGTGCCGTATTTTTGATGGGCGTTCAGGAAAGTCTTGGCCGATTCGTTGAACTTGCCCTGCGAATAAAGCGCTTCGCCGAGCCAGAAATTTGCATCCGGAGCACGCGAGCTGTTCGGATAACGGGAAATGTACTGCGTGAATTCCTGCTCCGCCGTAGCGTAGTCCCCGGAAAGCACATGGCCATAGGCCGCCTTGTACTGGTCGGACTCGCTGCCGAGCGAGGCGGTCTGCTGCGGCGCCGCCGCATCCGGCAGCGGCGCGGAACCGACCGTCGCATTCTGGTTCATGGTATTGCCAACGGGATTGCCGTTCTGGTCGAAATCCATGGAGCCGAGCTCGCGCGGCGGCTGTCCGAGGCCTCCATTGGCCGGCAAGTCGGTGGAGGGAGCCGTTTCGGCTCCCTGCGGGGCTTGAATGACCTTGGCGATATCGTCGCCGCCGCCTGATGCCGATGGAGCGACATCAGCTTCGCTCTTCTTCACCGGCGTCTTGGCAGCACCGCCACCACTTGCACCGCCGCCCGTCTTTTCGAGTTGCTGGAAGCGGAATTCATTGTCTTCCTGCTGCTTGCGGATCGTTTCCTGCATCTGGAGGAGTTGATAGCTCATCTCCTCGATACGGCCGTTCAACTGCCGCATCTGGTCTTCCATCTGCTGGATGCGGACTTCAGCCCCGCTCGCCTGCACATTGACGACCGGCGCTGCGGCTTGGCTCTGCTGCGCGGGTTGGCCGCCGAAATGCAAGCCCAAGAACGACGCGGAATAAGCCGCTCGCTCGCTCCCGGTCACGGCCGCAAGGCACAGCATGCCTGCCACGACTAGTTTCTTCATTTGTATCGTCCTGTCCCAGTGATTCTTCGCGCCCCGATGGCACGACAGGAGATTTTTCCAATTGCTCTCAAAAAGCAACGGAGTCTGGCCAAAGTGTGGTCAAAAAGAAAGGCGGCCCGCAAGGAGCCGCCTCATCAAATTCCGGCTTTTGCCGAAAATTACATGCCCGCGCCACCGAGAACGGTGACGGCACGGCGGTTCTGCGACCAGCACGAAATGTCATCGCAGACAGCAACCGGACGCTCCTTGCCGTAGGAGATCGTCTTCATGCGCTGGGCCGGAACACCACGCGAAGCGAGATAATCCTTGGCGGCTGCGGCGCGGCGAGCACCGAGAGCGAGGTTGTATTCGCGCGTGCCACGCTCGTCGGCATGGCCTTCGACCGTGATCTGGTAGTTCGGGTAACGACCGAGCCACTGAGCCTGACGGTCGAGCGTCTGGGCAGCATCGGCGCGGATCGACGTGGAGTCGGTATCAAAGAAGATGCGATCGCCGACATTGACCGTGAAGTCCTGGGCAGAGCCCGGCGTTGCCGCACCTGCACCGAGGCCGAGATCGCCGGCGCTGTTAGGCACATTCTTCTTGTTGGCGCAGCCTGCGAGAGCAAGGCCGGCGACAAGCGCGATCATGACGGGGTTACGGGCGAAATTCTGCATGCGGCTCATTGCCGGGGTGTGAATTCGGCTCATGGCCGGGTCTCCTTGCGACTTCAATCAGGGTTTCCGGACAGTAACCGCACTCGGTTAACCGGCCATCAAAGTTTATGGTTAACAATTCGTTGATTTGTCCCTGCATCGCCCATTTTCAGGACTTTGCGGCGACATGAAGGCGGTATTTTTGCTCTCCACTACTCCAGAAGCGGC
Source organism: Rhizobium viscosum (assembly GCF_014873945.1). Taxonomy (NCBI): domain Bacteria; kingdom Pseudomonadati; phylum Pseudomonadota; class Alphaproteobacteria; order Hyphomicrobiales; family Rhizobiaceae; genus Rhizobium; species Rhizobium viscosum. The sequence continues at coordinate 2,676,229 of NZ_JADBEC010000001.1, read as the reverse complement.
GACCAGGCCGGGTCCGAGCCATAGGCCGGCGTCTTGATGGCCTGTTCATTGTAGCCCGTCAGGTCGATCGAATAGAGCTGCGGACCGCCCGCACCCGCCGCCTGACGGAAGAACATGATGACACGGCCATTCGGCGCCCAGGTCGGGCCTTCATTGTGGAAACCGGTCGTCAAAATACGCTCGCCCGAACCATCCGGCTTCATGACACCAATCGAGAACTTGCCGCCCGACTGCTTGGTGAAGGCAATCAGATCGCCGCGCGGCGACCAGACCGGCGTGGAGTAACGGCCATCGCCGAAGGAGATACGGGTTTGGCCCGAACCATCGGCATTCATGACGTAGATCTGCGACTGTCCGCCGCGGTCGCTTTCGAAGGCGATGCGGTTGCCGTCTGGCGAATAGGAGGGCGAAGTGTCGATGGCCGCCGTCGAGGTCAGGCGGGTCGTCGTGCGCGAACGCAGGTCCATCGTATAGATGTTCGAGTTGCCCTCCTGCTGCAGGCTCATGATGACCTTCTGGCCATCAGGAGAGAAGCGCGGCGAGAAGGTCATGCCCGGGAAGTTACCGACGACTTCACGCTGTCCGGTTTCGAGCTGCAGCAGATAAACGCGCGGCTGCTGGTTGGCGAAAGACATGTAGGTCACTTCCTGCCGGTTCGGCGAGAAGCGCGGCGTCAGAACGAGGTCGCTGCCATCCGTCAGCATACGCACGTTGAAGCCGTCCTGATCCATGATCGCCAGCTGACGCTTGCGCTGCTGCTTGGGACCGGATTCGGAAACGAAGACGACGCGGGTGTCGAAATAGCCTTCTTCGCCGGTGATCTGCTTGTAGATCGCGTCAGCGATGATGTGGGCAACACGCCGCCAGTTCTCAGGCTGGGTGTAGAACTGCTGGCCCGTCATTTGCTGGCCGGCGAACGGATCCCAAAGGCGGAACTCCGCGCGAAGGCGCCCATCGGCCTCCTGGGTCACACGGCCAGTCACCAGCGCTTGTGCATTGATGACCTTCCAATCCTCGAAGCGCGGCGAGGCGTCAGGATTGGAAATCTTCTCGATGAAGGCCGTCTTGTTGATCGGCGCAAACAGGCCGGATCTCTGGAGGTCGGCTGCGATGACCTGAGAAACCTGCGCGCCCATATCGCCCTGAAGGAAATCCGTCACCGCGATCGGCAACGGCTGAACGTTACCTTTTCGGATGTCGAGCGTAACCAGCGCGTTGGCCGGCGTCGCGAAGACGGCAGCGGTCATCAGACTGGCTGCGACCATGATGGCGCGGAAGAAGGAACACTTTGTCATACCAAACAGCCTTTCAGCATCTATGGAGTCGGATCGCCGGCTTCGAAGCGCAGGACGACTTCTTTCCAGGATTCGTATTTGTCTTTCGGAAGCATGGTGAATGGCGATGCGCGCAACACCGCATGGAGAGCTGCAGCCGACAGGCGATTTCGCGCAGCCTCATCGCCGCCCGAAACTGTCACCAGCGGCGAACCATCGATCGCACCAGTCCTGCTAAGCTTCAGGTGAACGGTGATCAGAACCTTGCCACCCTTCAGCAAGTCTGGAGGCACATTGAAATGGGTCGTTATAGCTCGACGCATCGCTTCCACCGACGCATCGGACGTCGCTGCCCCGGCTGACTGTGCCGATGCCTCAAAGGCGCAGCCCAGAATCGTGCCGAGTACTAAGGTGGCTGCTAAGGACTTGGTGCCGTGGGACAGGTCCGTCAGCATCTAGATTCCCATGCTGCTCGGATCGAAGTTCAATTCGACCTCATTCCAAGTGTCATACTTGTCCTTCGGAAGCATCGAGAATGGCGCGGATTTCATAACAGCTCTGTAGGCACCGCTTTCCAGCGCACGCCGCGTAGAATCGCTGCTGCTACCGCCCGAGGACTCAACTTCAGGCTGGCCAACAATGTTACCATCCTTATCGAGCTTCATATGTACCTTGATGACCATGCCGGAAAGGCCTTCCATCCCCGGAGTGATCAGCCAGTTACCCTCGATCAAACCTTGCAGTGCATTCTCTTCGCTCTGGCTAAGTTTCGAGCCCCCAGTGCTCTTCTTCGCGCCCAGGGATGCTTCCTGTGTCGAGCGCTTGGCACCACCTGCGGACGGATCGGTCTTGTTCAGCAACGCGGAAATCTCGTCCGCATTGAAGTCGCTCTTCATCGAAGAAGCGGATTTCGCCACCTCGCGCTTCTGATCGTCCTTCTTCTTGTCGGTCGGCTTTTCGGCAGTCTTCGGCTGATCCTGAGGCTTCTCCGGTGGCTTTTCGGCAGCCTTCGGCTCCGGCGGCTTTACCTGCGGCTTCAGGACCGGGGTCGGCACTTTGTCCGGCAATGCCTCGGCATCCGGCTTCGGCGGTTCTGCAGGCTTGGCCTGTTCTTCCGGCGGCTTTTCCTCGGGCTTCGGCGGCGTCACTTCCACGGGCTTGGTCTGCGGAATGGAAGCGACTTCCTTCGGCTGCTCGACCTCGGTCTCTTCCTTGTTGACTTCCTTGACGTCGTTCGGCTTGGGATCGATCGTCGGCAGCGGCTTCTCGCTCGAATTCGCCGCCGCAGCTTCGCTGTTGCTGGGCTTGGCGTTCGGGACCGGCGGCGTCTTCAGGTCGACATTGTTGTCACCGGCATTTTCCGCCGGCTGCGGGATCGGTGGCCGGGTCGTCGGCGTCGGCGCAGAAACCTCTTTCTTCGGAGCCTTCTTGTCGCCCTGCTGCAACTGCGTGATGGATTCCACCGGCACGAGGTCGACCGGCATCGCCTCGAAATCCTCCACCTTGAAGGATTCCGGAGCGCTTAGCGACACCAGCGCCCAGGTAAGCACCAGCCCGTGCAGAACCGCAGATGTGACGACGCTGGTCTTCATCTTGAGCGTTACTGGTCCTTCTTCTGCTGCGTCACGAGGCCGATATTCTTGAAGCCCGCGCCCTGGATACGGGCCATGACGTCAGCAATCACGCCGTAAGGCGCAGTCGCATCGCCGCGCACGAAGATGCGCTCGTTGTAACCGGTGGTGGCGATCGCCTCGAGCTTTGCAGCAATTTCCTCAGCCGGGATCGGCGTTTCCTGCAGATAGACTTCGCCGTTGTTCTTGACCGAGATCGTGATCGGCTGCGTCTCGGAATTCAGCGCCTTGGCCTGCGTTTCCGGCAGATCGATCGGAACACCGACCGTCATCATCGGGGCCGCCACCATGAAGATGATGAGCAGCACGAGCATGACGTCGACGAGCGGCGTCACGTTGATTTCGGAGATAACCCCCTTGTTGCGGCCACCGCGGCGGCGGCGTCCGCCGCCTCCTCCACTATTGCCGCCTACAGCCATACCCATGGTCGTCTACTCCGTTACTGCGCGGCCTGGCGCGGCTGCAGCTTCTCGTCGATCTGGCGCGAAAGGATGGCGGAGAATTCATCCGCAAAGCCTTCCATGCGACCCGAGAGCTTGCCGGCATCGGCGGAGAACTTGTTGTAGGCGATAACCGCCGGGATAGCGGCGACGAGACCGATGGCGGTTGCGAGCAGCGCTTCCGCGATACCAGGCGCCACAACCGCAAGGTTGGTAGACTTCGAACCGGCGATTGCCTGGAACGAGGTCATGATACCGACGACCGTGCCGAACAGACCGATAAACGGACCGGCCGAACCGATCGTCGCAAGCGAGCCGAGACGGGCCGAGAGATATTCGGATTCACGGGCGAGCGTCACGTCCATCGCGCGGTCAATACGCATTTGAAGACCGATCGGCGAACGTGCACCACGCTCGAAGGACTTCTTCCATTCGCGCATCGCCGCGACGAAGATCGCCGCAAGGCCCGTATTGTTGCGCTCGGAAAGCGTCCGGTAGAGTTCTTCCAGCGACTGGCCCGACCAGAAGACCTGCTCGAACTTGTCGAACTGGCGACGGGCGCGGCCGTAAGCCAGATATTTGTCAATGACGATAGCCCAGGTCCACACCGAAGCGGCGATAAGGCCGAGCATGACCAGCTTGACGACGATGCCGGCCTGCATGAAAAGCGACCAGAGGCTGACGTCGGTCGTGGCTGCTGCCAATCCTACTTGTTCCATAGATCCAAAATCCCCGAATCCAAACGCCCGGCGCTTGACCGGGCGGCACGAAGTGATCACGCAAGAATGTCTGGCGGCCGCCGCCCAAAGCCCTGGTCAAGCTTCCAAGCTCTTCTTCCGCCTTCTTGCCGTCAAATTTGGTCAAAGGAAGGCGTGCGTCGCACAAACTCCGACTCCGCGAGTAAGACACCATTATGGTTAATAGATCGTTAGTGCCAAACTGTGACAGCAGGAATGTCGCGTGAGATTTTGTTCCTGGATTAACTTGACCGGAGCATCGCTCGGTTGCTGAACACAGCGCTCATCTTGCAGCGCGGCAATTCCTTCACATAAAATTCAAGTTTTTACAACCCCTCGATTCCGGCAGTTTGACGCGAGAAGCGCAGGCATTGTCCCGGCTATTTTCAGGTCTCGGGAATGAGCATTTGCCTTGCGAGCGCCTCCGGCAGCCGGCGCGGCCTGCCCTTGGCATTGATCACGGCGATGATCACCTTCGCGGCGATCAGCAGAGTATCGGCGCGGCGGATTTCCTGGTTGAGCACCATCTTCGCGCCACCGGCCTTTTCGGTGTGTGTGATCACGGTCAAAATGTCGTCCATGCGGGCCGGGCTTTTAAAGTCGATCTCCATGCGATGAACGACGAAAACGAGTCCTTCCTCGTCCGCATTCACGAGCTCTCGCTGCTCGACACCGAGACAGCGCAGGTAGTCGGTGCGGCCCCGTTCGAGGAAATGCAGATAGCGTGCGTGATAGACCAGACCGGAGAAATCGGTATCTTCATAATAGACCCGCTGAACGAGTCGATGACCCACCTCGGTGAGCTCGCCGGAAATAGAAAAACCGTGTTCCGCCATAATTTTCTCCAAACTTTCCGGCCCTCTTTGGCGCAACACGTCTCGACACGCAAGCATTGAACAATTGTCATATTTCCTAACTATTCCCGTTAGGACACAACCATGAGGAGCCAGTGGCATGAAGATTGCAGTGATGGGCGGAGACGGGTTCATCGGTTGGCCAACCTCGCTGCATCTCTCCGATGCCGGGCATGACATCCACATCCTCGACAATCTCTCCCGCCGCTGGATCGATACCGAGCTCGGCGTCCAGTCGCTGACGCCGATGGACTCCATTCAGGAGCGCACTCGTATCTGGCATGCCGAAACCGGCCGGCGCATCCATTTCAATCTGATCGACCTCGCTCGGGACTACGAGCTCCTGAAGAAGTGGCTCGCGGAAAACCGGCCGGATGCGATCATCCATTTCGCCGAGCAGCGCGCCGCGCCCTATTCGATGAAGAGCGACCGGCACAAGAATTACACTGTAAACAACAACGTCAGCGCCACGCATAATCTCTTGAATGCGTTGGTCGAGCTGCAGCTCGATGCGCATCTGGTCCACCTCGGCACCATGGGCGTCTACGGCTATTCGACGGTCGGTGCCGCCATTCCGGAAGGTTATCTGCCTGTCGGCATCGAGACGATGGATGGCGAAACTGCCTCGCAGGAAATCCTCTATCCATCCAATCCCGGCTCGATCTACCACATGACCAAGTGCCTGGATCAGTTGCTCTTCCAGTTCTATGCCAAGAACGACAGCCTTAGGATCACTGATCTGCATCAGGGCATCGTGTGGGGCACGCATACTGAACAGACGCGCCGCCATCCGCAACTCATCAATCGCTTCGATTATGACGGCGACTACGGCACGGTGCTGAACCGCTTCCTCATTCAGGCTGCCATCGGCTATCCGCTGACCGTCCACGGCACCGGTGGCCAGACGCGCGCCTTCATCCATATCCAGGATTCCGTCCGCTGCATCGAACTGGCGCTCAAGAATCCCCCGGCCCGTGGTTCACGCGTCGAGATCTTCAACCAGATGACGGAAACCCATCGTGTGCGCGATCTTGCGGAGATGATCGCCAAGATGGCCGGTTCCGAAGTCGTCTGGCTGCCCAATCCGCGCAAGGAAGCTGCCGAAAACGATCTGGTCGTCAGGAACGACAAATTCCTCAGCCTCGGCCTCGATCCGATTACCCTGAAGGCCGGCCTGCTCGACGAAATCGTCGAAGTCGCCAGGAAATTCGCTTACCGTGTCGACCGCTCCCGCGTCCCGGCCGTCTCCGCCTGGACGAGGGATATCGCCGCGACGATCAATCACGACCCGGAAGGTAAGCGGCTGAAGTCCGTATCATGAGTGGTGCTTTCTTCTCGAGGCAACGGCCTTGCCGGAGCGAGGCCGTTCAGGAAAGTACCCCGAATCCATGACCCCCGCCCGGCACTTCGCCTACGTCACTCTCGTCACCAACGCCGACTACGCCATGGGCGCGACGGCACTGGCCAACTCGCTGCGTCGCACCGGTACGGACGCCGCCATCGTCATCCTGCATACCGGCGGTGTTGACGCGGCCACGCTCGCCCCACTGGGCGCCCTCGGCTGCCGGCTGATCGAAGTCGAGCATCTGCCTTTGTCTGATGCTTTCAACGAGCGGCATACGCGCGGCAATCTCCACTCCGCTGCACCTTTCACCAAAGGCCGCAAACCGGCCTTTCACTCGCCGCTCGACAATTTCTGCAAGCTCCGCCTCTGGCAGCTTGTCGAATATGAGCGCTGCGTTTTCATCGATGCCGATGCGATCGTCTTGAAGAACGTCGACAAGCTCTTCGCCTACCCGGAATTCTCCGCGGCGCCGAATGTCTATGAACGCCTTGCCGACTTCCGCCGCATGAACTCCGGGGTCTTCGTCGCCCGCCCTTCGCAAGAGACCTTCCGGAAGATGCTTGCGGTTCTGGATCAGCCTGACATCTTCTGGCGGCGCACGGATCAGACCTTCCTCGAGACGTTCTTCCCCGATTGGCACGGCCTGCCGATCTATCTCAACATGCTGCAATATGTCTGGTTCACCATGCCGGCCCTATGGGATTGGAAGAGCATTTCCATCCTGCACTATCAATATGAAAAACCTTGGGAAAAAGATCATCCCAAGGCCGCGAGACTACAACCTTTGATCGATTTGTGGCATTGTTTCCATACTGACAGCCACGTGCCGGAGATTGCATCTCTGGCCAATCCGGATGAAGCGGCATGAAAGTACTGGTATCAGGCGGAACGGGCCTCGTCGGACGTTATATCGTCGAAGAGCTGCTTTCTGCCGGATATCAGGTGATTGTCGGCGGACGGCGTGCGCCGCTCCCCCGGTCCTTCTCCCGTCCGGTCGATTTCGTCCCGCTTTCGCTCGATCCGGACGAGGACGATATCGGCGCCTTCGATGATGCCTATTTCTTCGTGCACGCCGCCTTCAGTCACATCGAAGGAAAATATCGCGGCGGCGAAGGCGATGACCCGAAGGCATTTCACCGCCTGAACCTCGACGGCACCGTAAAACTCTTCGAGGAGGCAAAGCGTGCAGGCACCCGCCGTTGCATCTTCATGTCCAGCCGCGCCGCCTACGGCAAGCATCCAGCGGGCACCGAGCTTTTCGAAACCATGCCCGCCACGCCGGAAACCCTCTACGGACAGGTCAAGCTCGATGCGGAACGGGCGCTCGCTCATCTTTCCGGCCCGGGCTTTGCGGGCGCAAGCCTGCGGGCGACAGGCATCTACGGTGACCGTTCTCCAAACAAATGGGATCGACTGATCGAAGACTACCTGAGCGGCCAGCCTGTTTCCTCACGCGCCGGAACCGAGGTGCATGGACGCGATCTCGGCCGCGCCGTGCGGCTGATGCTGGAAACAGAAAGTGCGCGAATCTCCGGCGAAGTCTTCAACATCTCGGATATCGCCGTCGATACCAGGGATATTCTTTCGCCGATCCGGCATCACGTCGACTGTCCCTTCCCGCTGCCCGAAGCAGCGGACAAGGCAGAGCTTTGCGATATGAACACGGGTAAGATCCGCGCGCTCGGCTGGAAGCCCGGCGGCATGCCCCTTTTCGAGCAGACGATGCGGCAATTGGCCGAGAAACAAACCGTTTCGCGACCCAGTTCCACGCAAGTCTGATCTGGCAGAGTACGCCCCAAATGTAATCGGGGGTATATTATGCAGCTCGCAACCGTTTCGGCGTCCACCCTTCTGCGCGGCACCCAACCGGCACAATCCGGCGTTTTGTCCACGAGCGATGAGCCCGATACCGGCGTATTGAAGATCCAGCGGCAGTCGCTGGCGCTGGAGCAGGTGCGCAATTCGCTGGCTAGCTCCGCCGACGATGCGAAGAGCCGCGCCCAGCGCAAGCTCGAAGAAGCCAAGCAGGAGCTTCAGGCGCTGAAAACGGCGGGTTTCCCGCCTGAAGTGATTGCGCGTCTTGCTGCGGAACTCGCGCGCAAGGTCGGCGCCGCAGCCTCCGAATTCGCCTCCGCCGTCGCAACCGGCGGCTCTTCCGCCCCAGGTGTTGCGACCAGCACAGCAGCCACATCAGCTTCCGCCGCCGCGACGACCGATGTCGCTACGAATGCTACGGCAGACATCGTCGCAAGCGATGCAACGGCTTCTACCGAGACATCGCAGGATACCGCAACGACAGCGGAAGCAGCCGAAGACAGCACGAATACTGCGGAAATGGACGGCGCGGCTCATGCCCGCAAGGCCTATCAGGAAACCATCGATGACGGTCCGAAATCGTCGGCAATTTCCGCCGATGACCGCCAGACAATGGAAGAATTCAAATCCATCGTCCGCGAGCTGAAACAGATCCTCGAAAAGGCCATGCGCGATCTGCGTGAAAAGAACCGCGACGCCACCGCCGAAGATGCAATCGGAGCAGCACAATCTGCCGTGACCGGCCTGTCGGCTGCCGTGCCGACGGCGACCATTCCTTCGAGCATCGTCGTCTAAGCCTTAGGCGCTGCCGTCTGCGGCAGAAAATGGATCGTTGCCTGGTTGACGAGCAGCACAAGGCAGGCGGCGAAGACAGTTGCAAATAGCCTATCCAGCAGTGCTGACGTTGGCAGGGCATGATCGGCGGTTCCCATCGCCATCATCATCAGCGGCGTCATCACGATCGAATAAGCGAGATAATTCCTGACCCGGAGGAAGGGCCTGGCCCCGCCGAGCATGCCGATGACAAGCACATCGGCCCAACTTGGCAAGGTTAGAAACGACAGCAATCCCGCACAGCAGACACCGAAGATGACGCCGATCACTCTTTGCGTCGTCTTCAGCGGCAAACGCTCCGGCCGCCGCTCGATCAGCAGCACCAGCGCCAGCGCCGCCCAGTGAACGTCATGATCGGGAAAGAACAGGTGGATGAGCGAAACTGCGCCCAGGCAGGAAACCAGCCGGACGGGATATTGCCAACCCGCCGGTTCCGCCAGGGAGCGCCGCAGCCTATTGAATTTCTGCCTGATGGTTGGTTTGCGTTCATCTTCAACCTGCTCCGGCGCATGACCGCGGATATGCGCGACGACCACAGCCACCACCATATGGAGAACAACAGCAAAAAGCGCGCCGCCGATGACAATCGCAAAAATGAGCAACGGATCTGCCGTGGTGGTAGAAACGATGCCGCCGACCATGACGAGATAGAAGACGAAGCGCATGGCGGCGGCGACAACAACGCGATCGAAGCCGCCGACGACGCCGGCAAGCCCCGCGATCAGCAACAGGCCGATCTGCCACGCACCGCCCAGCCGCCCGAGTACACAGGCAAGCCCGGCCGCAAGCAACAATACCAGCAATGCAGCCCCTGCGCTCGCAGCTTGCGTCGTCAGTCTGCCATGCGCTACCGTCCCGCTCATCGCCATGCCACCGATCAGGCCGAGCCCTGTATGATGGCCTCTCGCCGCAAGCAGAGCCGGAACGGCCACGGCGAGCGCCGAAACGGCGATTTCGATCGCCGTCACGTCCTTCTCAGTCGACCAGCGAAAGGCTCCGGTAACGTGATTGAGTGTTTTTTCCATCAACCGTCTCTCAAACCAGGGATTGAGCTTGAGCAATATAATACGCAGTGCGTACTATATGTCCAGTAGCAACGACGCCCCTGCGACGCTCATCCTGCGTTCGGTCCTACTCCTCGGCCGCCGCCTGCGCGCTGCGCGGTCCGAAAGTCCGCACAGCCTGTCGACCATCGCGATCCTCGGCACTCTTCATCGCTTGGGTCCTATGCCCGCCTGGCGTCTTGCGCTCGAGGAGCGCCTGCAACCGCAATCGGTAACCCGCATCATCGCCGCTCTCGAGCGCGACGGACTGATCAGCCGCATGCGGAGCGAAGCCGACCGCCGCGAGATCGAACTGTCGATCACCCCTCACGGCCGCAACATACTGTCGGAGGATATAGGCGCTCGCCGCGCCTGGCTGGAAAAAGCGATGGACGAACACCTGACTTCGCAAGAACGCAAGGCGTTGATCGACGCATCGGAGATCATGCTGAAGCTTGCCTATGCCCATCCCGAGGACGAGGCGCAATCAGGCGAGGAATAGACCCTTTTCACCTGTCGCAACCAACCACAAGCGGTTATGTTCGCTGGGTAAAGATACTGGATTTGAAATGACACCCAAGGAATTGAAGGCTCAATTGCGCGCCGAGCGTCTGGCGGCCCGCGACGCGATCCCGACGGATCTGCGCGCAGCCAAAAGCCTCGACATGGCAGCCCATGCCGGCGATACGATTGCTTTTGCACCCGACACCATCATCTCAGGTTTTCTGCCGATCCGTTCGGAAGCCGATCTGCAGCCGCTGATGGCGCGGTGGCGCGGCCGCGGCGCCCGCCTCTGCGTGCCCGCAATCATCGACAAGCAAACCATCGTCTTCCGGGAACTCGTCCACGGCGTGGCACTCATCGGCACCGGCTTCGGCACGGTCGGCCCAGGCGAAGATGCTGCTATCCTCGACCCGGAAATCATGCTCGTGCCGCTGTCGGCCTTCGATCCCCGCGGCCACCGCATCGGCTACGGTGCCGGCCATTATGACCGTGCAATCGACCGTCTTAGGCAAAAAGGCCTCTCCCCGAAGCTGATCGGCATTGCATTTGACTGCCAGGAAGTGGCAGAGGTACCCGCTGAGCCGCATGACATAAGCCTGGATGCCATCCTGACGGAAAGCGGCCTGCGCCATTTTACCTCACGGATTGGATAGGGAATGCGACTGCTATTTCTGGGTGACATGGTCGGCAAGACGGGACGCACGGCGGTCTGGGATCGTCTACCCGGCCTGGTGTCCGACCTGAAGCTGGACTTCGTCATCGTCAATGGCGAAAACGCTGCCGGCGGCTTCGGCATCACCGAAGACATCTTTTTGGAAACGATCAATGCCGGCGCCGACGTGGTGACGACAGGCAATCACGTCTGGGACCAGAAAGACGCTGTCGCCTTCGCGGGCCGCCATGACCAGTTTCTGCGTCCGGCAAACTACCCGCAGGGCACGCCTGGTCGCGGCTCCGGTCTCTTCTATGCGCGCAACGGCGCGCGCGTGCTTGTCGCCAACATCATGGGCCGCGTCTTCATGCATCCCGAGCTCGACGATCCCTTCAAGGCGGCAGAAACGATCCTTGCCGCCTGTCCGCTGAAGGAACAGGCCGATGCCATCATCTTCGATTTTCATGCGGAAGCGACGAGCGAAAAGCAGTGCTTCGGCCATTTCGTCGACGGTCGCGCCAGCTTCGTCGTCGGCACTCACACCCATGTCCCGACCGCCGACGCACAGATCCTGAATGGCGGCACCGCCTATATGTCGGATGCCGGCATGTGCGGCGATTACGATTCCTCGCTCGGCATGGACAAGGAAGAACCATTGAACCGCTTCATCTCCAAGATGCCGAAGGGCCGCATGGAAGCCGCCACCGGTCCCGCCACCATCTGCGGCGTCGGCGTGGAAATTTCGGATGCGACGGGTCTGGCCGAAAAGATCGCCCCGCTGCGCCTTGGTCCGCGGCTTGCCGAAACGATCCCGGAGTTCTGGCGCTAGAACGTTGTAACACGCAATTGTGAGCGTGCTCCGGCTGGACCGCTGCGACGGCATGCCGCATCCTCGCCGCTTCGTGAAAGCGCCGGAGGGGTGGCATGAAGCCGCATTGTCTTGTCCTCGCTATTGCATGTTTTGCAATTTTCACCGTGCCGTACCTTGCCGCAGCCCAGGAAGATCGAAGACCGGTCAGCCAGTGCCAGGCAATCGCTCAGAATATTCCCAAGGCCACCTTCGCGAGCTTCTCCGGCGTGGCGCCGGCAGTCCCTGCAGTTTCCGAGGGTGAAGATGTCAAGTTCACCTATCTCGGCCATTCAACCTTCGAAATCGAGACTCCCGGCGGCATCGTCATCGCCACGGATTATAATGGTTGGTACAGACCGGCCGTCACACCTGACGTCGTCACCATGAACAAGGCGCACTCGACGCATTACACCCTGACGCCGGATCCCGGCATCAAGCACGTACTGCACGGGTGGAGCGACATCCCCGGCGAAAAAGCCAGGATCAATCTCGTCGTCGGCGATGCCTATATTCGCAATGTGACGACGGATATCCGTTTCAGCTATGGGTTGGGCGGATCACAACTGGACGGCAATTCGATCTTCATCTTCGAGGTCGCCAGCCTCTGCATCGGCCATCTCGGCCACCTGCATTACGAGCTGACCGATACGCATTATACGGAAATCGGCCGGCTCGACGTGGTCATGGTGCCCGTCGATGGCGGTCTGACCATGGGAGCCGACAGCATGAGCCGCGTCATCAAACGGCTGCGCTCCTCGCTGATCCTGCCGATGCATCGCCGCGGCCCCCCGGTCAATGCCTTCATCTCAATGTTCGGCAATGGGTTCGACGTCAACTATGCGCCCGACAACAGCATCACCGTTTCGCTGCGCACGCTGCCGAAAAAGCCACTGATCTATGTGATGAAGGACGTGCAGTAAAAAGGCCCGGACTGTGCCCGAGCCTTTGTCTCATGCAAATTGCAGATGCCGCTTGATGCCGACGTCGGGCATCTTCTCCTCGTCGAAATTGGCCTTGGCAATTTCCCAGCCGAATTTCAGCTTGCTGCCGGTCGAGACCCAGATCTCGGCATCGTCGACATGCATGGAAAGCATCGTCAGCTTCGGATCCTTCTTGCCGCCTTCGTACCAGGCGGCAACGACCGAGCTCCAAAACTCCTCGATTTTCGCGGGATCGGGCCGCACCTCGATAACCCCGGACAGGCAGGCATGATAATCGTGGTTCTTGCCGATGACGCAGAAATGCGCGCGGCTTCCCGGTTTGATCATCTGCACGAGTTCGGCATCCGTCTTGGTATAGAACCAGATCGTATTGGTGGTCGGATCGACATTCGGAGCCATCGGCTGCATATGCATGTCGACGCCTGAAAGGCCGAGCATGCCGGCATGGATGTCGTTGATCTGGTCCCAGAGTTGACGCGCCGGTTGTTCACGGGCTTCGCTGAAGCTTGCCATAGCCGTTCCTTTCCTGCTGGTGTTGTCGGTTGAAAACGTCATCTTTGCCGCTTTGTTCCGCCATTCGCCATGCCACCAGAGAAGGATTGAAAAGCTGCTTTTTCCTTGAATATCGTCCTTTCCGATCTTATAAGGCGGCCCATTCCGAACAATGAGACGTGAACAGGGGTGCCATGGCTGGCCATTCACAGTTTAAAAACATCATGCACCGCAAGGGCCGTCAGGATTCCGTGCGGTCGAAAATGTTCTCTAAGCTCGCGCGCGAAATCACCGTTGCCGCCAAGGCCGGCCTGCCCGACCCGACAATGAACGCCCGCCTGCGCCTGGCCATCCAGAACGCCAAGGCCCAGTCGATGCCGAAGGACAATATCGACCGCGCCATCAAGAAGGCTTCCGGCGCAGATACCGAGAACTATGACGAAGTCCGTTATGAGGGCTACGGCCCGGGCGGCACGGCGATCATCGTCGAGGCACTGACCGACAACCGCAACCGCACCGCCTCCAACGTCCGCTCGATCTTCACCAAGGCCGGCGGCGCACTCGGCGAAACCGGGTCGGTTTCCTTCTCCTTCGATCATGTCGGCGAAATCACTTACAAGCTATCCGCCGGCGATGCCGACAAGGTCATGGAAGCCGCAATCGAAGCCGGCGCCGACGATGTCGAGACCGACGAGGAAGGCCACTACATCACCACCGCCTTCGAGGCCCTCGGCGAAGTCGCCAAGGCGCTCGAAGCCTCTCTCGGCGAAGCCGATACCGTGAAGGCCGTCTGGCGCGCCCAGAACAACGTGCCGGTCGACGAAGAGAGGGCGCAGTCGCTGCTGAAAATGATCGACTCGCTCGAAGACGACGATGACGTGCAGAACGTCTATTCGAACTTCGAAGTCTCGGAAGAAGTTCTGGCCAAGCTCTCGGCTTAAAGCCATCCAACATATTGAATCGAAAAACCCGGCCATTCCGCCGGGTTTTTTGCTTGCTGAGATGCCTGGTGGCTAGGCCGCAGCTCGCATGAAATTGCCGAGCCCGGCAAAGAGCTCCACCGATTTCAACCGCGCCTCGATATCATGGATCGGCATGGAGATGATCACCTCATCTGCCTGAGTTTCCTTGAGGAAATCGTTAAGTTGTGCTTCGGCAGTCGCCGGCGAGCCGACGACTGCGTAACGCAGCGTGTGCTCGACATTCATCTTTTCCATCGGTGACCAGAAGGCATCCATATCCCTGACCGGCCGAGGGAAGGGACCGCGCACATTGCGCCTGAGGTTGACGAATTGCTGCTGGGCCGAGGTGAAGTGATACTGCGCCTCCTCGTCCGTCTCGGAGACCGCGCCCATGACGCCGACCATCACATAGGGCTTGTCAAGTTCCGACGAGGGCTGGAACCGGTCGCGATAGATCGCGATAGCATCAAGCAGCATGTCAGGCGCAAAATGCGAAGCAAAGGCGAAGGGGAGGCCAAGCATGGCCGCAAGCTGGGCGCTGTAGAGGCTGGAGCCGAGCAGCCAGATCGGGATGTGCGAGTCGTTGCCGGGCACGGCGAGGATCGCCTGGTTTTCGATCGGCGTGCCGAGAAGCTGCTGCAGTTCCACCACATCATTGGGGAAACTGTTCGCACCGGCATCGAGATTGCGCCGTAGCGCCTGCGCCGTGCGCATGTCCGTTCCCGGAGCGCGACCGAGACCGAGATCGACGCGGCCGGGAAACAGCGCTTCCAGCGTGCCGAACTGTTCGGCGATGACGAGCGGCGCATGGTTCGGCAGCATGACACCGCCTGAGCCGATGCGGATGGTCTTCGTCACCGCCCCGATCTGTCCGAGAATAACCGAAGTCGCCGCGCTCGCGACGCCGGGCATGCCATGATGCTCCGCCATCCAGAAACGCGTATAGCCGAATTCCTCCGCCTTCTGCGCCATGCGCTTCGACGCCGCAAAGGATTGGCTGATGGTCGTGCCGTCTGCCACAGGGGAAAGATCGAGAATGGAAAAGGGAACCATGGAAACCTGCCGCGCAAGGATGGGATGCGGTCTATGTAGGTTCGCCGTCGCTCTATTCCAAATCGCGGCACCAATAAAAGCTGCCGCGAAAACTAACCGTCATTCGCCGAAAGCCCGCGAGAATTTCAGTGCACCTGATGGTGGCGATCCCTTGAAGACGATCCGCTGAACGTAACGCGTATCAAGATCGCCATAGGTCAACTTTCCATCGCTTTCGAAACCGACACCACGATAGACTGCGGGATCGCCGATCAGGGCGCAGCCTGTCGCATCACGCTCTCTCAGGAGATCGAGCCCTTTCAGGATTAGCTCTCTGCCAATCCCCTGCCGCTGCCGCTCTGGCTTTACCGAAATCGGCCCAAGCCCATACCATCCATCCTTGATGTCACTGATTGTGATCGGCGAGAAGGCGACATGGCCGATGATCTGCCCGCTTTCTTCGGCGACGAGAGATAATGTCAGATCACCCGATGCACGAAGATCCCGGATGATTTGCGCTTCGGTGTTATTGCTGTAGGGCATCGGTTCGAACGCCACCCAGGTCAGCTCGTGAATGGCATCCGCATCCTCGGGTTTTTCGAGTCGGGTCAGCATAGTACGATCAGGCCCGCTTGCGCTGCAGATGCATGTCGGTGCTATGCTGCTGATATCCTTCGCCAAGCGTAAAGTTGCCGAGCTGGCGGTCCATCTCTACGGCCTCGGTTGCCAGGCGGTGGATTGCAGCCGTTGTCTCCTCGACCATCGCCGCATTCTGCTGGGTCATGGAATCGAGCTCGGCGACCGAACTGTTGATCTGACGCAGGGTATCGGCCTCTTCACGGGTGGATTCCATGATCTCGTTGATCTGGCCGTCGATGGCTTCGACATGACCACCGATGCCGGTTAACGCAACGCCGGCCCTCTCAACGAGCGCCACGCCGCTTTCCACCTCATGCGTGGATTTTTGCAACAGGTTGGAGATTTCCTTGGCAGCGCTCGAAGAGCGCTGCGCCAGTTCGCGTACTTCCATGGCGACGACCGCAAAACCCTTGCCGCTTTCGCCAGCGCGTGCCGCCTCAACGCCGGCATTCAGCGCCAGCAGATTGGTCTGGAAGGCGATATCGTCGATGACGGAAATGATAGTGTTGATCTGCCGCGACGACGCCTGGATCGCTTCCATCGCTGCAATCGTCTCGCGCATGATCTGGCCGGAGCCGACCGTCTCCTTTTTGGCGTCGCGGGCGATGCGCGCCGCCTGCTCGGCGCGCTCGATCTGCAAGCGCACAGACTGTGTGATGGCGCTGATCGCATTGGCCGTCTCGGTGATCGAGCTTGCCTGACGCTCCGTGCGGCCGGCCAGTTCATCGGCACCGGAGCGCATCTCTTCGGAGCCTGCACGCACGGCCATGGAATTACCGCCGATCGCCGTCATCGTCTCGTTGAGCGTCGCCAGCGCCTCGTTGAAGTTCACCCGCAGGCTTTCGAGCTCGCTCGGGAAGCGGGTCTCGATTTGGTAGGCGAGATCGCCGCTTGCCAGATGATGAAGCCCCTCGTCGAGTGCCGTGACGACATCCTGCAAGCTGCGGGCTTCCGCTTCGCGCTGAGCCAGATTCTGCTGGCGCTCGCTTTCAGCCCGCGCGCGCGTTTGCTCGCTCGCAGCTTCGAGCTCGCGGCCTTCGATCAGCGACTGCTTGAAACGAGCAAGCGCCTTCGCCATCGTGCCGATCTCGTCCCTGCGGTTCTGGCTGCCAATCTCGACTTCAAGCTTGCCGTCAGCGACTTCGCTTGTCACGCCGGCAAGACGGGCGAGCGGTGAGAATAGTAAGTTGGTGATGAGCCCCGTGGCAATAGCCATGACAACGAGAACGCCAATGCCGATCGTGGTCAGCAAGGTGGCGATCTCGATGGAGCCGGCATTCAATTCGCTGAGCAGCACGCTTTCAACGACGAGGAAACGGTCGCCGCGATAATCAATGCCGCGCACATAGGCGCGGGCCGCACCGTCGGCGCGATCGAAATCCGCAACCGTCATCGCCGAACTTGCAAGCGCATCCTTGATAAAGGTGAACGGCGCAGTATCGAGCGTCGCAAGCTGGCTGGATGCGTTGAGACCAACGGCCGAACCGTCAGCAGAAATGATGGCGGTCTGCGCCGTGCTGCCGGATACGATACCCTTTGCGAGAATGCTGGTGACGACATCGTCGCGCACCTTGAACAGCATCAGCCCCTTCGCCTGGCCGAGCTTGACGATCGGCACGGCATAAAAGATCGCCGACTTGCCGCTTCCGGTATCGACGCGCAGACCGGAGAAGGCCGTCGGCGCGGAATCGTCTGTCGCCTTGGCGGTGTTTTCGATCGCCCTGGCATATGCGATGCCCGCTCCGGTCGATTTCCAGGCATCTGACTTCAGGTTTTCGGCGAAGTCGTCATTCTTCTTGTAAGAATAGAGCACAGTGCCATCGAGATCGACGATCAGGAGGTCGCTGAAGGCGGTATCGGCGAGGTCGCGCGTCACTTCGCCCTGCGTCTTCTCATGGCTCGAATAATAGAAACCGCTCGGACCATCCGGCTTTGCGAGCTTCTCTCGCTGGTCGGCCGGGTTCGGATTGTTCGTGATGAAGACCTTCTTCAACTCCCCACGTGCATCGCCGGAGCTCTTCTCCATCGTCTTCCAACCGCTCTTCAGGTTGGTGATCGACATCTGCAGCGCTTCGATGCGCGCAATTGAGGTCGCCTGGTTTTCAAGCTGTAAAAGCTGATCCTGCAGCATGTCGCCGCGGAAGATCAGCACGCTTTCCTTGGCCTTCAGCGCCTGCTCGTCGGAAACACGGCTGCTGGCGAAATAGGCGAGGACATTGATCACCGCGACCGAAAGCGTGGTCAGCAGGATGAAGGTGGCTATCACCTTGAAGGACAGGGATTGAAATCTCTGAGCCATGAAAAACGAACCCTTCCGGAACGGCGTCACCGGCGGGTGGAATCACGGAGACATCACCCATCGGTTGAACTGCAAACAGACCATCGGAAGCCTTAAGCTTTGCGAAAGCCGGCCCCTCTCACATTTGATGGACTAGAATTCAGGCATCCGGTTTAATTCGCGGTAAATGCGACCGCGCAAAAACAGCGTATGTTTTTGTTTTGTTCACATATCAATGGCACTTATTTCGCCATCGCTATAGGGTGAACCATGCAAAATACGATTCGCATCATCGGTATCGATCCCGGTCTTCGCCGCACCGGATGGGGCATCATCGATACGCTCGGCAATTCGCTGCGCTTCGTTGCCTCGGGAACAGTCACTTCGGATGGCGACATGGACCTCGCTTCCCGCCTCTGCCAGCTGCATGACGGCCTTGCCGATGTGGTCCATTCCTACAAGCCGGATGAGGCCGCCGTCGAACAGACTTTCGTCAACAAGGATGCGGTGGCGACCCTCAAGCTCGGCCAGGCTCGTGGTATCGCCATGCTTGTGCCCGCCCGCGCCGGCCTGCAGGTGTCCGAGTATGCGCCGAACGCCGTGAAGAAAACGGTTATCGGCGTCGGCCACGGCGAGAAGCAGCAGATCCATATGATGCTGAAGATTCTGATGCCAAAGGCGGAATTCAAGGGCAACGACGCCGCCGACGCCTTGGCGATCGCCATCTGCCACGCTCATCATCGCGGCGGAAACAAGATGCGGCAGGCACTCGCCGGCTGATTTGTTCTTGACTTGTTCCAGGCCCGCAGCTAGGTATTACTGTAGAGGTATTACCATGCGCGTGACTGAAAAAGGCCAGGTGACCATCCCTAAGGAAATCCGCGACAGACTTGGAATCGTTCCGGGATCTGAGGTGGAGTTTATCGCGAAAGACGATGCAGCCCTTTTGGTGAAGGTCAACGAAAACAGCTTACAGATTCGCAACTTCGAGGAATGGGCTGCCAGCGTAGAGGGACTGCTGGACCTCGATGGCATGACGACGGATGAATATATGGAATGGCTAAGGGGTCCGCGTGAAGATCTCGACCGTCATTGACACGAATATTCTCATCGGCATTTTGGGACCGCAAAGCTCATTTCGCCATTGGTCGCTTGACGCACTGCAACGTTGCGCCTCTGAGGGAAATCTGGTGCTGACCCCGGTCGTCTGGGCTGAGCTCGGCGCCGCACCGCTGACGGAGGAGAAGCTTCTGCTTGCCTTGGCCTGGCTTAATCTTGAACGAGAGAACTTGCCTTTCGAGGCAGCCTTCCGTGCAGGGCAAGCTCATCGCAGCTATCGGACTGCGGGTGGCCAACGGGAACGGACGCTTCCCGATTTTCTGGTTGGTGCCCACGCGGAATGGCATCGGCACCGCCTGCTGACCCGTGATGCTGCCCGCTACCGCTCCTATTTCCCTTCGCTCGATATTATTTCACCTGAAACTCATCCCTGACGGAACAAGAACATGATCGGCAAGCTGAAAGGCACCATAGACGAGATCGGCGACGACTATGTGCTCGTGGATGTGCATGGCGTCTGCTATGTCGCCT
This sequence comes from Rhizobium viscosum, assembly GCF_014873945.1. Lineage (NCBI taxonomy): Bacteria > Pseudomonadati > Pseudomonadota > Alphaproteobacteria > Hyphomicrobiales > Rhizobiaceae > Rhizobium > Rhizobium viscosum. Next base: position 2,656,316 of record NZ_JADBEC010000001.1, on the reverse strand, counting down.
ATTGCTCGTCGCGCACGCTCTCGAAGCTCGGTTCCGTGGGAGAAGCCTGTGTGCTCTTCATCGAAACCTATGTGCGTGAGGACCAGCTTAAGCTCTTCGGTTTCCAGACGCAGCTCGAACGCGAATGGTTCAACCTGCTGCAGAGCGTGCAGGGCGTCGGCGCAAAAGTGGCGCTTGCCGTGCTTTCGACCCTGACCCCTCCCGAACTTGCCAATGCAATCGCCCTCCAGGACAAGACCGCTGTCTCACGCGCCCAGGGCGTCGGCCCCAAGGTCGCGATCCGTATCGTCACCGAGCTCAAGAATAAGGCGCCTGCCTTTGCCGGCGAGGCCATCAATATCGGCCTCAAGCAGGAGATCGGCGAAGGTGTGGCCGCTGCCCCTGTGGCAGATGCGGTTTCGGCCTTGACCAATCTCGGCTATTCGCGAGACCAGGCCGCCAACGCGGTTGCCGCTGCCATGAAGACAGCCGGCGAGGACGCGGACAGCGCCAAGCTGATCCGTCTCGGCCTGCGGGAACTTTCGCGTTGATGCCCCGGCATGGTGTCAATGGCGGCCGCTTGGTGTATGGACTTGAGCAAGCTTTGAACGGAAATGCCTGATGACGGATGCCCGCCTGATAACGCCTGAAAAGCGTGGCGAAGACCTGGACACCACCCTGCGCCCACAGTCTCTGGACGAGTTCACCGGCCAGGCGGAGGCGCGTGCCAACCTCAAGATCTTCATCGAAGCCGCCAAGAACCGCGGTGAAGCGCTGGACCATGTTCTCTTCGTCGGTCCGCCGGGCCTCGGCAAGACGACGCTGGCACAGATCATGGCGAAGGAACTCGGCGTCAATTTCCGTTCCACCTCCGGCCCCGTCATTGCGAAGGCCGGCGATCTGGCCGCATTGCTGACCAACCTCGAAGAGCGCGACGTTCTCTTCATCGACGAAATCCATCGCCTCAACCCGGCAGTCGAGGAAATCCTCTATCCGGCGATGGAAGACTTTCAGCTCGACCTCATCATCGGCGAAGGCCCTGCCGCCCGTTCGGTCAAGATCGACCTGTCGAAATTCACGCTCGTCGCCGCCACCACCCGCCTCGGCCTGCTGACGACACCGCTGCGCGATCGTTTCGGCATTCCGGTGCGTCTCTCCTTCTATACGGTGGAGGAGCTGGAACTGATCGTCCGCCGCGGCGCTCGCCTGATGGGTCTTGGCATGACCGATGACGGCGCCCGTGAGATAGCGCGGCGCGCCCGCGGCACGCCGCGCATCGCCGGCCGCCTGCTGCGCCGCGTGCGCGACTTTGCCGAAGTCGCAAGGGCCGAAGCCGTCACTCGCGAGATCGCCGACGAGGCGCTGACCCGCCTGCTGGTCGATAATATGGGCCTCGACCAGCTCGACAAACGCTACCTCAACATGATTGCCGTCAATTTCGGCGGCGGCCCGGTCGGCATTGAAACCATCGCCGCCGGCCTTTCCGAACCGCGCGATGCAATCGAAGACATTATCGAGCCCTATATGATCCAGCAGGGTTTTATCCAGCGCACGCCGCGTGGCCGCGTTCTGACCGCAATCGCGTGGAAACATCTCGGCATGCAGCCCCCGAAGGATATGGAGGCTGCGCAGTTCGGGCTGTTCCGGGAGGACGATTGATTGATCAGCCGGCGCGGCTTTCTCAAACTCATGGGCGGCAGTTTTGCCGGCCTCATGGCACTCGGCGGATATGCCTTTGCCTATGAACCGCTAGCCCGGCTGGGAATTTCCCATTACAGGCTGACCCCGCCGGGATGGACGCCCGGCCTGAAGCTGCGCCTTGTCGCACTAGCCGATTTCCACGCCTGCGAACCCTGGATGTCCGCGGATCGCATCGCTTCGATCTGCGCCCGCGCCAATGAGCTGGAGGGTGATATCACACTCCTGCTCGGCGACTACGCCGCCGGCATGAACATGGTGACTCATTATGTCCACTCCAGCGAATGGTCGAAGGCGCTCGCGACGCTTAGAGCCCCACTCGGAGTCCACGCGATCATGGGCAACCATGATTGGTGGGAGGACAGGACCGCACAGAAGAATGGCGGAGGCGATACGTTCGGACACAGGGCTTTGGCCGAAGCCGGCATCCCCGTCTACAGCAATCGCGCCGTCCGGTTGAAAAAGGACGGGCATGGCTTTTGGCTGGCGGGTCTGGAGGACCAGCTGGCGCTCCTGCCGGGCAGGAAATGGGGCCGCAGCCGGATGCAGGGCCTCGACGATCTGGGTGGAACGCTTGCACAGGTTTCCGACGACGCGCCCGTTATCCTGCTTGCCCACGAACCCGATATATTTCCGCGCGTACCCGAACGAGTATCGCTGACCCTGTCCGGCCATACACACGGAGGACAGATCCGCCTTTTCGGCTATTCGCCGGTCGTGCCCTCGCGCTATGGCGATCGTTATGCCTATGGTCATATCGTCGAGAACGGCCGTAATATTATCGTCTCCGGCGGACTCGGCTGCTCCATGGTGCCTGTCCGCTTCGGCGTCCCGCCGGAAATTGTGGTCATCGATCTCGGATAACATCATGCCCAAGCGGACCGTCGTTCGCCTCAATGCAGGCAGTCAGCGCTTCAATTACCGCATCGCCGGGCTCGGCTTTCGTGACGGACACCTGCTTGTCCATCGCGCGGTTCACGAACCTTTCTGGACAATCCCCGGCGGTCGGGCGGAGATTGGCGAGACCTCGGAGGAAACACTGAAACGGGAGATGATGGAGGAGCTCGGTGTCGAGGTGACCGTCGGCCGCCTGCTCTGGATCGTCGAGAACTTTTTCCACTATGAAGGCCGCGAGTGGCACGAACTCGGCTTCTACTATCTCATGGAAATACCCGAGAATTTCCCCTTCCGCACGCACGAGATCATTCATCGGGTGGAGGATGGCGACAACCATTTGGAATTCAAATGGGTGCCTGCAACATTCCAGGCACTGACTGCGCTCGACATTCCGCCCTATTTCCTTGCTGGTGAGATCGAAAACCTGCCTGCCTCGCCCCGTCATCTTGTGTGGCGCGATGGCGATCTCGATGACAAGGACTAGAGCAATTCAAATAAAAGTATGAAGCGGCTTTGCGTAGAGAATTGCGTGAAAACAAAGAGATAGAGTATTTTCGTATTTAGGCGAAAACGGAAATGCTCTAAGGAGGAGACACGATGCCGAGTTTCGACCCCTGCCGCGTGTTCCGAAAGCTCGCATACAATAATGCCCTGGCGAACAACCGGCTTCTTGCCGCCTGCGCAACCCTCAAACCCGGTGAATTCGAGGCCACGCGCACAAGCTTTTTCCCGTCGATCAAATCGACGCTGAACCACATTCTCACAGTCGATTGGTTCTATATCGATGGGCTGGAAGGTGGCACTCTCGGCCTTAGCGCGTTCGACATCGAAGAACCCTTTGACAATATCCCATCACTCTCCGCGGAGCAGACCAAGGTCGACCAGCGCCTCGTTGCAATCTGCGAAGGGCTGACACCCGAACAGCTTGCCTCAACCGTGGAGCTTCAGCGTGATGGCCGCGTTCAGAGGGAGCGCATGGAGGATGTGCTGAGCCACCTCTTCCAACATCAGACGCACCATCGCGGACAGGTGCATGCCATGCTGGCCGGCAGCAGCGTCGCCCCGCCGCAGCTCGATGAATTCATCGTGGACGACGATGCGAGGTTCCGGGGCAGCGAAGTTGCCGCCCTCGGCTGGAGTGAGCAGATGCTGATGCGTTAGCCCTTGAGGCGTGCCTTCAGGCCATCGATGATCGTCTTGGTCAGAAGATCGTAATTTTCGTCAAAGTGATGATCGCCAGGCAGTTCGATGACCTCGCCGCCGACATCCTTGACGGCGGGGCAGGCCACATCGTCATCGTCATCCTTGCCGTAGATGCATTGGACGAGCTTAGGATTGGCGCCCTTAAGATCCTTGATGGGATCGCCGCCGGCCCCTTCGGTCTTCTGACCGAGCCAGCCCATGACGGAAATGACGTAATCGACCTGGTGCGACAGAGACAGAAGCGAAATCTGTGCTACCGCCGTCTTCTCCTCGGGTTTCAGAAGCTGATAGGTGGCTGGCACGATATCTGCGCCGAAAGAATAACCGATCAGCAGGACGTGCTTAACCTTCCATTGCTTGCGGTAGAATTCGATGATGCGCGAGAGATCATCGGCCGTTTCCTGCGGCTTCCGCTCCGTCCAGAAATAGCGCAGCGAATCGATGCCGACGACGGGAATGCCTTCCTTCTGCAGCATGCCACCCACTTCCTTGTCGATGTCACGCCAACCGCCGTCGCCGGAATAAATAACGGCCATCGTATCAAGGTTCGGCTTGGCGTCGAGAACCGCTAGTGGCAGGCCGAGCGGATTGTCGAAGGCACCTGAAGCCGTCACCAGATCGTCGAGCGTATCGGCAAAGACAGTCTGCGCATCGTCGGTGGAGTCGCGGATTTCGATCGCCTCATGCGTCTTTTTCAGATCCTCCACATGAGCACGGCCGTCCTTGTCGGCGGCAGGCGTGAAGGTGGCGATAACAGGATCCGGCAGGGCGCCATCGGTGAGTCCATAGACGCTGCGGTCGCCGACCACTTTCTTCTTGGCCGGTGTGCAGAGTTCTTTGCTCAACGGAATGCCGGCACGCGGGTCAACGACAAATGTCTGGCCGATCGTTGCGTCGGGCGTCTGTGCGGCAATGGCAAGCGCCAGCGCGCCGCCCTCGCCGATGCCGGCAACGATCGGCAGGTGATAAGGGCTGTTGCCGGCGGCGCGCTGCACCTGCTGGCTAAGCGATTCAATATCGGAAACCGTGTAGATACAACCGTCGTTAAGGCTGACGTCATAGCGGTTCAACGCTTCCATATAGGATGGAAAATCGACGCCAATGACGACGGACCCCTGCGAAACCAGACGGTCTGCCTCAGTCTTTTCATTGTCGCCCCAGCCGGCTGCATCGGAAATCAGAAAGACGGCGCCCTTCACCTCGCCTTGCGGCAGGAAGATATGCGGCGAAGGGATAAGGCCAGTCTCGAAACTCTGGGTGGTTTCATCCGCAGCATAAGACGGCGCGGCCGCGAGCATGCTGACGCATGCGGCAGCAAACAGGTACTTTTTCATCATTTTCTCACTACCCCTTTCAATCCGCCCCCGATCAGAAATGTCGCATCCATCAACGCGATCATCGGATTGCCCCCTCCTGAAACCGCAAGATAGCGCGGTTGCCAGTGCGGATGAAACTTGGATTTGAAGGCACGAAGCCCCTTGAAGTTGTAGAAGCGCTCGCCGTGTTCAAAGACGGTACCGCCGATACGGTCCCAAACGGGCGCCACCTCGCGTTTCGACATGCCGGAGAGGGGCGCCATGCCGAGGTTGAAATGCGTAAAGCCCTGGGCGCGCAGATATTCCATGATCTGCACGAACAGGAAGTCCATAGCCCCCTTCGGCGCATCAGGCGAGAAGCGCATCAGGTCGATCGTCCCCTCCTCTTTCGCCGTAGTGACGAGGATATTGGCAAAGGCAACGATCCGGCCGTCCTTCTTGAGAACGCCGACCGGCTGCGACGTCACATAGTCCGGATCGAAGGCGCCGAGCGAGAAGCCCTTCTCCTTGGCATTGTGATGCTCGAGCCAGGCGTTGGAAACGGCCGAGAGATCGGCGATGATTCCGGGGATATCGACGGGTTCGACGACGGTGAATTCCAGACCATCGCGTTGGGCGCGGCTTGCAGTCTGGCGCAAGTTTGCCCATTTGCCACCCTTCATCTCGAAGGTACGCAGATCAGCCACCGCCAGCTCGCCGAGCTTGAAGGCGCGCAGGCCCGCGTCCGCACAGTGCGAGAGCAGTGCCGGCGAGATCTGGTAAAAGACTGCGCGGCAGCCGGCGGCGCGCGCCGCTTCCACGAAGCGCCAGACCAGTTCCTGTACGGCATGATGGTCGCCAATCGGATCGAACAGCGCGATCCACGAGCGGCCCTGCCGGCCATACATGATGAAGGCATCGCCCTTTTCCGAGAACATGATGGACTTGTCGCCCATGCGCACCAGATTGGCGTCCGCACTGTCCTGTTTCTCGACGATCTCGACAGCGCGGCGGACCGCCTCGTCATCCGCCGGCTCCGGTTTGAAGGCTGCTGGCCGCAGCAGGCTGAAAATGGCGATCGCCGAGGAAATGATGGTGATGCCGAGTACGGCACGCAGGCCGCGCGGCGCTTCCGCCGCGAATTCAAACTGCCACCAGAGTTGGTTGCTGTATTCCACGTCGCGATAGACGAAGAGCAGGATGACAACCGCACCGACGATGATCACGGCAATCGCCATCAGCCAGGATGCCGTCATCGCCTGGTTGAGAAGCGAAGCATGGCGGGTAAAGAGCCGGCGGCTGACGAACAGGCCGAAGACCAGAAAGGCGAGGAAGGCCGCCTCGACAAGGGCAATCGCCTTCAGCAGCGAGAGCGTCAGAGCGGCAACGGCAGAAAACACCGCCACCCACCAGGCACCATCGAGCCGCTGGCCGAGTCCACGGGCGGCAACGACAAGTGCAAGGCCGAGCAGACTGGAGAGGAAATGTGCGCCTTCCACCATCGGCAGCGGCAGATAATTGGAGAGGAATTCGAGGTTCTGATCAGGCGTCGGCGTCACGCTCGAAAAGATCAGCATGACGCCCAGGAGCAGCGCCAGCGCCGAAAGAAGTTGCGGCATCAGCCGTCCGCCGATCCGCCGCACGCTGGAAGCGGCAGGATGATCCACGAAGCGGCGTAGCTCTGTGGCAGAGACCGCAAGGATGGCGATCAAGAGCGGCAGCACGTGATAGATCAGGCGGTAGAGCACCAATGAGCCGAGAACGGCATCGATATTCACTGCGCTGCCGAGCGAGGCGATGATGACGGTCTCGAAGACACCGAGCCCAGCCGGAACATGGCTCAGCACACCAAGCCCGACGGCAATCGCATAAACCGCCAGGAACACCGGCCAGCCGATCGCCGTCTGCGGAAGGAGCACGTAAAGCACCGTGGCGGAGGCTGCGATATCGAAGGCAGTGACCAGGAACTGACGTGACCAGGTGCGCGAATCCGGCAGGCGGATCGCGATCGACCCGATCTCGATCACCCGGCCGTCGCGGCCGAGCACCATGAGAGAACCAAGGATCGCCAGGATCACCGCTGCCATGATGCGAAGCCAGAGGCCGCTGACGCTGATCAGCGGCGCAATTTCATCGGCGATGATGAGAAGTGCGATCGCCGCCACGGCAGCAAGACCGAGGCCGAAGGACAGCGTCACGAAAGCGATTACGCGGCCGATATCTTCGGGCGAAAGCCCAAGCCGCGTATAGGCGCGGTAACGGATCGCACCGCCCGAAAGGGCACCGAAACCAGCTGTGTTACCGACCGCATAGGCACTGAAGGCCGTGAGTGCGACATGCGGAAAAGGCAGCCGCTTGCCGATATAATCGATGGCGTTGAGATCGTAGAAGATGAGAGCCAGAAAGCTCAGTGCAGTAAAAAACAGGGCGAGCAGGATCGAACTCAGCCGGGTTTCCGCCAGCGCCTCGACGACGTCGTCATAGCGCACTTCATCCGTCAACTGCATGATCGCGTAGCCGACGAGGCAAAAAATGAGGAGCGTGGCAAGAGCCGTCAGCGGCGTGCGATAGCGCCGGAAAACTGCGCCGAAGGAAAAGCCCTCTTCCGTCTGTGAATTCTCTTCCAACTTGCCGTGACCCGACATCTTATACCTGCTGCAATTGCCAGTTCGGCGAGAATCTCTTTTGAGAGACGTAACATAAGCAACATGCAAGCTCTATGAACCTGTTGCGGCTACCCACACCCGCGCACTTGCCGCCTCCTTCATCCTCAATTGGGGCAAATTTGCGCAGTGCGCAGGCCGATCGCATTGCAATTTCGTAAGCTTTGCCTTGCATTTGAAGATCAGGCCGCCGGTTCGCCCCCAGTATGAGCTTGCGCCGCGTAACGCGCCGCAGCAGCGCTGGCGTCGATATCGCGCTCGCCTGCGACCTGCACGGTCGGCACGGCGAATTCGATGCCGTTCTCCTTGAAGGCGTTGCGGATCATAGCCAGTGCATTGCGGCGGATGACGAACTGCTCGCCGGGCTTGGTCATCATGGAGAGGCGGATTTCGATGGCGAATTCGCCGAACTGTTCCACGCCCTTCATCTTCAGCGTTTCGATGATGTTCGGCCCCCACTCCGGGTTATCGAGAAGTTGCTGGCCGATCTGCTTGATGATCTTCTTCGTCTTCACGAGGTCGGTATCGTAAGTGACATTCAGGCTGATCTTGTCGATCGTCCAGTCGCGGTTGAGGTTCTTGACCGCCCCAAGCTCCCCGAACGGCACCGTCGTCAGCGGCCCGCGATGATGGCGGAGCTTGACGGACCGCAGGCTGAAGGCCTCGACCACGCCCTTGTGGCTGCCGCTTTCGATATATTCGCCGACGCGAAAAGCATCGTCCCACAGATAGAACATGCCGCTGATGACATCCTTGACGATGGTCTGCGCACCGAAGCCAACTGCAACGCCGACGACACCGGCACCGGCAATCAGCGGCCCGATTTCGATGCCGATGCCCGAGAGCACCATAAGCGCCGCGATCAGGGCAATAACGACCGCGATGATGTTGCGGAAGATCGGCAGCAGCGTCTGCAGACGGGCGCGCTTGACTTTCTCCTCGTCGCTGACCGTGGCATCAACGGGTGAATCAAGAAGCTTGCCGTCGATATAGGCCTTGACCAGATGCCAAAGCAGATCGGCCGCAAGTAGAATGACGATGCCGCCGATGATGCCGCGAGCCACCCGATCGATCATCGTTTCGTTAGACATCATCATCGTGGTGGTTTCGACGCCGAGCATGCGCCCGAGCCAGATCGCTGCAAAGGCGATGATCAGAGCCCTGACACCGCGGTCAAGCAACACCGTTGCGATACGGCGTTTGGCGAGAAAGCCCGCTTCGGCATAGTGGAAGGATCTGACCGCCAACGTCGAAACGGCAAGCACTCTCGGCAGCAGGACGAGATAGATGCAGACCCAGAGAAGCCAATCGAAGCTCAATACCCAGATGCCCCAGAGCAGCACGAAATAAAGGGTCAGCAGCCAGGTAACGGCGTGACTGCGTCGCGTTTCATTGCCCGGCCTCGACCAGACCGCTTCGGTTGCGATGAGGAAGAGGCCGATGCCGAGCACATAGCCGACGAGATAGCGTGCAGCCATCGAATAGCCGAGTGGCTCCATCGACTGCAGAACGGCCCAGCCGAAGACGAAGTAGATGACAAACAACGTGCAGCGGCGGAACCAGAATTGCGCGACAGCGGGATCGACTGCAACCGTCTCTCCCTCGCCGCGCGGCAGAGTGACGAGGTCGACGATGACACTGCCAATGGAGACGGCGAAGCGCTGCACGACGACAGCGATGGCAATGGCAATCGCGATATTCTGGCTGACCGGTGGCCAACTGAAGCTGATCAATGCAAGCCCGGTTGCGAGGCCGAAGACGATGGCGGGAATGACGCGCGCAGCAAGCCGCGTGCCGGTCATCTGCGCCGCCCGCTCACGCCTTTCGCGCACAGCCCGCCGCACCAGGATTTCGACGATGAAGCCGGTGACGAGGATGGCGAGAAATTGCGCGGCCATGCGGAGCGGACCGGCATCGGTCAATTCGCCGATGAAGAGCGATGAGGCTCGTGCGATTTCGGAGGGCAGCGTCATCGCCGCACTGGAAACCATGGCGATGTGTCGGCGGGCGTGCTGGAGGCGGCCGGACAATATCGACATTTCCTCGTTATTGCCGGTCGAGGCTGCAGGCGCCGCCATCTGCGTCGCCATCCATTGCTTGACCTCCGGCGTCTGCATCAGCTCCATCATTTGCCGCACCTGGGCAGGCGGTGGCGCAACATCGGCGGAAGCTGCCGGCGTCGTCTGTGCGGAAACGGCGCTGAAAAGAGAAAGCAGCATCATGATGCCGCAGATGCCGATCGCAGAAATTCGCCCCATGCCCGCCTCCGGTGTTTTACGTCAGGCATTTATGCAAGTGCTGCAGCGGAAAAGCCAGACGAACAAATGGTCTAGGCTATAGTGAAGACCAAAAGAAAGCCGCCGGACCTCGCGGACCGGCGGCGGACATGAAAAGCAACTGTTTTCGCTTATTTGTGCGGCTTCTCGGCATGGCCGCCGAAGCCGGCGCGCATGGCCGAAAGCACCTTGTTGGCGAACTCGTCCTGGTCGCGCGAGGAAAAGCGGCCGTGCAGCGCAGCGCTGAGCACCGGGGTCGGCACGCTTTCATCGATGGCGGCCATGATCGTCCAGCGGCCTTCGCCGGAGTCCGAAACACGACCCGCATATTGGGTAAGGACCGGGTCCTTGTGCAGCGCATCGGCCGTCAGGTCGAGCAGCCAGGAGGTGATGACGCTTCCACGGCGCCAGACCTCGGAAATTTCCGGCAGGTTGAAATCGTACTGGTAGTATTCCGGATGGGAGAGCGGCGCCGTCTCGGCATCCGCCTCGTGCGTCAAGGCGCCGACATTGGCGTGCTTCAGGATGTTGAGGCCTTCTGCATAGGCGGCCATCAGACCGTATTCAATGCCGTTGTGAACCATCTTGACGAAGTGGCCGGCACCATGCGGGCCGCAATGCAGGAAACCCTGCTCGGCGGTGCTGAGAGCTGCAGCTTCCGGCGTGCGGTTCGGCGAGGCCTCCGCGGTGCCGTTGCCCGGTGCCAGCGTTGCGAAGATCGGCGACAGATGCTGTACGATACCCTTCTCGCCGCCGATCATCAGGCAATAGCCACGTTCGAGGCCGAAGACACCGCCGCTGGTGCCAACGTCGACATAGTGGATGCCCTTGGTGATGAGTTCCGCGCCGCGGCGGATGTCATCGTGATAGTAGGAGTTGCCGCCATCGATCAGGATATCGCCGTCATGCAGCAGCGGGACGATCGAGGCGATGACCTTGTCGGTGATCGCGGCCGGCAGCATCAGCCAGACGGCACGCGGGCGGGCGAGCTTCGAGACGAATTCTTCGAGCGAGCCACTACCGTCGGCACCGAGACCAACGAGCTCGGCGACGCTTTCCGGCCTGGCGTCATAGACCACGCATTCGTGGCCGCCTCGCATCAAGCGCTGGACCATGTAATTGCCCATACGGCCCAAACCTACCATGCCAAGCTGCATCTGAAATCTCCTGGGATTTAATCGATATGATTCCGGAAACTAACACCCGCATCGTGACAGGCAAGCGAAGTCTCTGTCACGAAAACGAGTGCGTTTATTGCATCTTGCGCAGGGCTATGCCTTCCGCACTCAGCAATCTGCCGTCTTTAGGACGTAATTCCAACCCTCCAACGGACATATAGCCGCCTCATCGGCGGCTATATGATCTTCTGCCTGCTCGGCACCCGTTCAGCTAGATCGCCGCTAATTGCGGCTGATTTCCCGTACCAGATGTACGATGCCAGCTGGGTTGAGGATCCAGCCACCGCGAAGATTGGGTGGCAGTGGCTCGATGGGATCGCAACGCGGAACACCGGCCTTCTCCAGATAGTCCGCGGCACGCTCGAAATCCGGCGTCATGAATTCCAGCCAGAGCTCGGCCTGGCTCATGGTCGCCACCCGGTCGATCCAAAGCCGGATCGGCCCAAGCTCGAAGGAGATATCGTCCCCTTCGATTTCTTTCAGCTTCACGATGTCACGATAGAAGGAAACGGTGGCTTCATACTGATGCGGCGGAACCTTCATCGCGACGTCGACGCCGCCATAGATCAGATCGTTCATGACGCTTCCCCTCACCCCTCCTGCGCTTTGGCCTGCTCACCCCGCATCTCGCTGAGGAACATGCCTTCGCGCAGATTGATGCCGTATTCGACAAAGGCTTTCATGCAGCAGAACATCTGCGTCCAGCCTTCGAGATTCTGGTAGGTTCCACGGCGCCCCGACTCATCCTCCCGCCAACCGTCCTCGGCGATGGTCACCATGGTGCCACCGTCATCAAGCGGTTTGAAATTCATCTCCACGAGGGTCTTGTAAGGCTTCTTCTCTTCGTCCGTTGCGCCATCCCAGCGCAGCACGATCTTACTGTCGGGCACGAGCTCGACCACATCGACCGGTACATCTTTCCACCAGGTCACCGTCGTGCCCTCAACCAGCGGCGCGCTGGCACCGCCCACCGTGGTGAAATAGCTCGACAGCTTTTTCGGATTGACGACCGCATCGAAGACCTCAGCCACCGGGCGGCCGACGCGGCCCGAGACGCGAATATTGAGAGACATGCGACTTCCTCCTCTTCTCCGTTGTATCTGAGCCAATTATGTTATAAAAACATAACATGTCAAGCGAATCGGATAATGACCCTATTTTCAAGGCGCTGGCGCATCGCCGCCGTCGCGAAATTCTCGACCTTCTGAAGGAGGAACCGCGCACGACAGGCGCGCTCTGCGAAGCATTCCCGGAAATGGACCGCTGCACTGTCATGCAGCATCTGAAGGTACTGGAGGAGGCCGATCTGGTGATTGCCAGGAAAGAAGGCAGGGAGCGCTGGAACCATCTGAACAGCCTGCCGATCAAGCAGATTCACGACCGCTGGATTAGCGCCTATGCCGGCCACGCATTGTCCATTCTCGACCGGCTGAAGAGCGACCTCGACAGTCCTTCCCACTAGCTTGCGGCGGCAATCGTTGCTGCTCTATGGTAAAGAGGGGGAAGAACCATGCCGATATCGGGATCTGCCATCCGTCGCATGCGCCAGCTGCGCAATATGAAGCAGGAGCATCTGGCGGAATTGCTCGCCGTCAACCAGGCGACCGTCTCCCGCTGGGAGCGCGGCATCCTGCCAGTCACCGTCGCTCAGGCAACACGGCTGGAAAGCATCTTCGCCTCCCCATCATCCTCCGCCGATGCCGCATTGAAACGGCTGGTCGAACATTCCCGGAGCAAGGTACATCTCATCTGCGACCGCACCCACCGGCTTCTTGCCGCATCCAATGTACGACAGTGCGAATGGCGCCTGCCGCTCTCCGATTTCCTGGACAGATCTTTATTCTCCTATGCGTCGCAGGAGATCGTGAAGAAGGAGGGCGAACTCGTCGGCCTCGGCTGGCATGAGGGCCAAATGAATTCGCTGACATTGGAGACAGGCGCCAACGGAAATCCGCACCTGCCTATTGCCGCCGGACGTGTGCTCTGGGAGCGCATCCTCCTGGCCGATGGCAGCGCCGCACGGCTGGTTACGACACTCGACTAAGCCTGCAGATTTCCTGCATTCCGCTGCATAAATTATGCGTTGTCCCGCCGAAGCGGCCTTTGTTAGCGTCCGTCACCAACTGTCTGGAGACGCAGAATGACGATACTGGTGACGGGAAGCGCAGGCCATCTAGGCGAAGCGCTGATGCAGATATTGAGGGATCAAGGCCGTCGGGTACGTGGCGTCGATATCAAACCCTCGCCTTTTACCGATGTGACCGGCTCGATTACCGATCCCGATTTCATCCGCCACGCGATGACAGGCATCAGTGCCGTCATCCATGCCGCAACGCTCCACAAGCCGCATGTCGGAACGCATCGCAATCAGGATTTCATCGATACGAATGTCTCGGGCACGCTGAACCTCCTTGAACAGGCAGTCGCCGTCGGCGTGAAAAAGTTCGTTTTCACAAGCACTACCAGTGCTTTTGGGGCAGCCCTGCGCCCGGCAGCCGGCGAACCCGCCGCCTGGGTCACCGAGGATGTTCTGCCCGTTGCCCGCAATATCTATGGCGTTACGAAGATCGCTGCCGAAGGCATCTGCGAACTCTTCGCGCGCAACATGTCGCTGCCCGTCGTCATTCTAAGGACGTCGCGATTCTTCCCGGAAAATGACGACGATCCCGATATCCGCAACCGCTATTCCGCCGAAAATGCGCAGGCCAACGAGTTGCTTTATCGGCGCGTCGATATCGAGGATGTCGTCGACGCTCATTTGCTGGCGCTGGAAAGAGCGCCTTCCATCGGCTTCGGCCGCTACATCGTCTCGGCAACGGCACCCTTCACCGAAGCCGACCTCGCCGACCTGCGCCGTGATGCGCCCGCGACGGTGGAGCGTCTTTTCCCCGGCATGGCCGCGCTTTACGCGGCGCGTGGCTGGACGATGTTTCCCCACTTCGACCGTGTCTACGTCAATGCGCTGGCCCGGCGGGAACTCGGCTGGCACCCGAAGTATGATTTTCGGCACGTGCTCGATTGCCTAGGCGACGGCAGGGAATGGAGAAGTCCGCTCGCTCTTATCGTCGGCGCAAAGGGCTATCACGATCAGATTTTCGAGGACGGGCCTTACCCGCTCCAGCGCCGCTGATACGGACCGCAAGGCCGGCCGTCCGCGACGGGCATAGTTGCAGATATCACCGAACTTGCCCGAGGTGCAGTAAATAAGGAAACGGGCGCCGAAGCGCCCGTTCTCAAGCTGCCTTGTCCCAGGCCGGAGCCAACCCTTGCGGACTGACGATACGACCATCGGGTTTCGCCAACGCATGGATTGCCGTCACCTCTTCCGACGTCAGCTCGAAATCGAAGATCGCTGCATTCTCCTGTGCGCGTTGTTCCAAGACGGTCTTGGAAAGCGCAATCAGATCCTGCTGAACGATCCACCGCAGCACGATCTGGGCAATCGACTTGCCGTATTTGGCGGCAATCGCCTTCAACACCGCATCCTCAAGCACCTTGCCGTCAGCCATGGCGTAGTAGGCCGTCACCGACATATCGAGTTGCTTTGCAGCGCGCAGCACCGGTGCTTGATCGATATAGGGATGATACTCCACCTGGTTCGTCACGATCGGCAGGCTGCTGAGCGTTACGGCCTGGTGCATCAGATCCGTATTGAAGTTCGACACGCCGATATGGCGCACCTTGCCTGCCTTTGCGACTTCATTCAGCGCGCCGATCTGCTCGGCAAGCGGCACGGCTTCGTTCGGCCAGTGCAGCAGCAGCAGGTCGACATAGTCGGTCCTCAATTTCCCAAGGCTCTCGTCGACCGAAGCGAGGAAGGCATCACGCTGGTAGTTCTCGACCCAGACCTTTGTAGTCAGGAAGATATCGCCGCGGGCGACGCCGGAGCGGCGGATACCCTCGCCGACCTCGGCCTCGTTGCCGTAGATCTGCGCAGTATCGATATGGCGATAACCGCTGGCGAGCACATGCGAGACCATGCGTTCGGCATCCGGGCCCGGCACGCGAAACGTGCCGAAGCCGAGGGCGGGGATGGAGGCGCCGTTGGCGCTGACGAATTTCATGCTGTTTCCTTTCTATGAGAGAGATCAGGCTGCGCTGCTGGCAGCGGCTGAAACCGGGGTAGAGCGGCGGTCGAGCGCGCC
This sequence comes from Rhizobium viscosum, assembly GCF_014873945.1. NCBI lineage: Bacteria > Pseudomonadati > Pseudomonadota > Alphaproteobacteria > Hyphomicrobiales > Rhizobiaceae > Rhizobium > Rhizobium viscosum. Next base: position 2,640,982 of record NZ_JADBEC010000001.1, on the reverse strand, counting down.
GCTCCGGATGGTGAGGCCAAGGGCGATAGCGACGAGGGCTGCGGCGACGAAGGGCGTGGCACCCAGTCCGAAGCGGGACTCGACCACCAGACCGCCAATCCAGGCGCCCATGGCGATGCCGAGATTGAAGGCGGCGATATTCAGTGCCGAGGCGACATCGACGGCATTCGGCTGCAACTGACGCGCAAGCTGCACGACATAGAGTTGCAGGCCGGGGACGTTCGCGAAAGACAGGAAGCCGAGGATCGCAAGCGTCGGGATCGTCAGCCAGGGCGAGACAGCCGTGAAGCCGAAGAGCACCAGCACGAGTGCCTGGGCGATGAACAGGAAGGTCAAAGCCTTGACCGGATCGCGGTTGGAGATACGCCCGCCGACGACGTTGCCGACGGCAATCGCCACGCCATAGAGCATCAGGATCAGGCCGACGGCCGAAGAGGCAAAGCCGGTAATCTGCTCGAGGATCGGCGCAAGGAAGGTAAAGGCGACGAAGGTTCCGCCGTAGCCCAGCGCCGTCATCGCATAGACGAGCAACAGCCGGCCCGTGGCAAGCACGCGGATTTGTTCACCGATACTAGCTGGCGGCGCCTTCTTGAGGTTCGACGGCAGCAGGAAGGCGATGCCTGCGAAAGCGATCACACCGAGGCCGGCAACGGCAGCGAAGGTGGTTCGCCAGCCGAAAGTCTGGCCGATGAAGGTGCCGAGCGGAACACCGGTGACGATTGCAACCGTCAGGCCCATGAACATCATCGCGATGGCCGATGCGCGGCGGTTTTCCGGCACCAGATCGGCAGCGATCGTGGAACCGACGGAGAAGAATACCCCGTGCGCGAAGGCCGACGCGACGCGGGCAATCAGCAGCACTTCATAACCGGGGCTGAGCGCCGCGATGATGTGGCCGATAATAAAGAGCGCCATCAGCCCCAGCATGAGCGGCTTGCGCTCGATCCGTCCGGTCAGCGCCGTCAGGATGGGTGCGCCGAAGGTGACACCCAGCGCATAGACGCTGACGATGAGGCCGGCAAGCGGCAGGGTGATGTGAAGGTCGTTGGCAACTGTCGGCAGCAGGCCGACGATGACGAATTCCGTGGTCCCGATCGCATAGGCCGCGATCGTCAACGCAAAGAGAGCAAGTGGCATGAGAGTGACCCGATGGTTTGGTTCTTGTTCGGGCCGGAATATGGGCGTGGCGCACTTATTCGATAATCGCCTATAATGGCTCAACAGTTGTGAATTGAATTCAAGACAGGAAGTGGATGGATAACCGTATCGGCGAGATGGATGTCTTCGTGCAGGTGGCCGAGCTGCAGAGTTTTTCGGCCGCTGGCCGCAAGCTCCGGCTCTCGCCCTCTGCCGTCAGCAAACTCGTCACGCGGCTGGAAGACCGTCTCGGCACGCGTCTTCTGGTGCGCACGACCCGTGCCCTGCAACTGACGCCGGAGGGTGAAATCTATCTCCAACGCTCCCGCCGCATCCTCTCCGACATCGAGGAGACGGAACGCGCCGTCTCAGCCGGCGGCACGACGGTGGCGCGCGGCCGCCTGCGCGTCAGCACTTCTGTCGCCTTTGGCGTTCGCTACGTCGTCCCGCTGGTTCCCGATTTCCTTGAACTCTATCCTGAAGTCGATCTCGACCTCGCCCTCACCGATGGAATCATCGATATCGTCGGCGAACGCGCCGATATCGCCATTCGCTCGGGCGCCTTACGCGATTCCTCGCTGAAGGCACGCAAGCTGCTCGAAAGCCGCCGCGTCATCGTCGCCTCACCTGCCTATCTGAAACGGGAAGGCATGCCGGAAAGCCCCGGCGATCTCGACCATCACAACTGCCTGACCTTCAGCTTCCGTTCGGCATCAGAGGAATGGCCATTCCGCGATCCTGAAAATGGCGGCCGCTTTTCAAGGCCCGTCTTCGGTAACCTCGAAACCAATAACGGACCGACTGCACGTAGCCTTTGCCTCGCCGGTCTCGGCCTCGCCCGCGTCGGTCAGTTCCATGTGCAGCCGGATATCGATGCCGGAACGCTGGTGCCTGTACTGGAAGCCTATAACCCTGAGGATATCGAGCTCATTCACGCCGTCTACCCCGGTCACGAGCATCTCGCGGCACGCATCCGCGCCTTCATTGATTTCCTCGTCAGGAACATCAGGTAGGCAGACCATGGCAGCAAAACCATCGTCATCGCCCTGTCACAGGCCAAGGATAGCGAGCGCACTATGCCGATAGAAATTCATCCGCCACGACAAAGTTGGGTAGACGACTTCGCCGACCTGAAGCAGGCCATCTTGCGCGTAGCGCCCGCCGGTGCAGTAATTCATCACATCGGCTCCACCGCAGTGCCCGGCCTTGCTGCGAAGGACATCATTGATATTCAGGTGAGTGTTGACGCTCTTGATCTGGTCGATGAAGCGGCGTTCGAGCAGAAAGGGTTCAAGAGCCGCTCGATCGTAACCGATCATTGCCCACCGGGTCTCGATCTGGCCGAAAGTGAGCTGAGAAAGCTGTTTTTCAAAAGCACGGGCCGTCCCGCGAATATCCACGTTCGTGAACGCGGCCGCTTCAATCAGCGCTACCCGCTTCTCTGCCGGGATTTCCTGTGCGCCCATCCGACAGCGGCCGCTGCCTACGGGCTGATCAAACAGCGCCTCGCCGGTTTTTTCCCTGACAATGCCGATGCCTACTACGACATCAAGGATCCGGTCTTCGATATCATCATGGAAGGCGCTTACGACTGGGCGAAGCTGACCTGCTGGACAGAGCCCCCGGGCGACTGACAATAAAGCTTATTGGGGAAATAGATCTAGCTGGCCAGAAAGAAGCCGCCGAAAATAGAAGAGCGCGATCCACACAACCGGTGGAAACTATCGATCCTGGGCGCCTACGAAAGTAGGTGGGCGCCGTATGTCCAGACCCACGAGCCCGGACAGGGACAGCTCCCTAAGGATCGGGTATGGCCCCGAGGATTCATTGTTCCTGTCGAGAAGCACAGACCGCGCGAGCGAATATAGGGACATTTGCAGCACCGCACCAGTGGGGCAGCACTGCTCTCCCAAATTAATTAAGCTCGGCCGGCGTACGGCCGTTCAGCTTGTCGGTAATGCCCTGAATACGGCTCGTGACCTCCGAAAGCGCCACTGCAATGCCTTCTTCCGTGCGAGCGGTGGCGGCAATTACCGTGTCCCGGTTGCTGCGGAGCGTCTCCAGCTCCGATTCCAGCCCGGCAACACGTCGCGTCAGCTCCGAGATCTCGTCCATGACCATGATCCCAGCCATGACGGTAATCCTGAGATCGCCGATTTCGCCGAACTGCCCCTTGAGGTGACCAACGTAACGATCGAAACGAACCGCGAGGTCAGTCAGATGATCTTCCTGCCCCTCTTCGCAGGCCATGCGATAAGCCTTGCCGTCGATCGTTACCGTTACCTGTGCCATGTTATCAAGTCCTCTTAGCGGTCAAGAACCGCGCGGATCGTTTCCATCGCCGT
>NZ_JADBEC010000001.1:2140000-2332500 GCF_014873945.1 Rhizobium viscosum | reverse complement strand
CACACCGCAGACTGAAGAATTCGCCGACGACATTCTGCCGGTGCGCCAGGACACGACAATCGCCAAGGCGCTTGCCGATTCCGGCTATCCGCAGCCGCAGGCAGACGGCATGTCCGGTTATATCGCTCCCCTGCTCGGCACCGATACGCTTTCGAAGGGCGATGTCCTGCGCATCGGCATCATTCAGAAGGGCGAGCAGGCGAAGATCATTCGCGCCAGCATCTATCGCGGTACACGGCATCTGATTACCGTCGCCCTCGACGACAAGGGCCGTTTCGTGGCCGGCAGCGAACCGCCGATGCTGGATGCGGTCGCCACTGCCTTTGAGGACAATTCCTTCGCTCCGCCCGCCGGCCAGAATCTGCCGCGCGTCTATGACGGTATTTACCGCGCAGCTCTTTCCTATGGCATGACCAAAGACATGACGGCGCTGATCATCAAGCTGCTCGCGGCCAATGTCGACTTCCAGGCGCAATTGAAGCCGACGGATTACCTCGAAGCCTTCTTCTCCGTCACCGACAGCAACGGCCAGGCGACCGAGGATTCCGATCTTCTCTACGTCAATGCCCGCTTCGGCGATACATTGACGCGCTTCTATCGCTTCCAGGACCCGGAAGACGGCACGATCGATTACTTCGATCAGGACGGTAAGAGTATCCGCCAGTTCCTGCTGCGCAATCCTGTCCCGAACGGCATCTTCAAGTCCGGCTTCGGCATGCGCCGCCACCCGATCCTCGGCTTCGCGCGCATGCATACTGGTGTCGACTGGGCGGCCCCGCGCGGTACGGCAATCATTGCGGCCGGCAACGGCACGGTCGAAAAGGCAGGCTGGGATTCCGGCGGCTACGGCAACCAGACGATCGTCCGCCACGCCAATGGCTATGAATCCTCCTATAACCACCAGAGCGCCATCGCCAAGGGCATCGTGCCAGGCGCTAAGGTGCGACAGGGCCAGGTCATCGGCTGGGTGGGCACGACGGGTGAATCCACCGGCCCGCACCTGCATTACGAACTGATCGTCAACGGCACCAAGGTCGACCCGCTGCGCATCCGCCTGCCGGGCGGCAAGTCGCTCCAGGGCGATGCGCTCGCCAAGTTCGAGGACGAACGCAAGCGCATCGACACACTGCTGAATAACCAGCCCGCCACGGATCAGGTCGCGAGCAAATAATTCCCCCTTCTGCGGAAACAAAATTGGCGGCCCAAGGGCCGCCAATTTCAATTCTCATCTGCGCAACCTTACGCCGCTTCGCTGACCGACTGTTTCGACCGGAACAGCAACCGATCTGAGCCGCTGGTGATCTTCACCGTCGATCCATCCGGCACCTGACCCGAAAGGATCTGCTCGGCGAGCGGATCCTGGACGAACTTCTGGATCACCCTCTTCAGCGGACGAGCCCCGTAGACCGGATCGTATCCCTTATTCGCCAGCCAATTGCGGGCATCCTCATCGAGGTCGAGTGTGATCTTGCGCTCGGACAGCAACGAGATCAGCCGCTTCAGCTGGATATCGACGATCGCGCCCATCTCCTCGCGCTTGAGGCGATGGAAGAGGATGATCTCATCGATACGGTTCAGGAATTCCGGCCGGAAGTGACCGCGAACAACATCCATGACCTGCTCGCGAACAGTCTCGCTGTCCTCGCCCTCGCGCAGCTGCGTGAGGTATTCGGCACCGAGGTTCGAGGTCATGATGATCATCGTGTTACGGAAATCGACCGTCCGGCCCTGACCATCGGTCAGGCGACCATCGTCTAGGACCTGCAGCAAGACGTTGAAGACGTCAGGATGCGCCTTCTCGATCTCGTCGAACAGAACGACCTGATAGGGCCGGCGACGGACCGCTTCCGTCAGCGCACCACCTTCGTCATAGCCGACATAGCCGGGAGGCGCACCGATCAGCCGGGCAACGGAGTGCTTCTCCATGTACTCGGACATATCCATGCGCACCATCGCCGTCTCATCATCGAAGAGGAAGCGGGCGAGCGCCTTGGTGAGCTCGGTCTTGCCGACACCGGTCGGGCCGAGGAAGATGAACGAGCCGATCGGCCGGTTCGGATCCTGAAGGCCTGCGCGGGCCCGGCGCACGGCGCGGGATACGGCCTGAACCGCATCGCCTTGGCCGATCACCGACTTCGCCAGCTCGTCTTCCATCCGGAGCAGCTTGTCACGTTCACCCTCCAACATCTTGTCAACGGGAATGCCGGTCCAGCGGGAAACGACATGGGCGATATTGTCAGGGATCACGACCTCCTGCACCATCGCGTTGCGGCTGTTGTCTTCCTTGCTTTCAGCCTCAGTGAGCTGTTTTTCGAGACCGGGGATCACGCCATAGGCGAGCTCGCCGGCACGCTGGAATTCACCCTTGCGCTGGGCGATTGCCAGTTCGTTGCGGGCATCGTCGAGCTGCTTCTTAAGGTCAGCGGCAAGGCCGAGCTTCTGCTTTTCCGCCTGCCAGCGGGCCGTCAGTGCGTCGGCTTCTTCCTCGAGCGAGGTAAGCTCGCCTTCCAGCCGCTTCAGCCGATCGGCGGAAGCCACGTCGGTTTCCTTCTTCAGCGCCTCGCGTTCGATCTTCAGCTGGATGATACGGCGGTCGAGCTCGTCGAGCTCCTCCGGCTTGGAGTCCACCTGCATGCGAAGGCGGGCAGCCGCCTCGTCCATCAAATCGATCGCCTTGTCCGGCAGGAAACGGTCGGTGATGTAGCGGTTCGAAAGGGTCGCAGCGGCAACCAGCGCGGCATCGGCGATGCGCACTTTGTGATGCTGCTCATACTTTTCCTTCAGGCCGCGCAGGATCGAAATCGTATCCTCGACCGTCGGCTCTTCAACCATGACCGGCTGGAAGCGGCGGGCAAGGGCCGGATCCTTCTCGACATGTTTGCGGTATTCATCGAGCGTCGTTGCGCCGACGCAATGCAGCTCGCCACGGGCAAGAGCAGGCTTCAACAGATTGGAGGCATCCATTGCCCCGTCCGCCTTGCCGGCGCCAACAAGCGTGTGCATTTCGTCGATGAAGAGGATGATCTCGCCATTCTCCGACTGAACCTCGTTCAGCACAGCCTTCAAGCGCTCTTCGAACTCGCCGCGGAATTTCGCACCGGCAATCAGGGCACCCATGTCGAGCGCCATCAGCTTCTTGTCCTTCAGGCTCTCCGGCACGTCGCCATTGACGATGCGCAGCGCAAGGCCTTCGACGATTGCCGTTTTACCAACGCCCGGCTCACCGATCAGGACGGGATTGTTCTTGGTGCGACGCGAGAGAACTTGGATTGTGCGGCGAATTTCGTCATCGCGGCCGATAACCGGGTCAAGCTTGCCTTCGCGGGCTTCGCTCGTCAGGTCGCGAGCATATTTCTTCAAACTGTCGAAGCCTTGTTCGGCGCTCGCCGTATCGGCGGTGCGGCCCTTGCGGATCTCGTTGATGACCTGGTTGAGTGCCTGTGCGGTCACACCGGCATTCTTCAGCGACTGATAGGTCGAGGCAGAGGTTTCGATCGCCAGTGCCTGCAGCAGACGCTCGACCGTCACGAAGCTGTCGCCGGCTTTCTTCGCGGCCTCTTCGGCAGTGGAAAAGACCTTGGCGAGCGGCTGGGCGAGATAGATGTTGCCGTTACCGCCGGAAATTTTCGGCAGCTTGGCAAGTGCGGCATCATTGGCAAGCCGCGCGGCCTTTGCATCGCCGCCAGCGCGCTCAATTAGCGAAGCAGCCATGCCCTGATCGTCATCGAGCAGGACTTTGAGCACATGTTCTGCGGTGAATTGCTGGTGCCCTTGCGCAAGCGCATAGGTCTGTGCGGACTGAACGAAACCGCGCACCCGCTCGGAGTATTTTTCGATATTCATACGTTACCTCCATGAATCGCCCTGCCCTTCATAAGGCACAGACCGATGATTGAGATTGAGCTCCCTTAAAAGGCAAGCCCCTGTTTGTCGCGGTTAAGATTTGCGGCAAACAACATGGGCAGGATATGGTGGAGAATCCCAGGAGTTTAAAGGGGGAACACACGGGAAAACTGTCACCCCCGGACACCTATCCCTCGCGCCCCTACTTGCGCATCAATGCGACATCCGGCAGCACCCATTTCTTGTCAAAGAAGTCCTTGGTTGGACCATAAGCGCGAAACATCAGCTCGAACTTCCGCTTGGGATCGGTCGGTACCCAATTGGCCTCCTTGCCCCTCGGCGCACTTGGCCCGAAATAGAGGTCGATGGAACCATCCTCGTTCTTGACAAGCTCAGAAATCTGCGATGAGCGGCTCGCACGCGAAACGTTCTTGATCAGCGCATGCGTCTGCCGGTCATAGGCCGTCACCGACCAGTACTGCTCGACAGGCACATTTGGCGGAACGTTGAGGCGATAGGTCTTGCCACCGTCAAAATTATTCCCGTCCTTGTCGCGGATCGAGATCGAATAGAATTGGCCTGCGCCCAGCCGCTTGATGCCGATATAGGCATAGCTGTAGGCAACACCGCGATGATCGACGGGATAGGCATCGGGTTCATCGAAATTGGACTGCGAAGCCTTGATGAGATCGGGGTAAGCCGGGAAGGTCCAGCGGCTTTTCTCGGTGAAAAATGGAGGAAGCCCGGCATCGTATTTCGCCTCCAGAAGCGCCTGCGCTTCCTTGACGCCTTTGGTCAGGAGGGACTGCACATGCCGGTCCGGCTTGAAGGGCTTGTCCTTTTCGATGCCGATCGATTTCAACTGATCGATCATCACGCGGTCACGGACAATCCACGGCTCCTCCTGAATGACGCGGTTCAGATTGTCGAAGAAGCTCTCATCCCATTTGATGGTGGAATCAAAGAGGATGTTTTTGACATCAGCAAAAATGGTCTCCGGCGGATTGCCGGCAACGGAGAGAGGGTAGATCTTCAGCTTCTTGCCATAGTCGATCGAAGCCTGCACGTCGGTGTCGCTGTGGCTCTTCAGGTTTGAACGGAAGAGCATGTAGCCGCCGTAGATCTCCGACTGCAGCGGAATGAAACCATCCGGCAGCTTGTCCTTGTAGTCCGGCGGCAGGATTACGAATTTTCCGCCCTTGCCTTTATCGATTCCGAGCAAGCCGGCATCCTCGAGCGGCAGTTGCCAGGCATTGACGATGTTGCCGTTGAAAGAAGCGCCGCTCTCTGCGGCCGGCAGGTCGAGAACAACGGGACCATCCCTCGTGGTGAAGAAAGCCATGAAATAGAGGGCATCGGGATTGGGCGTCAGCGTCTGGTTCTTCCAATCCAGTGGCCGGCCCCAATAGATGACCTGCCCGACCTTGCCCGATGTCTTGGTCAGCATCTCCTGGCGCATCAGGTCGTAATTGACGGCAGGAATTCCCCATACGACGGCCTGGACGGCCTTCCGCTCGATCTCATTGTCGAAAACTTGCTGCGCTGCCTTCTCCACACCATGGGCGGAGGCAGCGACCAGCAGCATGCACACGAACACGAGATACTTCATGACGGCGTTCCTCCGGTCCCGACAGGTGCCCTGGAGTGAATGCCTCGGAGGCTCAATCTGGAAGTACGTTACTGTAAATTCGCGTGTAAACACGCCCTGGCAATAGCCGCAGCAACTGAAAGCAGCAGGCGCCGGCAAAAGAAAGGCCGCCCGGAAAGGCGGCCTTTCAAATTCTACGATTGAAGCAGGCTTATTCGGAAGCAGCTTCAGCCAGAACCGGCGCGTCGGCGGAAGCACCGTCCTCACCGGCCGCCTCACCTTCAGCGCCGCGGCGTGGACGGCGCGGACGGCTGCCAGCATTGCGACGACGGGGTTGACGCTCGCGCTGCGGCGCAGCAGAGCCTTCGTCTTCCATCGCGACTTCGGCGGGAATGCCTTCGATTTCCGGCTGCGGGCCGGTTCCATCAATCGCTTCCGCCTGCTGCACCGGCGCCGCTACCGGAGCCGCCTGCTGCTGTTCGCGCTGCTGCTGGTGGGGCGGCTGAACGATGACGACATCGTCAGCCGTATCCAGTTCGTCGCCGTCACGGTCCACGTTGTCACGATCATTATAATCGTTGCGGTCGTCGCGCTGAAAGCGTTCCTGCATCTGCGCCTGTGCGGCAGCAATGATGCGGTTATAGTGTTCGGCGTGCTGCAGGTAATTCTCAGCTATGACGCGGTCGCCGGAACTCTGGGCGTCACGGGCGAGCTGCGCATATTTTTCAGCTATGTGCTGGGCAGTGCCGCGGATTTTCACATCGGGGCCGGAACTGTCATAGGTCCGGGTCAGCGGGTTCCCGCCCTTGCGGTTGAAATTGTTGTTGTTGTTTCCACCGCCGCCATTGTTATTGTTGTTGTTATTACCACGCCCTCGACCGCGCTTGTTCTGCTGTCCTGGCCTCATCGATCGTTCACCTGAATTCTCTGTTTGTGATTGGATACATGGCACCAACCGCCAAGACCGGTCCATCCGGATCAGGGCCTTCGTGCCGCAAGCATAGTGCGCCTTCGCGCCGACCTGCCGCTTGTCTTCAAGTCAGTTTGACTGATTCACGCATTGGGTCGTGTTCAACCTTTGAAACTCTCGTTTAAAAGAGCAGACCCCCGAGGCCGAGCAAGTACCGAACGAATCTCGTTCATTCCTATGCGCCCAACGCGTGAGGGCAACCTATATTGCTTCCTCGGGAAATCCAAGCCTTTTCTTCGCAATAGCAATAAAGTCCAGTTAGATGCTGCAATTTGTCGCCGGTCATGCCAGCGAGAACACGAGCACTCTATCATTCTGGCCATAGTCTTTCACGGATTTGAGACACTTGAAGCCTTCCGCTTCGAAGATCGCCGTCACGTCGTTTCGTTGATCATAGCCGATTTCCAGTCCGACGATTCCATTTGGCCGTACGAACCTTCCCACATCCTTTGCTATGGCTTTGTAGGCGTCAAGCCCATCCGGGCCGCCGTCCAGAGCTGCAGCCGGATCAAATTTCGTCACTTCGGGAGCGAGATCGTGAATGACATTGGAAGCAATATAGGGCGGATTTGAGACAACCACATGAAACGCCCCATGGATGTTCTCGAACCAGTTCGATCGAATGGTCGTGAATCGATCCTGCAATCCGTTTCTCTCTGCGTTTGATCTTGCCGTCTCAAGTGCATCGGTCGAAATGTCACTACCGATGGCTGATGCTTCCGGGCATTCACTGAGGAGCGCAAGGCAAATCGCTCCGGTCCCGGTTCCTATGTCCAGGATGTGGAGATTGCTTTCTGTTTTTGCAAGGTCACGCAGATAAGGAATGATCGTATCGACGAGAATTTCCGTATCGGGCCGCGGCTCCAGCGTGCCGGCGGACAACGAAAGCGGCAGACCGTAGAATTCCCGCTCTCCGAGAATGCGATGCACCGGCTCGTGTTTCAACCGCCTTTCGATCGCCCGACCGATGGTTCCTGCCTGCTCTTCCGAAACCACGTCACGGCTGGCGGTCAGCATCTCGGTCGGCGAAAGTTTCAACAATCCTGAAATCAGCAGCCGCGCATCGGTCTGCGGATCGGCAATGCCGGCTTCCGTGAAACGGCGCCGGGCCTCGGCGAGCATTTCGGAAACCGTCGGCCCAGATGCGGTCATTGCTGTTCGCCAAGCTGCGCGAGCTGACTCGCCTGGTAGTCGGCGAGCAGCGCATCCACCACTTCGTCGATCTCGCCGATCATCATCCGGTCGAGTTTATAAAGCGTCAGATTGATGCGATGGTCGGTCACACGCCCCTGCGGAAAATTGTAGGTGCGGATGCGCTCCGAGCGGTCGCCGGAGCCGACCTGACTTTTTCGATCGGCCGAACGTTCGCTATCGGCCCTCTGCCGCTCGGCATCGTAGAGACGCGAGCGAAGCACTTGCATGGCCTTGGCGCGGTTCTGATGCTGCGATTTTTCCGAGCTGGTCACAACGATGCCCGTCGGCAGGTGGGTGATGCGCACCGCCGAGTCCGTTGTATTGACGTGCTGGCCGCCCGCACCCGAGGAGCGCATCGTATCGATGCGTATATCTTCCGGCCGGATATCGATATCGATCTCCTCCGCTTCGGGAAGAACGGCAACCGTCGCGGCCGAGGTGTGAATACGTCCCCCTGCTTCCGTCTCCGGTACGCGCTGTACACGGTGTACGCCGGATTCGAATTTCAGCTTGGCAAAGACCCCCTTGCCGGTGATCGTCGCGATGATTTCCTTATAGCCGCCGGCTTCACCTTCGCTCGACGAGAGCACTTCCACCTTCCATCCGTGCGTTGACGCATAGCGCTCATACATGCGGAAAAGGTCGCCGGCGAAAAGGGCCGCCTCATTGCCGCCGGTGCCCGCGCGGATTTCCAGGATCGCGCTCTTCTCGTCGGCCGCATCCTTCGGCAGCAGCAGGATCTGGATTTCGTTCTCCAGCGCCTCGATCCGCTCTTTCACGTCAGGCAGCTCGAGTTCGGCAAGCTCACGCATGTCGCGGTCGACGGACTTGTCCTCGATCAGCACCTCCAGATCGGCAAGCTCGCCGACAGCCTTCTGATAGGAGCGGATCTTGGTCACGACCGGCTGCAGTTCTGAGTATTCGGACGCGAGCTTTACATAGACATCGGCCGAAGGGCCGACCGACATGCGCGCTTCGATCTCGCCGAAGCGACGCTCAAGCTCGCGCATTTTTTCAATGGGAAGCTTCGCCACCCCTTACTCCAATTCTTGTTATATATGACTAAAGGGGAATATTGTGGCTCTCGGCGAAGCGGGCAAGCACCTCGCGCATCGGCACGGTCGCATTCCGGTCGTCCAGCGCCTCGTTGACAGCCTTCGTCAGAGCCTCGGCATCGAGGCCGAGCAACATCGCCTTGACCGGCCCGATCGAAGCCGGCGACATGGAGATGGAGCGGAACCCGACGCCGAGCAACGCCATGGCCGAAATCGGCTTGCCTGCCAGTTCGCCGCAGAGCGTCACCGGCGTCTTGTTGCGATCCGCGCCGCGCACGATATCGCGCAGGATACGCAGGAATGGCCGTTCCAGCGGATCGAAGCGCTCGGAAACCCGTGCATTGCCGCGATCAACAGCCATGGCAAACTGGAAGAGATCGTTGGAACCGACCGAGACGAAATCGACCGCATCCATCAGTTCATCGAGCTGCCAGAGCAGCGCCGGCACTTCCAGCATCGCGCCAAACTGCAGTTTGCGCGGCAGACCGTGGCCGAAACGTGAAAGATGCTGCACTTCCTTTTGCAGGAGTTCGCGCACCTGCCTGAGCTCAGAAACCTCGGTCACCATCGGCACCATCAGCTTCAGCTCGGCGCCTGCCGCAGCTTTCAGCATGGCGCGCAGTTGGGTGCGCAACAACCCCGGACGGTCAAGTGACAGGCGGATTGCCCGCCAGCCAAGTGCCGGATTCTCTTCCTCGTGGCCGCGGAAATAAGGAACGACCTTATCGCCACCGATGTCGAGCGTACGAAAAGTCACGACACGACCCGCCGCCTGCTTCAGCACATTGCGGTAGAACATCTCCTGCTCTTCCGCTTTCGGCATGGTCGAGGCGATCATGAATTGCAGCTCGGTGCGGAATAGGCCGATACCCTCTGCCCCGGATTCCGCCAGTTGCGGCAAGTCGACCAGCAGGCCGGCATTCATCAGAAGCTGGATGCGTTGCCCGTCCCGGGTGACCGGCTCGACGGAGCGCAGCGCCCGGAACTGCTCCTGCCGCCTGGCACGAAAGCGGACCTTTTCCTCATAGGAGCGCTGATGCTCCGGCATCGGCCGGATATGCACATGCCCTTCGTCGCCATCGATAATGACGGCGTCACCATTTTCGGCAAGCGCCACAACACCCGCCGCCTGGCCGATAACCGGAATGCCCATGGCGCGTGCGACGATGACAACATGGCTCGTCACCGCGCCTTCCTCCAGCACCAAGCCGCGCACATTGGCGCGCGGATAGTCGAGGAGTTCCGCTGCGCCCATGGCGCGCGCCAAAATGATCGCATCGGTCGGAAAGCCCTCGGCCGCCGTGCGGCCGGTATAACCGGTCAGTACGCGCAGCAGCCGATTAGCCAGATCTTCGAAATCGTGCATCCGTTCGCGCAGATACGGATCAGTCAGGCGCATCATTCGCGCCTTGGTGTCGCTCTGTACTTTCTCGACGGCCGCTTCCGCCGTCAAACCGTTGCGGATCGCTTCCTCCAGCTTGCGCACCCAGCCCTGATCGTGAGCGAACATGCGATAGGTTTCGAGCACCTCGCGGTGCTCACCTTCCATGGAAACATCGCGGCGCGATAGCATGTCGTCGATGGAGATTCGGAGGGAGCCCATAGCATCCGCCAGCCGCCGGATTTCCTTCTCCGCATCTTCGTTGAGCAGATTGGTGACGACGATGCGCGGCTCGTGCAGCACGACGTAACCAAGGCCGATCCCGTCATTATACGTATCGCCGTCAACCGTGACCGAACGGGTCAGATCGAGTTCGAGGCCAGGCTTGGTGATCTTCTTGAGTTCGCCGGTCGCGATCATCTCGGCGAGAACCATCGCCGTCGTCTCGAGCGCTTCCAACTCCTCGTCGCGATAATTGCGGCTCGCCTTGTTCTGCACGACGAGAACGCCGAGCGAACGTCCCGTACGTAGAATCGGCACGCCAAGGAAGGAATGATAAATCTCTTCGCCCGTTTCCGGCAGGTAACGGAAGGCCGGATGCGACTGCGCGTCGGAAAGATTGAGCGGCTGGGCCGATGCGGCGATGGTGCCGACGAGGCCCTGTCCCATCTTCAGCTGCGAGAGGTGGACGGCTTCCTTATTGAGGCCTTCGGTCGCATAAAGCTCGAGAACGCCATCAGCGCGCAGCACGTAAACGGAGCAAACCTCCGCCACCATGTTGCTGGCGATCTGGCGCACGATCCGGTCGAGTCGCTCCTGCGGCTCCAGCGGCTCCGCCATCAATTCGCGCAGCCGCTTGAGCAGCACGCGCGGACCGCCGGAAAGGTCTCTCATTGCGTCTCAAGCTCCCCGAAACAAACGCTTGGTGCGGCCAAAAGAACTGGCCGCATCTTCAACCTGAAGGGGCAGGCCGCCCGCTGGGAATCAATTCTTATCCAGACCGTAGCAGGAATGCAAAGTTCTGACAGCGAGTTCTGCATAAGGACCGTCGATCAGGATCGAAATCTTGATCTCCGAGGTTGTAATTGCCTTGATGTTGATGCCTTTTTCGGCAAGTGCCCGGAAGGCAGTCGCTGCAACGCCCGCATGACTGCGCATGCCGATGCCGATGACCGAGACCTTCACCAGACCCGATTCGCTTTGCGCAACGTCGTAGCCGATCTTGTCCTTGTTGTCGGAAAGAACCTTGATGGCCTTCTCCACATCACCCGAGGGCACGGTGAAGGTCATGTCGGTCTTCGAACCGTCTTCGGAAATGTTCTGGACAATCATGTCGACGTTGATGTGGCTTTCGGCAAGCGGCCCGAAGATCGCGGCAGAAACGCCCGGCCGGTCGGCAAGACGGCGAAGCGAGATCTGAGCCTCATCCTTGGCATAGGCGATGCCGGTGACTACTTCCTGTTCCACGATTTCATCCTCGTCACAAATCAGCGTTCCGGGAGGGTTCAAGAGGTCGCCCATGCCCGGAGCATCGGGATCCTCGAAAGACGAACGCACGAAGGTGCGTACCTTGTGCACCATGGCAAGCTCGACCGAGCGCACCTGAAGAACCTTGGCACCGAGCGACGCCATTTCCAGCATTTCTTCGAAAGCGATCTTCTTCAGGCGCCGTGCCTTCGGCTCGATGCGCGGGTCGGTGGTATAGACGCCATCGACATCGGTGTAGATGTCGCAACGATCGGCCTTCACAGCAGCAGCAATCGCCACTGCCGACGTGTCCGAGCCGCCGCGTCCGAGTGTCGCGATACGGTTATCGGGACCGAGGCCCTGGAAGCCGGCAACGATGGCAACCTGCCCCTCACCCATGCGCTTGATGATATCAGCGCCCTCGATCTCCATGATGCGAGCTGCGCCATGCGCATTGTCCGTACGGATCGGGATTTGCCAGCCCTGCCAGGAGCGGGCATTGATGCCCATGCTCTGCAAGGCGATCGCCAGAAGACCGGATGTGACCTGCTCGCCGGAAGCGACGATGGCGTCATATTCGCGTGCATCGTAGAACGGCGAATTGGCACCGATCACTTTAGGCATGTTCTGGACCCAGCCGACCAGTTCGTTGGTCTTGCCGGACATGGCGGAAACGACGACGGCCACTTCATGGCCAGCATCGACTTCACGTTTCACATGGCGGGCAACGTTCTTGATGCGATCCAGATCAGCGACGGAAGTTCCGCCGAATTTCATAACGATGCGTGCCATAAGCCTCTACCATGACCCGCGCGCGATTGCCGGAAACGGGATTTGCTTTCCCGGCACGCCACGCGCCATTCACAAACCGCCGGGAGACGCATTGCCCTCCCGGGCATCAGAAAACCTCAGCTGTCAAATGGCCGAAGAGCCCGGAAATACTGGTTTCTGGAACGCTTCTAAAGCCCCGCCAACCAAGGACGAAAGTTGGCGCGTCTCTTAGCGAGTTTGACAGGGGGTGGCAAGGGCGGGGAAAGGGTGAAGTGGAAGCGGCAGGATTTCGTCGGAAATGGTTGCTGCGACTGCTGCAAAAGCGCCCTATATCCCATCCCGATGAAGAGGCATGGGGACGATGGAAACTTATTGGCCTCAAATGCGTTTTGATTGCAGATAGATATATCAGGAAAGCTGGTAAGCAGAATGAGAAGATTAGTGATAATTGCACTGTCGATAGCGACCGCATTCTCCGGAATGCCCGCCTGGGCAGGACCGACCTATACGTCAAACCCGATTCAGTCGGCAGCGCAGCCGCAAACAACCGGCGGCCAAGCCACCCCTCTTCTTCAGGTTGGCTGCAACAACTTCACGAACTGCCCTCGTTATAACCAGGGTTGGGGCCGCAATTACCGCTATTCGGACCGTTATCGCTATGACCGCAGGTGGGACAGGGACCGCCGCTATTATGGCGACCGCTACTACCGCGACCGCTATTATCGCCGCCATGACAATACTGGCGCCATTATCGGTGGCCTGGCTGCCGGCGCGATCATCGGTAGTATCATCGCCTCGCAGCCGCGCGTGCGTGCGGGCAGTTCGCATGCCGATTACTGCTACAGCCGTTATCGCTCGTACCGTGCATACGACAATACGTACCAGCCCACGTACGGCCCGCGCCGTCAGTGCCGCTAAATCGGCGTCACCCAGGATCCGAAACCCCGCGAAGAGGCGGGGTTTTTTACTGCTTTCAGACTTGCTCTATTTTTTGCGGTCCTTGCCAAGCCTCCGGTGCGACCCGAGCGCCCTTGACTTATCGCCTCGATCGTCCGACTTCACTCACAGGACATTAAGGAGCGGCAGATGAACGAAGCGGCCAAAACCACCATCGACCAGAGCGAAGTCGATCGCTTTTCCGCCATGGCAGCCGAGTGGTGGAGCCCGACGGGCAAGTTCAAGCCGCTGCACAAGTTCAATCCTGTTCGCCTGGCCTATATCCGCGACAAGGCAGCAGAGAATTTTTCGCGCAGTCCGAAGAGTGCCAAGCCGCTTGAAGGCCTGCGCGTGCTCGATATCGGCTGCGGCGGCGGCCTCTTGTCGGAGCCCGTCGCCCGTATGGGCGCTGAAGTCGTCGGCGCCGATCCCTCGGAAAAGAACATCGGCATCGCCTCCACCCACGCCAAGGCATCGGGTGTTGCAGTCGACTATCGCGCCGTCACCGCCGAGCAGCTTGCCGAGGCAGGCGAGACCTTCGATATCGTGCTCAACATGGAAGTGGTGGAGCATGTGGCCGATGTCGAGCTTTTCATGAATACCTGCGCCGGCATGGTCCGGCCGGGCGGCCTGATGTTCGTCGCCACGATCAACCGGACCATGAAGGCGGCCGCACTTGCGATTTTTGCCGCTGAAAACGTCCTGCGCTGGCTGCCGCGCGGCACGCATCAATATGAGAAGCTGGTGCGCCCGGAAGAGCTGGAAAAGCCGCTTGCCGCAAGCGGTCTCGAGATTATCGACCGCACAGGCGTCTTCTTCAATCCGCTGGCAAACCAGTGGAACCTGTCGAAGGACATGGATGTGAATTACATGCTGCTGGCAAAACGGCCGGCCTGATCGCGCCGCATATCAGTTCACGTCTTCGGGCAAGACCGGCAGGGCTGCGATCTCGATGCCCTCTTCCACCAGCGCTTCAGCTTCGTCAGGCGTTGCCTGGCCGATGATACCGCGGGCATCCGCCTCACCGTAATGGATCTTGCGAGCTTCTTCGGGAAAACGCGTCCCGACATCCTCCGAATTCGCCTTGATTACAGCAACTGCTTCCTTGAGCTTCAGGAAGGCTTCGCGGCGGACCGTGTCCATCGCGACCGTCTGCATCTCTTCCTTCTTGCGCGCGGTCGAGACGGAGGGAGCCATGAGTGACTTGGAAATGGACGCGGAATTGCAGACGGGACAAGTCAGAAAGCCGCTTGCGACCTGCCGGTCAAAATCGGCGCCTTCAGAAAACCAGCCTTCGAATTCGTGGGCATTCTCACAAATGAGGGAATAGCGGATCAAGCTGCTGCGCCTCCTGAAATTTCCCCCGCAATCCTCTCGATAGAAAACTCCCGGCCGTTCTTAAGGTTCGGAATCTTGTCATGCGCGGCCTTCACGGCGGCCGGATCGATCTCTGCCAAAATGACGGCCTCGCCGGTCGGACCGGCTGACGCCAGCACCTTGCCCCAGGGATCGATGATCATCGAATGGCCGAATGTCTCGCGCCCGTCTTCATGCAGGCCGGCCTGCGCTGCGGCGATGACGAAGACACCGTTTTCGATGGCACGCGCCCGCAGCAGAATTTCCCAATGTGCCTCGCCGGTCTGCTTCGTGAACGCGGCCGGAACAGTCATCACCTCGGCACCGGCAACCGCCTGCGCTCGGAAAAGCTGCGGGAAGCGCACGTCGTAACAGATGGTGAAACCCATCTCGGCAAACGGCAACGACAGAACGCGCGCTTCCGAACCCGGCCTGTAAGCCGCACTTTCGCGCCAGCTCTCGCCATTGTCGAGATCGACGTCGAACATGTGGATCTTGTCGTAACGGTTCAGGATCTTGCCGTCAGGTCCGAAGAGGAAACCGCGATTGGCCATCTTACCATCGTCGAGCGCAATCGCCGTCGAGCCGACATGCATGAAGATGCCGAGTTCGGCCGCAAGGGCCGAGCCGGTTTTGACGATGATGTCATTGCTCTCGTCGCGCAGAACTTCTTTTGCCGCCGCGCGGTTACGCTGCAGCATGCCGGTCATTTCAGGCGTCTGCACGTAGGTTGCGCCCTTTACAGCAGCCTCTCGGACGAGGCGCGCCATCGAAGCGGCATTCCGCTCCGGATCAACGCCGGAACACATCTGGATGGCGGCGGCCGCGAAGCTCATCGCTCTTCCTCAGGCTGCCAGCAGCGGATCGAGCTTGCCGGCCCGATCAAGCGCGTAGAGATCGTCGCAACCGCCGACATGCGTGCTGCCGATAAAAATCTGCGGAAAGGTGGTGCGGCCGTTCGACTTGCCAAGCATTTCCTGGCGGAGCTCGGGCGAGAAGGTCGCGTCATGTTCGACATAGTCGACGCCCTTCTCTTCAAGAAGAGATTTGGCGCGTGCACAATAGCCGCAGAATTGACGCGTATAGATGGCAACCGGTACCATAAAGGTCTCCAGACAGTGCTGTTTTCTTTCTGTCATATAGTTTCTGCGATAGCCCTTGCAAAGGTCAAAACCGTTATATCGGCAGCCCCGGCCTTGCGTAGCGCACGCGTTGCCGCACCAACTGTCGCCCCTGTCGTAAAGACGTCGTCGACAAGCACGATGCGCTTGCCGAAGACATCGCTTTCCCTGCCCGCGGCAACCGCAAAAGCGCCACGGACATTGTCCTCGCGCGCCCGTACACCAAGACCGACCTGCTGGCTGGTGCGCTTCACACGCCGAAGCGTTTCCGGCAACAGCGGTTTTCCTGCAAGCCGCGCCAGATGTCGGGCAAGCTCCGCGGCCTGGTTGAATTTGCGCGAGACCATGCGGGTGCGATGAAGCGGAACCGGAATGACGGCATCGCAGCATTCGACCATGCCGTCCGACGCGCGCAGCATCCAGGCGGACATCATCGGCGCGAGATCGGTGCGATCCCGGTATTTGAGGCCGTGTACAAGAGTGCGAACGGCATGATCAAGAGTGGCTGCTGAACGCAGCCGATCGAAGGGCGGCGGATTGGCGATCGCCTCGGCGCTCAGGATGCCGGCCCCGAGATCATGCGAAAAGGGAAGGCCGAGCACCTCGCAATAGGGCCGCTCGATGAAGCGGACCTCGGACCAGCATGTGGCACAGAGCCCGCGATGTCCGCCTGTCGAAACACCGCAAGCCGCACAGGACGGCGGATAGACAAGATCGGCAAGCATCGAAAAGGGCCGCAGGAGCTGCGCCCATATCCGCCCCGTCTCACCTTTCGTCTCGATCGTCCCCATATGAGCAGACTAACGCATGTCGCGCAAAAGTGTGTAGCGGTTTTGCGAGAACGACATGCGTAAAAACAAAGACCGAAAGCGCTGCTAGCGGATCTGATGATCGCGACGCGCTTCAGCGTGTCGCGCCAAAGGAAAATCGCCTTGCCGCCCGCTGGATGGCGGAATATGGACATCGCCATGGATATCATCTTCGATAAGGCGCAGATCGCCTCAAACCGTCGGCGCGCGCTCGCAAATAACGACCCGAAAGCGGGCTTCCTGCTCGATATCGCCGCCGAGGAACTGGCAGACCGCCTGGCCGTCGTGGAGCGTCGGTTCGAACATGCGGTGGAACTGCACGGCACCACGGGCGCAGCCGCCCGTGCGGCGATCGCGACCGGCAAGGTCGGCAGCCTCACCCGCGTGGAAAGCGACATGCGCTATGTCGCGCCGGGCGAACCTTTCCTCGAAGCACCACTCGAAGACGTGCCGCTCGCCCCCCAATCGGCTAATCTGGTCATTGCACCGCTCAACCTGCACCTGACCAACGACACACCCGGCGTCTTCATCCAGATCCGCCGCGCGTTGAAGCCGGACGGCCTGTTCCTGGCCGCCATTCCGGGCGCCGGTACGCTGCAGGAACTGCGCGACGTGCTGCTCGCGACCGAGATCGAGATGACCGGCGGTGCAAGCCCGCGCGTCATCCCCTTCGCCGATGTCCGCGATGTCGGCAGTCTGCTGCAGCGCGCAGGCTTTGCGCTGCCCGTCATCGATGCGGAGAATTATACGGTACGCTACGATTCAATTTTTCCGCTGATGCGCGACCTGAGAGCAATGGGCATGACCAATCCGCTCGCTGCCCGCAGCCGCAAGCCACTGACGCGCGCCTTCTTCCTGCGCGCCGCTGAAATCTATGCCGAGCGCTATTCGGACCCAGACGGCCGCATCCGTGCGACATTTTCAGTGATCTATGTGTCGGGATGGGCACCGCATGAAAGCCAGCAGCAGCCGCTGAAGCCAGGAACGGCCAAGGCGCGGCTTGCTGACGCACTGAAGGTGGAAGAGCAGAAGCTCAGGCAGTGAGTGAGGCCTAACGGATAGCTCAGTTGATCGTCAGGTTATTCTCGACGGTGTTGAACACGCCGCGTAGGCCATTGGTGAACACACCCAGGCCCCCAATAAGGGCAACCGCCATCAGCGCTGCAATCAATCCATATTCGATCGCTGTCGCACCGCTTCTGTCTGCCAGAAATTTCTTCAGCAAATTCATCAACCCAACCCTTCTGCGCGCAAGACAGCAATGAAAATCATGGCCCCTGGAACGGGAGCTTCATTTCCTCAGCAGCCGGCGCCGACGCCGTAGCCCTGGACAACACAGACCGAACCAGGCGTATCCTGCAGCACGCTGCGGCGGATTGTATAGCGCTTACCGCTCTCGCTCTTCGGGCCATTCTCGGTCTTCGGGATGGAGCCGGTGGTAATCGTGTCGAAATCCGCCGGCGCGCTGGCTAGCACACTCTTCTTGGAAGAATCCGCCAGCATTGGCGTCAGGATGAGGGTCAACGCCACTACCGCCGTACCGAATAGAAGGGCAATATTGAGCGCCCCCGTCCTGCGCGAAGCAGACGAAGAAGCGCGTTCCTTTTCGCGCACAGCTTTCCAGAAATCGTCGTCCATGACGTCAAGCCCTTAAATACACACACGCCAGTTGCTTGAGTGAGGCCGATCATTGCCAGAAGGTGCTAAATGATCGATTAATATCCACAGGCGAAATCGACGTTTCGTCCCGATAATCAGCAAAAGCTAAAGTAGATCCTGCAGTACCGGGATGAGCGGCTCGTCGGCCGGCGGCATCGGATAATCGCGCAGTGCCTGCGGGCGCACCCATTTGATTGCCTGGCCCTCACGGCCCTGCGGAATGCCTTCATAGCGGCGGCAGACATACAGCGGCATCAACAGGTGGAACGTATCATAGCTGTGGCTGGCGAAGGTCAGCGGCGCGAGACACGCCACCTTCGTAGAAATACCGAGCTCTTCGTTCAGTTCACGCACCAGCGTTTCCTCCGGCGTCTCGCCGGGTTCGACCTTACCGCCGGGGAATTCCCACAGGCCGGCAAGCGACTTGCCTTCCGGCCGCTGTGCCAGAAGGATACGTCCGTCCGCATCGATCAGCGCACAGGCTGCGACCAGAAGCAGCTTCCGTCCGGCCTCGCTCATTCGCAGCGCTCCTGCCAGTAGCAATAGTGATAGGCATCACGGAAACCAAGACGCTCATAAAGAGCGATTGCCGGCGCGTTCGAAAGCTTCACCTGCAGCCAGGCCGTGCGGGCACTGCGCATCCGCGCCCAGCGCAGGGCCGAAGTCAGGATTTCGATGCCGAGCCCCTTGCGGCGATGGCCGCCCGCGACCGAAAGCGACATGATGCCCGCAAGATCGTTGTCCTGCACGCAAAGGACCGTTGCCAGCGAGCCGTGGACGGTATCCTCGATCATGAAAAGACCGGATGGCGGCTTGATTGCCGAGATGATCTCGGCAAGCGCCGGTTTCAGAGAAAGCTGCGCCTGATCGACGGCGAGATTGGCATCGACGAACCGGCCGACATCGTGGGTCGGGAGATGATCGAGCGTATCGGGCAAATCGGCCTGCGAAAGATCGCAGACCATCACAGCCGTCTCATCGAAACGCTTCCATCCCTGTTCCTTGATCAGGTCGATCAGAACAGGCGAGGCAAGCGGCGTCTCGCGCACGACGGCAGGGCGGCCATAGGCCTCGAATTTGCGGCTTGCCTTCTCCAGCCTGATCTCGACATCACGATGGTCGGAGGGATCGAGCGGCACGATGGAATTCAGGCGGTTGGAGGGATGGCCCGCCGTCAGGCGAACCTGCCAGCTTCCGTCATATTGTACGGAAGCGGCCGGCCAGGCGCGAAAGCCCACGGCTTCCAGCCGCCGGACCAGCGGCAGGTTCTGCTTCGGAAGGGATGCCTGCATCAGCGAACGATCAGCTCCGGTAGTCGCCATTGATCGCAACATATTCCTTGGTGAGGTCGCAGGTCCAGACCGTAGCCTTGCCGGAGCCGAGACCAATATCGACTTTAACAGGAATATCCTGCTTCTTCATCACGGCAGACGCCGCATCCTCGGAATAGGAAGGGTCGCGCTCGCCGTTAACGGCAACGCGCACGTCGCCGAACCAGATGGCCAGCCGGTCGCGATCGGCCATTTCGCCGGCTTTGCCGACGGCCATGACAATACGGCCCCAGTTGGCATCCTCGCCCGCAGCCGCAGTCTTGACCAGCGGCGAATTGGCGATGGAAAGGGCGATCGTCTTGGCAGCGGCATCGCTCTCGGCACCGGTCACGGTGATTTCGAGCATCTTCGTGGCGCCCTCGCCGTCGCGGGCGACCTGGATCGCCAGATCCTTGAGGAGGTCGTTGAGGACCGCGCGGAATGCGTCGAGCTGCGGATCGCCCGCGCTCGTGATGCGAGCTTGTCCGTCGGTTGCTGCAGCACCCGTCGCAAACAGCATCAGCGTATCCGAGGTCGAGGTGTCGCTGTCGACGGTCATGGAGTTGAAGCTCGGCTCGACGCCGGCAGACAAGAGCGACTGCAGGACGGAGGAATCGATCGCAGCATCCGTGACGACGAAGGAAAGCATGGTCGCCATGTCGGGCGCGATCATGCCGGCCCCCTTGGCGATGCCGTTGATCGTCACCTTGACACCGCCAATTTCAGCAGTGCGGGTTGCAACCTTCGGATAGGTGTCGGTGGTCATGATGGCCTTGGCGGCCTCGAACCAGAAATCGCCTGTCGCATCGGCATGCATCTGGTCGAGCACACCGGCAAATTTGGTGGCGTCGAGCGGTTCGCCGATGACGCCTGTTGACGCAAGGAAGATTTCATTTTCGCCGCAGCCGACGGCAGTGGCGGCAGATTTGGCGGTAAGCTCAGTCGCGGCACGGCCCTTCATGCCGGTAAAGGCATTGGCATTGCCGGAATTGACAACGACGGCACGTGCCGTGCCATGCGGTAGGTTGGTCCGGCAGAAATCGACGGGCGCGGAGGGGCACTTCGACTTGGTGAAGACGCCCGCGACGGCAGCCGGCGCGTCAAAGACCATCATCAGCACGTCCGTCCGGTTCTTGTACTTGATGCCGGCGGAAGCGGTCGCCATGCGCACGCCGCGAAGCGCCGGCAGCGAGGCAAAGGTTTTCGGGGCAAGTGGAGAAACGGTAGCGGACATGGGATGTGACCTGTCTATCATAGTGAAGGGCCCGGAAGAACCGGGCCCAGATGCTGATGATTACTGCTGCGGCGCCGGTGCGGGCGCGGGTTCGGCACCCGGCTCAGGCTGCTTGTTCGCGTCTTCGTAACCCTTGCGGAGCGTTTCGTCCATGATCTCGACCTTGGCCGAAGCCTTCGCCTGGTTCAGGAGTGCAAGATACTTGTCGCGCATGACGAGCTGACGAACCTGGTCCTTCACCTGGTCGAACGGCGGCGGCGGGGCGTCGCGCTTATCCTCGACCTTGATGACATGATAACCGAAGTCAGTCTTCACAGGGGTCTTGGAATAGGTGCCCTTCTCAAGTGCGAAAGCGGCATCCTCGAATTCCTTGACCATGCGGCCACGGCTGAAATAGCCGAGGTCGCCGCCGTCATCCTTGTTCGGATCAGTGGACTTTTCCTTGGCGAGCTCGGCAAAGTCCTTGCCGGCGTCGAGCTGCTTGATAACGTCCTTGGCCTCATCCTCTGTCTTGACGAGGATGTGGCGGGCGTGAACTTCTTCCTGCTTCGGCAGGGCGGCAACTTCCTTGTCGTAACGCGCCTTCACGTCGGCATCCGTTACAGTGTCGACGACATGCTTCTTGAAGTAGGCGTTGTGAAGCTCGCGGTCGGTCAGGTATTGCATGCGCTTCTTGAAGTCGTCCGTCTGGTCGAGCTTCTCGGCGGTAGCGTCGGCGGCAAGCAGCTTCACGTCGATAGCGGCAGAAAGTGCGGCGACCTTCTTCTGGTCGTCAGGGAGCTGCGCAAGCTGCGGGTCGAGATTGGCCACCGCCAGATCGAGTTCCGACTGGTGGATTTCCAGATTGCCGACCTTGGCGACGACGGCATCATCGGCATAGGCCGGAGCCTGGAAGGCGACGAAGGCCGTAAACGCCAGCGCAGCAAGTTTGTTGGTGCTCAACATCAAATAACCCTTCACAATTATACCGCCGGCTTCAGCTTTCGTGAATCCAGCCCGAAAACAGCCTTCAACACCGGAATGTGGCCTTTCTATATCAGCCAAATCCGTTGACATCATTTGCCCCCCCTCTTATCTGTCACGCAACCTCGCGTCCAGAACAGTTTCCGGGCGTTTTCAAGCGTGCGCCTGTTTTTCGGCTGGGTAGCGAATAAGAAACGTCGGGGAAGAATATTCAGAAAGGACCAGTCATATGGTCAGCTTTGGCGGTATTGCCCGCAAGTTATTTGGCTCAGCCAACGATCGCCGTGTGCGGTCCTTCCAGCCGAACGTCGCCGCAATCAACTCTATTGAAGAGAAGACCAAGGCGCTGACGGATGAGCAGCTTGCCGCAAAGACGGTGGAGTTCCGTGCCCTTCTGGCTGAAGGCAAGACGCTGGACGACATCCTCATTCCGGCCTTTGCGGTCGTGCGCGAGGCCTCCCGCCGCGTTCTCGGCATGCGACCTTTTGACGTACAGCTCGTTGGCGGCATGATCCTGCATTCCAACGCCATTGCCGAAATGAAGACCGGCGAAGGCAAGACGCTGGTTGCGACCCTGCCGGTCTATCTGAACGCGCTTTCCGGCAAGGGCGTGCATGTCGTCACCGTCAACGACTATCTCGCACAGCGCGACGCTGCGACCATGGGCCGCCTCTACGGCTTCCTTGGCATGACCACGGGCGTCATCGTCCATGGCCTTTCCGACGAGGAGCGTCGCGACGCCTATAATTGCGACATCACCTACGCGACCAACAACGAGCTCGGCTTCGATTATCTGCGCGATAATATGAAGTACGAGAAGAACCAGATGGTCCAGCGCGGCCACAACTTCGCAATCGTCGATGAAGTGGATTCGATCCTCGTTGACGAAGCGCGCACGCCGCTCATCATCTCCGGCCCGCTCGATGACCGCTCCGACCTCTACAACACCATCGACACCTACATTCCGCTACTGACGCCGGAAGATTATGAGATCGATGAAAAGCAGCGTTCGGCGAACTTCTCCGAAGTCGGCACCGAGAAGCTGGAAAACCTGTTGAAGCAGGCCGGCCTCCTGAAGGGCGCCTCGCTCTACGACATCGAGAATGTCGCGATCGTTCATCACATCAACAATGCGCTGAAGGCTCACAAGCTGTTCCAGCGCGACAAGGACTACATCGTCCGCAACGGTGAAATCGTCATCATCGACGAATTCACAGGCCGCATGATGCCGGGCCGCCGCTACTCGGAAGGTCAGCACCAGGCGCTGGAAGCCAAGGAAAAGGTACAGATCCAGCCGGAAAACCAGACGCTGGCCTCAATCACCTTCCAGAACTACTTCCGCATGTACGGCAAGCTCGCCGGCATGACCGGTACGGCCCAGACGGAAGCGGAAGAATTCGGCAATATCTACAACCTCGATGTCATCGAGGTGCCGACAAATCTGCCGATCAAGCGTCTCGACGAGGATGACGAGGTCTACCGGACGGTCGAAGAGAAATACAAAGCGATCATCGCCGAGATCCTGGACGCCCACGAGCGCGGCCAGCCGGTGCTCGTCGGCACCACCTCGATCGAAAAGTCGGAATTCCTGGCCGAGCTGATGCGCAAGCAGGGCTTCTCGAACTTCCAGGTACTGAACGCCCGCTACCATGAACAGGAAGCCTATATCGTCGCCCAGGCCGGCGTGCCGGGCGCGGTCACGATCGCTACCAACATGGCCGGCCGCGGTACCGACATCCAGCTAGGTGGCAACCTCGATATGCGTGTCGAGCGCGAGCTCGGAGAAATCGAGCCGGGTTCGGAGCGCGACACCAAGATCGAGGCGATCCGAGAAGAGATCAAGCAGCTCAAGGAAAAGGCGCTCGCCGCCGGCGGCCTTTACGTCATCGCCACCGAGCGCCACGAAAGCCGGCGCATCGACAACCAGCTGCGCGGCCGCTCGGGCCGTCAGGGCGACCCGGGCCGTTCCAAGTTCTATTTGTCGCTTCAGGACGACCTGATGCGCATCTTCGGCTCCGACCGTATGGACAGCATGCTGCAGAAGCTCGGTCTCAAGGAGGGCGAAGCGATCGTCCATCCCTGGATCAACAAGGCTCTGGAACGCGCGCAGAAGAAGGTCGAAGCCCGCAATTTCGACATCCGCAAGAACCTTCTGAAGTACGACGACGTTCTGAACGACCAGCGCAAGGTCATCTTCGAACAGCGCGTCGAGATGATGGAAGCGCCGAACATTTCCGAGACCGTATCCGACATGCGTCGCGAAGTGGTCGATGATCTGGTCACGACCCACATTCCGGAACGCGCTTACGCCGAGCAGTGGGATGCCGCCGGTCTGAAGACGCAGGCTGCCAACATCCTCAACCTCGATCTGCCGATCGAGGACTGGGTGAAGGAAGAAGGCATTGGCGAAGACGATATCCGCGAACGCCTGACGGAAGCCACCAACGCCGCCTTCAACGAGAAGGTCGAGCGTTTCGGCCCCGACATCATGCACTATGTCGAGCGCCAGGTTGTCATGCAGACGCTCGATCATCTGTGGCGCGAGCACATCGTCAACCTCGACCACCTGCGTTCCGTCATCGGCTTCCGCGGTTACGCCCAGCGCGATCCGCTGCAGGAATACAAGTCGGAGGCCTTCGAGCTTTTCCAGGCGCTGCTTAACAACCTGCGTCAGGCCGTCACCGCGCAGCTGATGCGCGTCGAGTTGGTGCAACAGGCTCCGCCGCAGCCGGAGCCGCCGATCATGCAGGCCCATCACCTCGATCCGACGACCGGCGAGGATGAGTTCACCAACACGACCTATCAGGCGCTTGAAGTCACCGTGCCACCAGAAAACCGCAACCCCAACGATCCCCAGACCTGGGGAAAGGTCGGCCGCAACGAGGCCTGCCCCTGCGGCTCGGGCAAGAAATACAAGCACTGCCACGGTGCTTTCGAACAGGTCTGAGAATGGCGCCTTCAGGCGCCATTTTTCTTGGGTAATTTCCGCCCAATTATGGATCATCGCGGCGGGTAATGCTGCCTCGTTCGGCATACCGTTTCTTAACTCTGATCTGGCAAGACTTGGCCGTGCGAATGCCCTGCCCTTAGAGTTTTGCGTGTTCAGAATGGCGGTCATAGAAACAGCGGAAAAGATGCTGCCCGCGGGGCTGCGGCCGATCGCCGGCCGGGCGCGGCGCATGCTTGCCGCGGTTCTGACCGAACGAGGCGACAAGGCCACCGCACAGCGCATGGCACTAATCGCCTTTTCAATCCGTATTCTGAGCGCCGCTCTCGCCTTCCTGTCGCAGATCGTGCTCGCCCGGCTGATGGGCGAATATGAATACGGCATCTTCGTTTTCGTCTGGGTGCTGGTCGTCCTCTGCGGCGATCTTTCCTGCCTCGGTTTCCACACAGCGATCGTCCGATTCCTGCCGCAATATCGCGCCGCCGGTGCCTTCGCCGAAATCCGCGGTCTGACGGGCTCCGCGCGCGTTTTCGCGCTGCTCTCGGGTACGACCGTTCTCATCGCCGGCATGCTTGGCCTCCATTTCTTCGGCGACAGGATCGAGAGCTATTATCTGGTGCCGATCTTCCTCGGCCTCATGGCCATGCCGATGATCGCGCTCGGCGATATTCTCGAGGGCACGTCGCGGGCCAATCATTGGCCCGTCATGGCGCTCAGCCCGGTCTATATTGTCAGGCCGATCCTCATCATCCTCTTCATGCTGACTGCGATCTTCTTCGGCGCGCCGCACACGGCAGTCACCGCCATGCAGGCAGCACTCGCGGCAACCTTCGTCACCGCGCTCGGCCAATATGCCGCCACGCTCTATCGGATGCGTAGGCATTACGATGCCGGCCCACGCAAGGTGGACTTCCTGGAATGGCTGGGCGTTGCCTTCCCGATCTTCCTGATCGAGGGCGTGAGCTTCCTGCTGACCAACTCCGATGTCGTCGTCGTCGGCATCTTCCTGGAGCCGCATGATGTCGCAATTTATTTCGCAGCGGCCAAGACGATGGCGCTCGTGCATTTCATCAATTTCTCGGTGAAGGCCGCCGCCGGCCCGCGCTTCTCCTCGATCATCGCCGAGGGCAACCGGGCCGATCTCGCGGTTGCGGCTGCCGATGCCGCCCGCTGGACTTTCTGGCCTGCGCTTGGAGCCGGTCTCGCGGTGCTGGCTGCCGGCCATTTGCTGCTGTCGCTTTTCGGCGGCGCCTTTACGGCCGGTTATATGCTGATGGCGATCCTGCTGGCCGGTATCCTTGCCAAGGCGCTGGTCGGCCCCGCCGAGACGCTGCTGATGATGGCAGGCAAACAGAACCTCTGCGTCGCCCTTTATGCTGGAGCGCTCGCCGCCAATGTCGGCCTCAATCTCCTGCTGATCCCACACTACGGCATCGTCGGCACGGCGATCGCCACGGCCTCCGCCATGGCCGTGGAAGCGATCCTGCTGCATGTCTTCGTGCGTCGCGCACTCGGCTTTACGCTTTTCGCCTTCGTAACCCCTTCCGCCTCAACGCCAGAAATGAGAGCCCGATAGATGGTGCGTGTACCACCCATCACCGAGAGCACCGACAGCAACGCGAACCGCATGGTTCACGATCTTGCCGCACTCAGGTTCGAAGCCCCGCAGGCTGAAGCACGGATCGAAATCGGCCGGCTGGGGCGCGAGCTTTGCCTTTACCCTGGTAAGCTGGGTTACGATCTGCAGGAAGAATTGGACTTCCTTTCCAACCGCGCGATGGAGCCGAATGTCTTCTTCAGTGGTCGTTTTCTGGCGCCTGCCATGCCGCGGCTGGAAGACCGGCAGATCAATTTCGCGATCATCCGCGACGAGAACGAACATCGCAGCCGCATGCGTCTGCTCATGCCCTTCTCGGTCGACAAACCCGGTTTCGCCGTCGGTCCATCGATCATACGCGGCTGGGCAAACAGTTTCGGTCCGCTCGGCACCCCCTTGGTTGATGCCGAGGACGCGGCCGAGACGCTGGACAATCTCTTCGAAGGCCTTGTCACACCAGATCTCGGCTTGCCGGGCACGCTGGTGCTGCCGGACGTCCGGCTGAACGGCATCTTCGTACGCATGGCAAAGGCGGTGGCGCTTAGTCGCAACCTGCCGCTGACCATCGCCAATCCCTATGAGCGGCCGATGCTGCAGAGCGATGACGAGGCCATGGTCTATCTCGGCCGTACCGTGTCCTCCTCCCACCTGCGCGAGATGCGCCGCCAGTGGCGGCTGCTCGAAGAACTCGGCAATGCCGTCCACACCGTTGCCCGACAGCCGCGGGAGATTCACTTGCGCTTCGAGGAATTCCTGGCGCTGGAGGCTGGAGGCTGGAAAGGCAAGCGCCGCAGCGCGCTGGTAACCGACCGCTATCACACCGCCTTCGCTCGCGAGGCCGTCTCCAATCTGGCGGAAGTGGATGCCGTGCGCATCCACACGATCGACATCAATGGCAAGGCGATTGCCGCCGTAGTCGTGCTGATGATGGGCGGCGAGGCCTATACCTGGAAGACCGCCTATGACGAAAGCTACTCCCGCTACTCGCCGGGCAAGCTCTTGATGAGCGAACTGACGGAATGGCATCTCGACGACGCCAATGTCGTGCGTTCGGATTCCTGCGCAGTCTCCGATCATCCGATCATGAGCCGCTTCTGGCAGGAACGCGAGGAGATGGGCACGCTGGTGATCGGCCTCACCCAGAACGGCGACCGCGACATGCGCCAGGTCGCAGCCCAGCTTCACATGTACCGCAGTACCCGCAACATGGCGAAGATGCTCCGCGAGAAGATCATGTCGCTTGCCGGCCGCGGCTAGAGCAATTCCAGCAAAACTGCGCAGCGGTTTTGTGTCCGGAATTGTGTAAAAACAAAGATATAGAGCATTTCCGTGACTTGGAGAGAGACGGAGATGCTCTAGTTTTTAGCTTCCGCCGCAGCCTTTTCCCGCAGCAGCCGGCGAATGACCTTGCCCGTGGTCGTCAGCGGCAGGGCATCAACAAATTCGACCTCGCGCGGATATTCGTGCATCGAAAGCCGGGTTTTCACCCAGTCTCGGATTTCGGCTGCCAGCTCCATGCTGGAGCTGTAGCCCGGCGAAAGCACGATATAGGCCTTGACGATCTCCGTACGCAGAGCATCGGGCTTGCCGACAGCGGCGGCAAGCTGCACGGCCGGATGGCCTATGAGACAATCCTCGATCTCTGCAGGCCCGATACGGTAGCCAGATGAGGTGATGACGTCGTCGTCGCGACCTGCAAAGGTGACATAGCCCTCAGCGTCCTGCCGACCGATATCGCCAGTCAGCAGCCAACCCTTGGCATATTTCCTCTCCGTCGCGTCGGGATCGTTCCAGTAACCGAGAAACATTACCGGATCAGGGCTGGCGATCGCGATCTGCCCCTGCTCGCCGACCGGCAGCTCGTCGCCCTCGTTGCTGACGATCGCCACCCTGTGGCCGGGTGAGGCACGACCGATCGCACCGGCCTTCGTCACCCCGAAAGCAGCGCTGGAAGACAGCACGAAATTGCACTCCGTCTGCCCGTAAAATTCATTGACTGTAACGCCGAGCGTACGGCGCACCCACTCGTAGGTTTCGCGCCCCAGGGATTCACCTGCCGAACCGATGGTGCGCAGCACGAGATCGTATTTCGAGCGCGGCTCCTCGACGGATTTCAGGAGCCGGAGTGCCGTCGGCGGAATGAAAGCATTGCGCACCTTCATCTCGGCCATGATGCGATAGGCCGTGTCCGCATCGAATTTCTGTGCCGGCGATGAAGCAACAGGTACGCCGAGCAGCAGGCTCGGCAGCAGCGCATTGAGCAGCCCGCCCGCCCAGGCCCAGTCTGACGGCGTCCAGACCTTGTCTCCCGCCTGCGGGAAACCCTCATGGGCAAACTGCATGCCGGGAATATGGCCGGCGAGAACCCGGTGCCCGTGCAGCGCGCCCTTCGGCGGCCCCGTCGTGCCCGACGTGAAGATCATCAGCGCTGGCTCGTCCGGGCCTGACTGCGCAATTTCGAAAGTGGAAGAATGGGCGGAAACCAGATCGGCAAAGCCGAGTGTGCCTGCGGAGGCTCCCTCGACGCTGATGACATGTTTGACGTCGGGCAGTCGGTCGCGGATCTGGTTGATGCGCCCGAGCCCGAAACCATTAGTGACGATAACCGCCGCACCCGCAGCCTTCAGCCGGTACTCCAGCGCCTCGACACCAAAAAGCAACGCGAGCGGCAGCGCGATCGCGCCCATCTTGTAGATCGCCACATGCGAAATGACTGTCTCGAAGGATTGCGGCAGGAGCAGCGCCACACGGTCCCCCCTGCCAACGCCAAGCGCTGAAAGCGCATTGGCGAAGGATGAGGAGCGGGCGGCAAGCTCGCCATAGGTCAATGACAGATGGTGGCTGTCGGGACTGAAATGTTCGAGGCAGACACGACCGGGATCACGCGCAGCCCAATCATCGCAGACGGCCCGGCCGATATTGAAATCCTCTGATATCTGCCAGGAGAAATTGCGGTAGAGCGTGTCATATCGATCGCCGGGCGGCAGTTTCATGGGCATGATCCGGTAAAATGCTGCACCAGCTAACACCTCACCGACCGAATGCGCAAGCATTGTAATCCGCATGGATAAAACGACATCCCGCCCGCTCATCACGTATTATTGCGCTAGCTGCAGAACACATTCTCCGCGTGCTCGCTGAGACTTCGGCGATTTCTGCGCTACATCATGTGCATGCGCCTGGGGAGTCGCTGAAATTCATCGCGGAGCACTTTCATGGAATATGTAAAACTCGGGAAAACCGGTCTCGAAGTCTCGAAGATCTGCCTCGGCTGCATGACCTATGGCGATCCCAACCGCGGAAATCACGCCTGGAGCCTGCCGGAAGAGGAAAGCCGCGCGCTCCTCAAACAGGCGATCGATCTCGGCATCAATTTCCTCGACACGGCCAACACCTACTCCAATGGTTCCTCCGAGGAGATCGTCGGACGCGCCATCAAGGATTTCGCCAAGCGCGAGGATATCGTACTCGCCACCAAGGTCTTCAACCGCATGCGGCCCGGGCCGAATGGCGCCGGCCTGTCGCGCAAGGCGATCTTCGACGAAATAGACAACAGCCTGCGCCGCCTCGGCACTGATTACGTCGACCTCTACCAGATCCACCGCTGGGACTATACGACACCGATCGAGGAAACGCTGGAAGCCCTTCATGACGTCGTGAAATCAGGCAAGGCACGTTATATCGGCGCCTCCTCCATGTATTCCTGGCAGTTCGCCAAGGCGCACTACACCTCACGTCTGAATGGCTGGACGGAATTCGTCAGCATGCAGGACCACGTGAACCTGCTCTACCGCGAGGAAGAGCGGGAAATGCTGCCCTTCTGCGAGGACCAGAAGATTGCCGTCATTCCCTGGAGCCCGCTTGCCCGCGGCCGCCTGACCCGCGACTGGAATGAGAAGACCAACCGCAGTGAGACCGATGAATTCGGCAAGACGCTCTATAAGCAGGCCGAAGATGCCGATCGCAAGATCGTCGAGAAGGTTGCCGAAATCGCCAGGGCCCATGGCATTTCCCGCGCGCAGGTCGCCACCGCCTGGATCCTGCAGAAGAGCGCCGTTACCGCCCCGATTATCGGCGCATCCAAGGCACAACACCTGACGGACGCCGTCGGCGCACTGACGGTAAAACTCAGCGCCGATGATATCGCCGCACTCGAAACACCCTACATCCCGCACAACGTCGCCGGCTTCAAATGAGCCGCCACGTGACTGCCTCCCTCCGCCGATGCGGCGGGAGGCTCATTCCTTTCCCGATATCAGGACTTTCAGGTGGGTGCCTTCTGTGTGAGCTCGGCCGCGACCTATTGAAGCAGATCATGCCGCTCCGGCGCTGGGTGGCGGAAAACGCGGTCTCTTTCGAGGCCGCGCGTACGCAATCCAGGAGACCATCACGAGCCGGTCACAGTTGAGCCTTAGCGGTTTGCGGCAAACGGAGGACCGTCCTCATGACCATCGTTCCCTACGAAGCTCGCCGCTTTCGCACCACTGCCGTCTACTACAGCCGCTTCCGTGTCCCCTATCCGGACAGACTGATCGAACGCGTCGCCGAAAGAACCGGCCTGAAACCCGGCGATCGCGTGCTCGATCTCGGCTGCGGACCAGGACCGCTCGGCGTCGCCTTCGCACGCCTCGCCGGCGCTGATGTGATCGGGGTCGATCCCGAGCCGGAAATGCTGGATGCCGCGCGCGAAAATGCGGCCGAAGCCGCCGTGAACATAAGGCTCATCCAGGGCTCCTCTTACGATCTCGACCCGGATCTGGCGCCGCTGAAACTTGCTGTCCTGGGCCGATCTTTCCATTGGATGGACCGCCCGGCGACGCTTGCGGCACTCGACAAGCTCATCGATCCGGACGGGGCCGTCGTTCTCTTCTCCGACAGGCATATCGCAGCGACACCGGATTGGCGTGATGTGCTGCATCAGCTGTCGGAGACCTATTCGCCGGAAAAAAGCGCCGAGCGTAAACGACGCCGCGCGCAGGAATTCGGAGCCCATGAGGCGGTCTTGCTGCGCTCCCCCTTCCGCAACCTCGAACGCATCGGCATCGTCAACGAACGGGTAATCGGAACGGAGGATATCGTCGGCCGCGCCTTCTCCATGTCCGCTACCTCTCCACAGGCGCTCGGCGACAAGACAGAGGAATTCGAAGCAGCCTTCCGCAGCGAGCTCGCCGCTCTGTCGCCGGACGGCACCTTCACCGAAATCGTCGAAGGCCATGCGATGATCGCTTCGCGGGATTAGGATTATTGCGCCGGGTCGAGCTTGCGGCGCATCGTGACCAGAAACTGCTCTGCGAGCGCCCGATCCTCGACCGCGCGGGCAAGGATGACGGCCCCCATCATCGATGAAAGCGTCGACGTCGCATTGGCGCGGCGCTCTTCCTCCGTCGCACCCGGCACTACCTCCTTCAGCACATCAACCAGCGCGGCCAGCCCCTCGCTGAAGGTCGCACGAACCGCACCTTCGCTGCGGCTGACTTCCTGGATCAGTGAGGCGAACACGCAGCTTCTTCCGGGATCGTCGACCGTGCGCCAATGGATATAGTGATCGAGCAGCGCCTGAAGCGGCTTGTCTGGTTCAGCGGCGATCAGCTCACGCCAGCGTTCTTCCACCCGCTCGATCAGCTTGCGGCTGACCTCCAGCGCAAGGTCATCCTTCGATTCGAAATGGCCGTAGAACCCGCCATGCGTAAGACCAGCAGCCTTCATGATGTCGGCGACGCCGACGCCGTCGAACCCATTCTCGCGGAAGAGCATGCTGGCTGCCGTCAGGATCTTCTCGCGGTTTTCTGCAAATTTCTCGCGGCTGACCCGCATTTTCGTCTCCGGAATGGTCGCTTGACAATTTATATGATGTCCATCATCAATACGCAACAAATATGATGGCCGTCATGTAAAGCGGCCTTGTATATGGTCCTCACGTCATAACCGGAATTTGCCCATGGTCTCTGCAGTCCTTGCATCATCCCTTGCCCGGCGAAACATTCACTATGGGTGGGTCGTCGTCGCCGCCACCTTCCTGACCATGCTGGTAACTGCCGGCGCAATGGGCGCGCCGGGCGTGCTCATCAAGCCGCTGCAGGATGAATTCGGCTGGGAGACCTCGCAGATTTCCTCCGCACTCGCCATCCGCCTGATCCTCTTTGGCCTCATGGGTCCGTTTGCGGCAGCCTTCATGAACTATTTCGGCGTCCGCAAGGTCATCGTCTTCGCCCTTGCCCTGATCGGTGCCGGCTTCGTCGGATCGCTGTTCATGACCAAGCTTTGGCACTTGCTCGCGCTCTGGGGCATCGTCGTAGGTTTCGGCACCGGGCTCACGGCCATGGTGTTGGCAGCCACCGTTTCAACGCGCTGGTTCGTCAAGCATCGCGGCCTTGTCGTCGGCATGCTCTCGGCAAGCTCGGCAACCGGCCAGCTCGTTTTCCTGCCGCTGATGGCGGAATTGACCGAACGCTACGGCTGGCGCGCCACCGTCTTCTTCGTCTGCGCCATGATCATGGTCGCCGCTCTTCTCGTGCTGCTCTTCATGCGTGACCGCCCCTCGGACGTAAACCTGCCCTCGGTCGGCGAGACCCAGGTTGCGCCGGCCCCGGCCCGCGGCACGCTCGGCGCAGCACTTGCAATGCCGATCACGGTTCTCAGGGACATTTCGACGACCTCGACCTTCTGGATCCTGTTTGCCACCTTTTTCATCTGCGGGCTCAGCACGAACGGCCTTATCCAGACGCATTTCGTCACACTCTGCGGCGATTTCGGCATCATGCCGGTCGCAGCCGCCAGCGTTCTCGCCGTCATGGGCATCTTCGATTTCTTCGGCACGATCGGCTCCGGCTGGCTCTCCGACCGCTTCGACAATCGCTGGCTGCTCTTCTGGTATTACGGCCTGCGCGGCCTCTCGCTGCTTTTCCTGCCTTTCAGCGATTTCAGCTTCTACGGCCTGTCGATCTTCGCCGTCTTCTATGGCCTGGACTGGATCGCCACCGTCCCGCCGACCGTCAAGATCGCCGCCGACCGCTTTGGCCGTGAGAAAGCCGGCCTCGTTTTCGGCTGGGTCTTCGCCGGTCATCAGCTTGGTGCCGCCACCGCGGCTTACGGCGCAGGCCTGTCGCGCACGGCGCTGGAAAGCTACCTGCCGGCCTTCTTCATCGCCGGCGCCTTCTGCCTCCTGGCCTCGGTTCTGGCGATCACGCTGAAGAAATCCGGCCTCACTGCCCAGAGTGGGGCAGTCGCCCACTAAACCCGGATTTCCAGACGCCAAAACTTCGCCCGCCGTCTTGCACGCGCGGGCGAACGCATGTTAGACAGCCGCCTCGTATTTCGCTGCCCCATTGGCGGAATTGGTAGACGCGCTCGACTCAAAATCGAGTTTCGAAAGAAGTGCTGGTTCGACCCCGGCATGGGGCACCAGAAACTTCTAAGCGACATTGATTCTGTTGATAAAAGCGGGCCGATTTGCCCCACATTTTCCAACCCTAGAACGAGTGGGACAAATCTGAGTCACTTTTGTTCCAGTGATGTCTTCGCGATCATCCGTCGATTCGCCACCCTCAAGCGAAAATCTTCACTGGGCGCAAACGCGCGTTCAAACAGTGCGAGGGATGTGATCCATGAAACGCGACCGATCCTCATCGATCGGCAACGTCACGAGCTGGCTCCAAAAGCGTGTTCAGATGCGGGGCTGCAATACCTTAATCCGCCATATACGAATTAAATCACTTGAAGACGTTTCACGCGTTTCTAAATGATTTCATTGCGCGTAAATGCGTGTGCAATAAGCTGCTCTAGCGAACACAAACACTTTATCCCACATATACGGCTGAGTGTTCGCCAACTTTTGATTTGACGCTTTCGTCATTTTCACTGATATTGATTGTGTCTCAGCGGTCAATTTTCTAATTGGCCCTTCAAAGAAGCTCGGTAGGCCACCACCCTACCGAGCTTTCCGTTTCTAGATCAATGATTTTGTTCATCATTTCCTACGTCGGATGCGATCTACGATTTCAATGATAGCAATAGCCGCTACCGGTACCGTGAGTACCAGCGTTAATGTCTCAGCGGTCATTTTCTAAAGGGTCCTCATATTTGTGGCCATCGGCCGGTTGCTGTTTCCCCGTGCAGTCTCCACCACAGAGCTACACGAAGCACTTGAGCGATTTTGCCTGTAAATCGCTATTCTTGAATTCTACTACTAGTACCCGGGATTGGCTACCCGGGGGCACTTTGGGTACGAGGTTCCAGTTACTAGATATAGCACTCTAATTCTCACTTTTCGTTAACTCCACTTATTGTTTCCTCCTTAATGCTTTCAGGCAAGAGCCTGTTTGTGCATCACGCTGTGGAAGGCTTAACTTCCAAGGACAACATGGAGAACGGGTGGTTAAAACTCAATCTCGTAAACTGCGCAGTAAGCTACACTCTCATGCTCTTCTGACAAAACTGAAATCCGCTGAGTGGATGCAAAACACGACCAACCTACGAAACTAATATGAGCCAAAGCCCTCCAAAAACCAATGCGTGCAACTGATTAACGAGGCAAAACTCATGAAGCACGCGACGCTTTTATGACGTATCCCCTCTTTCTCACCCGAACCTAGTGTCGAATATTCGTCTTCTTCAACATGCGGAGATTTGCAAACGTCTGCAAGTCCAGGAAATAGGGTCGGCCCCTCCCCGGTATGGACCCGTTCACCTCTTGCTGTCGGTCTAAGTTGCGTGCCACGCCCTCGTATCGACATCGATTATCATTAAACGGCTGCAACCTTCTGTGAAATTTTTCGTCGGCCTCCAGTCAAACCATTCGAGTCTCAGCTTCAATCAACTGCGAGTGAAAAATTAACAAAATAAGGTTCTGCCCGGAAATCACGTTTTAGTCGTTTGGATCGAGATCGCCTCTGTCCGCCGCCGGCGGCGGACATCACCCGTCAGCAACTCAATGCGTCTGAAGTCGTTGGACATAAGCCTATACTCAAGCCTTTGCTTGAGCCTCTCTGCTTATGCCGACTGTCCGGTCGAAATGGGGTGCAGTTCAGCCACCTATCGCACGTCGACCATCATCCGGCGCGTCGACTGGAAGGACCATATGCCGGCAGACGCCGCTTCAGAAGAGCGGGAGGCGGCATGATGGATTTTCAAAGAGTTCAATTATGCCCAAACATACTGCTTAAGAGATCGCTTCCATTTGTCACTCAAATCGACGCCCGGGATCTGAGCGCCGAAAGGAGTGAGATAGCGTTGCGCGTGTGCTTCAAGGTCAATGATGTATTGGCCAATCTGCAAGCAGGCTCCAACAAAAACCAATCGCTGCGATCGTGCGTCTGTAATCGGGCCATCAAACCATTCTTCGGTGACACTAAGCACATTCAGCTTCTTAAGCTCTTCTCTGAGGTGGCTCGCGAGCGTTTTGACAAAAACCGGCTCCATATTTTTATTCTTATAAATCAAGTCGTTGTAAGTATCGAATTCGGCTTCATCGAGTGCGCCGTTGAGTTTTTCAACTCTGAAACCCAGATGCTCAAATTTCGCAGCGGCGCTAATGCTCGATCGTTGGTCCGAGATCGATACGATGCAAGCGGTAAGCTCGAAATCACATCTTCTTGCTTGGGCAACAATCCTTTTTGCCAGTTCAACGTGTTCGCGGTTTTCAAGCGTCAGAGCCTGCTGGTGATGCAACCTGGCATCACGAAGTTGTTGACGCAACAACATAAGCGTCACGATCGTTGCCAGCGCACCAACCCAGCCGCTCATCGCTGCAATCCATTGTTGCAGGCACGGATCACCGATTTTGCAAAGTTGGCCGGAGGGGATTACCGGCAGCCAGTCATTCGTAGAAAGAGCGATGACCGCAAGTGCGGTCAATGCTGCAAACAGAGCAAGTTTACCCATCCCCATCGTAGTTTCCCCGGCTCGGACCCTACTATAGGCGAGCCTTCGGTTATTCGGCAACAGACGCGGGTTATGCTGGAAGGTGAGCGGGAGACAGGCCGGTGAGCGAGCTTCTCCCTATTGTCGAAGAGCTGGAAAACTGCACTACGCATGAGCAGCGCCGCGCGTGGCTGCTCATGGTCCCGCCATCGGTGCTTCTCCGCGCCGAATTCGCAATTCGCGCCATTCTGCGCAAGGCCGGCTTTCGGTCGGGAGTCGCCTAACTCGATGCGGAATTGAACGCCAGCCGTTCGGTGCGGCTTGAGGACGGCTCTCTGCCGCAGACGCGCATTATCACCAGCAACATGGCGAAGATCGACATGGCGATTGAAGCGCGCACCGGCAGGAGCTTGTCGTGATATACTGCCCCCTTTATTTGATTGGATTTGCCTTCCCCAAAAAGTCGGTGAACGACGGAGGGTCGAGATTTTCTGGCCCTTGCCCGGGCGCTGGACGGAAAAGCGCATTCAAAATGAGCCCCCTCTCCTCAGTCGTCGCGGCATTTCGTTCGAGCAGAATGAAGTAGGTGTCCATCATTGTCTGTCGCTGCCGGGCATCGTCGTGAAGTGTGAGCGAGCGCGTATTGAAGCGGACGATGAGCCTGATAACCCAGAGATACAGTACCAAGGGGAACGTTACGACAACCAACCTGCTGATGGTTGCGACAGTCAGCAACGTCCCGCTTTCCGTAGCCGGAATGCCTACGGTCGTCGCCTCACCGATATGCCTCAATACGCCGATTACCCAGTCCAGTTGCCAGAGGCCAATAAC
The DNA here is from genome assembly GCF_014873945.1 of Rhizobium viscosum. Classification (NCBI taxonomy): domain Bacteria; kingdom Pseudomonadati; phylum Pseudomonadota; class Alphaproteobacteria; order Hyphomicrobiales; family Rhizobiaceae; genus Rhizobium; species Rhizobium viscosum. Next base: position 2,295,610 of record NZ_JADBEC010000001.1, on the reverse strand, counting down.
CGGAACTATCACCAGGAGGATTGCCAGTATACCGGTGGAAATTGCGAAAGCGTTCCATGCTTCTTCATCTCGATTTTGCCAAAGCTTTCGTGTTTCAGCGCCACGCACTTCTTCCTGCACGGCCGTCTTGAAAGCCGAAATATTGGTTGCGTTCGTAACGACTTTGGCGTCAAGCTTGCTGATTTCTTCATCCAATTTTCGAAGCTCAGTGGATTCCGCTTCTGTGCGCTTGGCGGTCGCGGCGAAAAGCTCCTCAACCTGTGTGGTCGCCTTGTCGAGCGATTCTCGGATGCGCACATCGCGGCTTTGAAGATCGAGTCCTCGCGTGTTGAATTCTGCCAATCGGGCATCAAGCTCAGCAACCGCGTTTTTGTGACACTCTTCGAGGGCGGCAAGTGTATCCGTGTAGCGAGTTCCAAGCTCTTCAAGTGCCGTTATGTTGTTTTTGGTCAGATTGTCATTCTCGACAATATTGAGCCACGATGTGTAGCTCCACATTTCGAATCGTACTTCGTCGCTTATCTGTTCGTCATCCAAGTTAACGATATTCCGAAGCTGGACGAGAAGGGCGGCGATGATAGCAAGGCCAACATCTTTGCGGTTTCCTCCCCGCGTTTGAAACTGTTCCTGCAGCTTCATTTGGAAAGTTATCACCCTATCCGGATAAATTCGCGGCGGCGGTGATGTTGTAGATTTGAGAGCAGACTGCACCTGCGTCATGAGCGACTTAAGGGGTGGCACCAACACACCGAGAGTCGGAAGGATCACAGAGATTATCTCGCCAATGATCTGCGAATAAAGGTCGGCGACCTCAACATTGCGGGAGATCCCGCGCGTCTTTTCACGCGGTTCGGTAGCGCCCTCAAATTCATTGTTGCGCAGATACGGACTGTGCGCCAGTTGAAAGACTTCTCGGTTCATATTTCCTCCAGAGTACTTCCAAATAGCACTGCATCTTTAAGTCGCAAAGTATTTCGCGTACTAAAAGCTGTCGATGCGACTTTTGCCAGCTTGAATGGGGCAGCCGCATGAGCGCCTTTCAGACCGATGAAGGCACTGTCACAAAAACGGTCAGACTGTGTGATTGAATAGCAGGCTGAGGGCTCGGCACTCCACCCCGCCGCGACTTCAGCATCATGCGATTACACGCATAGGATGGGATTCCTATGCAGCCTCGAAAAGGTTGTAGAGGCGGCAAATCAGCCGGAAATACCATGCACGAACGGGCAAGAGACCGGCAGGGCATTAGCTGCCCGCTCGCGCTTGAGGGCATCGCATCAAGCTTCGTCGCGGTTCACCGGGATTCTGAGCTGATGCAGGCATGGGCCGCAGAACATGAGCGGCGCGGATGGCCGTTCTTCAATCCGCCAGAATGGAGCTACTTCCCGGCCATCGTGTCGGGTGGAGACGATGCGGCAGCGGTGCGGGCTGCTTTGGACGAATTAGATGCGGCTACAGCGATTATCAGAAACGAGGGAATACCACACATGACGGCAGCGTAAAATCATACTTAGCAATGTTGAGGAACAGCGAGCGCTGGCGACGGCTAGGCGTGGCCGCCAACCTCAGGAAGAGAAACCACGAAAGTTCCGACCGGAGCGCACGTTTCCATGTCGAAGACGAACGACTTTTATACCTCGCCCACGCCCCGAAGGGCGAGGGCATGATCCCTGGCAGGTGCTATTAATCACAACGGCGAACCGTCTTGGTCACAGTGCCTTCATCGGTCTCACGGGTCACGCTACGCGTGTAGCAACGGTCACGGTCCCGATCGCGCCAGCGATCCCGTTCGCGCACCGCGCCGAACGTAATGCCGCGATCACTAATGGTAACGCCGGGACGGACCCGGTCACGGTCATATCGATCATAACGGTCATAACCGTCATAGGCACGCTCGCGTGTGACCGTCACGCTGTCTGCCATTGCAGGCGCTGCAGCCGAACCAAGGGCAAGGGCAGCGATGGCACAGTTGATGATGATCTTTCGCATCTCTCTTCTCCTTGTCGTCATGTATAGGCAACGACACGGGAGCTTAGTGGTTCCGCTCAAAAAGCCGGCCATTTAAGCCTAATCCATCCAAATCAACTCTTTAACTTTGCCGGCGCTTCATCCTAAAGTGCCGGCCGCGGGGCATTTTGAGAGGGCTGATGCATCAGGAAGCGGGATTGATTGCGACGGTAGCCATAAGCTTCGTCTTTGCGGCGGTTCTTGGCTATTGCGCCGACAGGCTGCGGCTGCCGCCACTGGTCGGCTATCTCTTCGCCGGCATTCTCATGGGACCGTTCACACCGGGCTTTGTGGCCGACACGGAGCTTGCGAGCCAGCTCGCCGAAATGGGCGTGATCCTGCTGATGTTCGGCGTCGGCCTGCATTTCTCCGCATCCGATCTTTTGGCCGTGCGCGGCATCGCCGTGCCGGGCGCGGTCGGCCAGATCCTGCTTGCCACCCTGCTCGGCGTCGGCCTCGGCGAACTCTGGGGGTGGAGCCTCGGCGCCGGCATCGTCTTCGGCCTCAGCCTTTCGGTTGCCAGCACGGTCGTGCTCCTGAAAGCGCTGGAAGACCGCAACCTCGTTAATACCGCCGGCGGGCGCGTAGCCGTCGGCTGGTTGATCGTCGAGGATCTCGCCATGGTACTGGCGCTCGTGCTGCTGCCGGCCCTCGCCGAACTTCTGGGTGGACATGCGAGCGACACCGCCTCGCATGGCCTCGATCTGCCGCTTTGGATCACGATCGCGCTTACCTTGCTGAAGGTCGCAGCTTTTGCCGCCATGGCGATCTTCCTTGGGCCGCGCATCGTGCCCTGGCTTTTGACGCTGATTGCCCGCACCGGCTCGCGTGAACTCTTCACGCTTACCGTGCTCGCCATCGCACTCGGCATTGCGTTCGGCTCAGCGGCAATCTTTGGCGTTTCCTTTGCGCTCGGCGCCTTCTTCGCCGGCGTGGTCATGAGCGAATCCCATCTCAGCCATCGCGCCGCCGCCGACTCCCTGCCGTTGCAGAATGCCTTCTCGGTGCTGTTTTTCGTTTCTGTCGGCATGCTCTTCGATCCGTCGATCATTGTGCAGCATCCTCTGGCCGTGATCAGTGCTTTGGCACTGATCATCGTCGGCAAGGCAATCATCTCTTTCGGTATTGTCGCCCTGTTGCGCTATCCGATCGGCATGGGCCTGACCGCCGCCGGCGGCCTTGCCCAGATCGGCGAGTTCTCCTTCATCCTTGCCGGCCTCGGCGTTTCGCTCGGGCTCCTGCCGCATGAAGGACAGGATCTGATCCTTGCCGCCGCAATCCTTTCAATCACGCTGAACCCACTCGTCATCTTTGTGGCCGAGAAGCTGAACCGCAAGATCAGGGTGAAATGGCCGCGCCTACATGAAAGCTACGGCCGGAAAAACCAGGACGCCCTGGCACGGGAACTGGAAAAGATCAGGGCGCTCGGCGAGGAGCGCGCGCGCCAGCATCATCTGCGGATCCAGCAGTTGGTCGAGACCTTCCCGCTTTTCTCCGAAGTAGGCGAAGATGCGCTTGAGGAATTGCTTTTGCTGTTCAACCCCAAACTCGCCTCGCCGGGCGAACGCGTCATCCGCCGGGGCGACCGTGGCGACAGCATGTATTTCATCTCCTCCGGCGCGGTCGAGGTGCGGCTGGCAAGTGGTGCCGTGCGACTCGAACCCGGCGCCTTCTTCGGCGAAATGGCGCTGCTCAGCGGCGGACGCCGCACGGCTGATGTCACCGCCGTCGATTTCTGCCAGTTCGAAGTACTGGAACGGCGCGACTTCAATATGTTCATGTCTCGCCACCCCAACCTTCGCGCCATCGTCAGCGAAATGGCGCAGAAGCGCACCGAAATGAACGTCATGCGCCAGCAGTGGGAAAAATCCATGGATCTGTCGTAGGCGGATCACGCCGTCGCAGTTTCATCCAGCTTCGGCCAGTAAAGATCAGAACGAAAATCGGCCGGGATGGGATCGAGCTGGCAGATAGCATCGGCAGCGAAGTCGATCTGCATGGCGAAATATTGCAGTGCCGGCGGCATCGGCACGCCGGCTGCTTCCATAATGCGGAAACGGTGATAGCCGCTGGCGCTGAGACGACGAGCCGCCTCGTGCCTGATATCCTCGTGCTCAGGCCCGCGATCGTTCGCCTGCCTGTCCCTCGCCGCGGTAGAATTCAACCCGCCCTCTATGACCCTGAATTTCATGACATGCCCGGATTCGTCGAAGGTTTCCAGCCTGACGCAATTTCACGCTTTTGCCATCCCGCAAGATCTTGGGAGGGAATGCCTGCATCAGATCACGAAAATTTTCAGCGGGAACGCCGGGAAGCCGCAACCCGAGCATTTACAGCGTCATGATCGCCCCCTAATGCTTTGTGCGTCGCAACAGAGAAAGGAAACGGATGCTCCGCAGACTTTACGACTGGACCATGTCTCTGGCCTCGAAGAAATCAGCCGAAGTCTGGCTCGCCGTCATCGCCTTCGTCGAAAGCTCCGTCTTTCTAGTTCCCGCTGACGTGCTCTTCCTGCCGATGGCGCTTGCCAAGCCCGAACGCTCCTATCGCTACGCGATCGTCGCCACCGTCGCATCGGTGCTGGGCGGTATCGCCGGCTGGGCGCTCGGCTATTTTGCCTACGAAACCGTCGCACGCCCGGTTCTGGAATTCTATGGAAAGCTCGATCAATTCGAGCAGATGAAATCCTACGTCACTTACGAGACGATCCTGCTGCTGCTCGTCACCTCGGGTCTCGCGCATCTGCCACCGATCAAGATCGTTACGATTCTATCAGGCGTCATCCACGTCAGCCTGCCGCTCTTCATCGTTTCGGCGATCATCGCCCGCGGCGCCCGCTTCCTGTTCCTTGCCTGGCTGCTGCGCCGTTACGGCGAACCGATCCGCTACTTCATCGAGAAGCGCCTCGGGCAGATCGTCGGCATCGGCGCGGCGATCGTGATCGTGCTATATATCGCCTACCGATACTTTGCCCACTGAGCCAACTTCGCGGAGTTCCGCCATGAATGCCACCACCTCGCCGCTTGCCCGCCCGGGCTTCACCCTCTCGCTGCTTCTTGCCGTTGCCATGGCGGTGGTCGTCGGAACGGCACTCGGCTTCCAGTATATCGGCGGCTATATTCCCTGTGCGCTCTGCCTGCTGCAGCGCCAGCCCTATTATTATGGCATTCCGATCGCGATCGTCGGCGCTCTCGCAGCCCTCATTGGCCTGCCGAACTGGATGACGCGGGCCATCATTCTCGCCGTCGGCATTCTCATGCTCGTCGGCGCCGGTATGGGCGTCTATCACGCAGGTGTGGAATGGCACTTCTGGCCAGGCCCTGCCACCTGCTCGACCACCGCAAGCAGCATGACCACCAATGCCGGCGATCTGCTGGGCGAATTGAACACGATCAAGGGCCCGTCCTGCACGGATGCAGCACTGCGCGTTCTCGGCCTGTCATTTGCGGGCTGGAATGTGATCGCAAGCCTGATCCTCGCAGCCTTCGCCTTCTGGAGCGTGAAGAAGACTGCGTAATCAATTCGATCACGGCTGCAGTTCGGTATCCCAGTAGAGGTAGTCGAGCCAGCTGTCATGCAGATAGTTCGGCGGGAAGAGCCGGCCGTTGTTGTGCAGATCCTGCACGGTCGGCTGGTACGGCTTCTGCGCCGGGAACATGCTTGCCTGCTTCGGAAGCTTGCTGCCCTTGCGCAGATTGCAGGGCGAACAGGCCGCCACGACATTCTCCCAGGTCGTCTCGCCGCCATGAGCGCGCGGGATGACGTGGTCGAAAGTCAGATCGTCATGCGCGCCGCAATACTGGCACTCGAACCTGTCGCGCAGGAAGACGTTGAAGCGGGTGAAGGCGGGATTGCGGGACGGCTGAACGTAAGTCTTCAGGCACACGACACTCGGCAACCGCATCGAGAAGCTCGGTGAGGAAACCTCATGCTCATATTCTGCGATAATGTTCACACGGTCGAGAAATACCGCCTTGATCGCGTCCTGCCAGGACCAGAGCGACAAGGGGTAATAACTCAGCGGCCGGTAGTCAGCGTTCAGGACGAGCGCTGGCAGGGCCTGTGGTGAGACTGCAATCGTCAAGGAGCCCTCCTGGATCGATTCGGCATCTGCACTTGTATATTAGGCCGGTTGTTACAGGATTGTGAAGTCCAATAAATTCAGGGGATAAAGGCAAATTGAGGGAGGGCGTCCGTTAGCCGATCGGCAGCACGTCGCGACGCGTTTTTGCGGCGTAATAAGCCCAGAAAAGCCGGGCTGCGACCGAGCGCCAGGGTGACCAGATTTCCGCAAGCCCTGTAAGTACCTTGGCTTGCGGGCGTTCAGCGAGACCGAATGCCGCAGCGACCGCCGCCTGAAGCGCCACGTCACCCGCCGGAAACACGTCCACATGGCCGCCGCAGAACATCAGATAGACCTCGGCCGTCCACGGTCCGATTCCCTTCTGCGCCGTCAGTTCTGCGAGCGCTTCGGCAGGCGGTTTTTGCACCAGCGCCTGCAGATTGATTCGCCCGGAAGCGACTGCCTGCGCAATCCGCGTCAGTGTATCGGCCTTGGCGCGCGAAAGCCCGAATTCGCGCCAGGCATCGGGGTGAAGCAATATATAAGATTCCGCGCTTAGCAGTCCGCTCGCCGGCTGCATCCGCCGCCAGATCGCCTCGGCGCTGGCGCGCGATACCATCTGCGAAACGATGATATGGGCAAGGCCGGCAAAGCCCGGCTCGCGCAGCCTCAGCGGGACAGGCCCGGCCTCTCTGGCAATCGCCACGAGCCGTGGATCGAGAACAAAGAGAGAGGCAAGCCCCTCTTCCATATCCTTTTCATTGCTAATGACCCGCACCTTGCCTCGCGATCGCTTCAAATCCATGCCAGAAGAAAGCATGATCACGACTCCGCGTCAAAAACCCGTCTTCCGTTTCGCCCCGAGCCCCAACGGTCCGCTGCATCTCGGTCACGCGCTGTCGGCTTTCCTGAATGACGACATGGCCAGGGCCGCAGACGGCCGGTTGCTGCTGCGTATCGAAGACATCGATCTGACGCGCTGCACACCCGAATTCGAAGCCGGCATCTACGCCGATCTCACGTGGCTTGAGATCGAATGGGAGCAGCTGGTCCGTCGCCAGTCGGAACATTTCGCTGAATATCAGGCCGCCCTTCATTCGCTGATCGAACGCGGCCTAGTCTACCCTTCATTCCTGACGCGTGGCGAGGTCAAGACCCGCGTAGCGGCTTACGAACGGATAAGCGGCCCCTGGCCGCGTGACCCTGACGGCACACCGCATTATCCGGCCGATGACCGGGACCGCAGCGAGGAGGAACGTGACACCATGCTGCTTTCCGGTCTCAAACATGCATGGCGGCTCGACATGAACAGGGCGATGGAATTGATCGGCGAGCCGCTGTTCTGGACGGAGACCGGTGACGAACGAAAGGGCGAAATCCTGGCTGAGCCTGCCGCCTGGGGCGATGTCGTTCTCTCACGCTCGGATGCCCCTTCGAGCTACCATCTCTCAGTCGTCATCGACGATGCGCTGCAGGGCGTGACCCATGTCGTGCGCGGCCTCGACCTCTTCCACGCCACCTCGGTGCACAGGCTGCTGCAGAACCTGCTCAACCTGCCGCAGCCCGTCTACCACCATCATCGCCTCGTCGTGGATGCAGACGGGCGCAAGCTTTCCAAGAGTGAGGGCGATACCGGCCTTGCGGAGCTGCGTGCGAAGGGACTGTCAGCTGCCGATATTCGCCGTCTTGTCGGACTTTGAATCAGCGGCGTGATCACGTCCGACCACCGAGAAGGTTCTCGAGAAATTGCGCAGCACGCGGAACTTCATCAGCGCTGCATTGATCTCGGCGCCGACGATGAAAATGACACCGACCATATAGAGAAAGATCAGCACGATCACCACCGATGCCAGGCCGGCGTAAGTGGCGGTGTACGTGGCGAAAGTTACCAGGTAATAAGCAAAGATGAGCGCACCGACGAGCCAGGCAAGCAAGGTCAGAAAAACGCCGGGAATGACATCGAAGACGCGGCGCTTGCCAGCAGGCAGCCAGAGATGAACGACAAACAGTGCAATCGTCAACATGAAGAGCGTGCCATAGATACGCCAGCTGAAAACAATTTCCAGCGTGTCAACAATGGCAGGCAGCCACTGACGAATCGTTAGGGGAAGCCATTCGAGCGTGTCGTTATGCAGCAGCCAATTGCGCGCATAATCGAGACCAACGGGAACTGCCACGAGCAGAATACTGATGGCTGCAAAGATGATTACAGCGATGAGGACATAGCCGAGGCTCGCAAGACGCGTGAGATACCAGGGCCGGGTTTCCTGCACACGATAGGCACGATTGAGCGAGATTCTGAGTGCCTCGACACCGTTCGAGGCGAAATAGGCAGCTGCAAGTACGGAGATGGTCAGCAGCCCGCCGCGAGGGATCGTCAATACCTGCACCACTTGGTCGGCCAGGGGCTTGGCGATGGCTTCCGGCCATGTATCGAAGATCAGATGGATGGCCGTGGTGGAAAACTGGTCGGCGCCAAGAAAATTGGCAAGCGCCGTGCCGAAGATCAGGAAGGGAAAGACTGCAAGCAGAGTGGAAAGTGCCACATGGCTTGCCATGGCAAAACCGTCATCGTCAATGAGGTGGCAGATGGCGTCGTAGACCACATCATAGAGCGTGCGCAGGAATTTCGGCATTCGGCTTCCCAATTGTATCCTTCCCGCGAATATGGGAAACGAGTCCCATTTTGTACAGGAATCATTGAATGGCCGATCAGCGCACCATCGTCGTGACCGGATGCTCTTCCGGCATCGGCGCCTATTGCGCACGCGCCCTGAAAGCGGACGGCTGGCGTGTCTTCGCCACAGTACGCAAGGTGGAAGATCTGTCGCCGCTCGAAGCAGACGGCATCGAAGCTTTACTGATGGACTACACACAGCCTGAGACAATCTCGGCACTGGTGGGCGCAGTGGCCGAGCGCACTGGCGGCAGGATCGATGCCTTGTTCAACAACGGCGCCTATGGGCAGCCGGGCGCGGTCGAGGATCTCCCTACGCAGGCGCTGCGCGACCAGTTCGAGACCAATGTCTTTGGCTGGCACGAGCTGACCAGGCTAATCATTCCCCTCATGCGCCGGCGCGGCCAGGGTCGTATCGTGCAATGCTCCTCGATCCTCGGCCTCGTACCCTACCGCTACCGCGGCGCTTACACAGCCTCGAAATTCGCGCTCGAAGGCCTGAGCGTCACCCTGCGCATGGAGCTGCAGGGAAGTGGCATTCATGTGAGCCTGATTGAGCCGGGGCCAATCACCAGCCGCTTTACGGCCAACGCGCTGGCGAAGATCAAGGAACATATCGACCTCGAACATTCGCCCCATGCGGTCGAGTACCGCAGACAGCTTGCCCGCCTTGAAGGCTCAGGCCCGGTCAACCGCCACAAACTTGGCCCCGAGGCTGTCTACGCAGCATTGACACGTGCATTGAACTCCAAAAATCCGAAGCCACATTATCCCGTAACGACTCCGGCTAAACAGGGCATATTGTTGAAGAGGCTGCTTCCGTCCAACCTCTTCTACCGCCTGATGCGCTGGACGGACTGAAGAAGAAAAGAGACTGCGATGTCTACAGTCACCTACGTCATTGCGATCATCGTCATGGGCCTCGTCGCCCTCGTGCTGATCCGCGGCCTGTTCAACATGATGAAAGGTGGCGATGCGAACCTTTCCAACAAGCTGATGCAGCTCCGCGTCCTACTGCAGGCGATCGCCGTCATCCTGATCATGCTAACGCTCTGGCTGACCGGCGGCGGACGCCCGAGCTGATCCGAGAACCGGCGATGGTCAAGCTCAACAAGATCTACACTAGAACCGGCGATGACGGCACGACTGCGCTGGTCTCCGGCCCGCGCCGCGTCAAACACGACATGCGCGTCGAAGCCTACGGAACCATCGACGAAACCAATTCGGCAATCGGCGTCGCAAGGCTGCATGCGGCGGACCTGGCCGAACTCGACGCCATGCTGGCACTGATCCAGAATGACCTCTTCGATCTCGGCGCCGATCTCGCTACCCCTGGAACTGACGAGCCACCGGCTTACGAGCCGCTGCGCGTCGTCGAAAGCCAGGTCACACGGCTGGAGCGGGATATCGACAGTCTGAATGCCGATCTGCAACCGCTGAAGTCCTTCGTGCTGCCCGGCGGCAGCGCCGCGGCCGCCCATCTTCACCTCGCCCGTACGATCGCGCGCCGCGCCGAACGGCTGATGGTGGCGCTTGCCCGAAGCGACGGAGAAATCGTCAGCGCCGCAGCACTCCAATACGTCAATCGCCTCTCCGATTTCCTGTTCGTAGCCGCCCGTCATGCAAATAATGGCGGCAAGGCAGATGTGCTTTGGGTTCCTGGAAAAAACAGGTAGGTTCGCAGCCGTCACGATCGCCCGGGGGCAGGCCTTCATGTTCATACCGCTGCACGATGCCAATACGCTGAAACACATTAGGGTTCAGTGGGTCACGCTCGGCCTGATGACAATCGATATCGTCGCCTGGATCGTCACCACGATCGAGAGCGAGCAACTCGTGCAGGCCACGACTGTCGGCCTCGGTTATATCCCCGCCATCATCTTCGGCCATGCGGAGCTGGCACCGGGGCTGGAGATCGTGCCGGAAGCAGCGACCTACATTACATATTCCTTTATCCATACGGGCTTTTGGCATCTTGCTGGCAACATGATCTTCCTCTGGGTCTTCGGCGATAATGTCGAGGATGCGATGGGGCACCTGCGCTTCCTCATCTTCTACCTCGCCTGCGCAGCCGCCGGCGCCCTCTGTCACGGCCTGCTGTCGACGACATCCGAAGCGCCCCTCGTCGGTGCATCAGGCGCAATTTCCGGCGTGGTGGCTGCCTATCTGATGCTGCATCCGCGCGTGCGGGTCTGGGTGCTGGTCTTTTTCCGCGTGCCGTTACCGCTGCCGGCCTTCATCCCGCTGCTGCTCTGGGTTGGTCAGCAGTTTTTCATGCTGTTGGTCGATCCTGACGGTAACGTCTCCTGGGGCGCCCATGTCGGCGGCATCATCGCAGGCGCCCTGCTCGTTCTCGTCCTGCGCCGGCCAGGCGTGCCGTTGTTCGATCGGCAGATCGTCACGCCGCGCACCGTCAAGGATCGGCCGATCCCCATTCGCGTCACCGCCTCGGGCATGCCCATGCCGCCGCGCCTGCCTTGGGGCCGGGACAAGCTTTAATATTGACGTGAACGTAAACGTTAATATATTGCCATTCAAATCGACCGGCTGCGTCACGGAAGCGTTGTATTTGGAGGAAAAACGCGTATCCATGTCGCCATTCGACAATCGGAGCGGCGTCCAAGCGCGCATTTTCCCAGAAGTCTCTGTTGAAGGCCCATCTCTGTTCGAAGGAAGGACCCCATGAAAATTCTCGTCCCAGTCAAGCGCGTTGTCGATTACAACGTGAAGATCCGCGTCAAACCGGATGGATCGGGCGTCGACCTTGCCAACGTCAAAATGTCGATGAACCCGTTCGACGAGATTTCGGTCGAGGAGGCCCTTCGCCTGAAGGAAGCCGGCAAGGCCGAAGAAGTGGTCGTCGTTTCGATCGGCCCGGCCAAGGCAGAGGAAACGTTACGCACCGCGCTTGCCATGGGCGCCGACCGCGCCATCCTCGTCGAAACCGATGACGCCGTCGAGCCGCTCGCAGTCGCAAAGATCCTCAAGGGTGTCTCAGACGCTGAAAAGCCCGGCCTCATCATTGTCGGCAAGCAGGCGATCGACGATGATTCCAACCAGACCGGCCAGATGCTTGCAGCCCTTCTCGGCTCCGCACAGGCGACCTTCGCATCCAAGGTCGAGATCGCCGGTGACAGCGCGACGGTTACCCGTGAGATCGACGGTGGCCTGCAGACGATCAAAGTCAAACTTCCGGCCGTCGTGACGACCGACCTGCGTTTGAACGAGCCGCGCTACGCAACGCTGCCGAACATCATGAAGGCGAAGAAGAAGCCGCTCGACAAGAAGAGCCCGGCCGATTTCGGCGTTTCCACCGCGCCGCGCCTGAAAGTGCTGAAGACGGAAGAACCGTCGGGCCGCAAGGCAGGCGTGAAGGTGAAGTCGGTCGCTGAGCTTGTCGACAAGCTCAAGAACGAAGCCGGCGTACTCTGAGATTTGGAAAGGGAGAACACGATAATGGCCATTCTTCTTCTGGCTGACCACGACAATGCGAGCCTTTCCGACCAGACCGCCAAGGCCCTGACGGCCGCAACGCAGATCGGTGGTGACATCCACGTACTCGTCGCCGGCAAGGGCGCCAAGGCTGCGGCCGATGCCGCTGCGAAGCTCTCCGGCGTCTCCAAAGTACTGCTCGCCGAAAGCGACGAACTCGCCAACAACCTTGCTGAACCGCTCGCCGACCTGATCGTTTCGCTGGCCGGCAGCTATGACACGATCGTCGCTGCGGCCACCTCCACCGGCAAGAACGTCATGCCGCGTGTCGCGGCTCTGCTCGATGCCGCCCAGGTCTCCGAAATCATAGAGGTTGTCTCCGCCGACACCTTCAAGCGCCCGATCTATGCCGGCAATGCGATCCAGACGGTGCAGGCGACCGACGCCAAGAAGGTCATTACCGTACGCACGGCCTCCTTCGCCTCCGCTTCCGAGGGCGGCTCGGCTGTCGTCGAACTGATCCCGGCCGTTTCCGATCCCGGTCTTTCGAATTTCGTGTCCGACGCGCTGTCGGCCTCCGAGCGGCCGGAACTGACCTCCGCCAAGATCATCATTTCCGGCGGCCGCGCTCTCGGCTCCGCCGAAAAGTTCAAGGAAGTCATCCTGCCGGTCGCCGATAAGCTCGGTGCTGCCGTCGGTGCATCGCGCGCCGCCGTCGACGCCGGCTACGCCCCGAACGACTGGCAGGTCGGCCAGACCGGCAAGGTCGTCGCCCCGCAGCTTTACATCGCCTGCGGCATCTCCGGTGCAATCCAGCATCTCGCCGGCATGAAGGACTCGAAGGTCATCGTCGCCATCAACAAGGACGAGGAAGCCCCGATCTTCCAGATTGCCGACTATGGACTTGTCGCCGATCTCTTCGACGTCCTGCCGGAGCTCGAAAAAGCCCTCTGATCGGGCAGATTGCCTTCTTTTCGCACTTGCGAATGACTGGAAAATTGTCTTCTATCGGTCTACTACTTTTGCCGGGCGATCTTTCGTCCGGCAATTTCATATAAGAATACCGGCAGCGCGGAGGTGTATGCCGGGCGGGGGTTGGAGATGAGTGCGGTGTTGAAGAATATTGGTATCATCGGTGCGGGCCAGATGGGCTGCGGCATCGCGCATGTTTCGGCCGCCGCAGGATACAAGGTTCACATCTACGATCTGTCGCAGGATCGTATCGAGTCCGGCCTTGCCACCATCAACGGCAATTTTGCCCGTCAGGTGACGAACGGCAAGATGACCGATGAAGAGCGCAGCGTAGCGCTTTCCCACATCACCGGCTCGGCCGATGTCAACGATCTCGCCCCCTCCGATCTCGTGATCGAGGCGGCGACCGAGGATGAAAGCGTCAAGCGCAAGATTTATGCGCAGGTCTGTCCGGTACTAAAGCCGGAAGCAATCCTTGCCACCAACACCTCCTCGCTGTCGATCACACGTCTTGCATCCGCGACAGACCGCCCCGAGCGCTTCATGGGCATCCACTTTATGAACCCGGTTCCGGTGATGAAGCTCGTGGAGCTGGTGCGCGGCATCGCGACCGAGGAAGCAACCTTCTCTGCCGCCAGGGAATTCGTCGCATCGCTGGAAAAGACGGTCACGGTCGCTGAGGACTTCCCGGCCTTCATCGTCAACCGCATTCTGCTGCCGATGATCAACGAAGCGATCTATACGCTGTACGAAGGTGTCGGCACGGTCGATGCCATCGATACCGCCATGAAGCTCGGCGCCAATCATCCGATGGGGCCGCTGCAGCTTGCCGATTTTATTGGCCTCGATACCTGCCTGTCCATCATGCAGGTGCTGCATGACGGCCTCGCCGACAGCAAGTACCGCCCTTGCCCGCTGCTGGTGAAATATGTCGAAGCCGGCTGGCTCGGCCGCAAATCCGGCCGCGGCTTCTACGATTATCGTGGCGAAACGCCGGTTCCGACCCGCTAAGCAAATCATCGCCTGAAAAGGCGAGTGGAACAAACGTCCGAGAAATGCTTTCCTTGCCGTGAACGGAAGGAAAATGCCATGTCGAGCGAATTGCCGATGTTCCTGCTGCAATGCTGCGTCCTGATCGGACTTGCAGGCGTCTTCCTCATTCGCGGCGCCGGCGACCCCTGACGGCCGCTCCTACGAACCCACCGCACCCTTTATCAGCGCCTTGGCATCCTCGCTGTCCCAGGCAGCAGGACCGTTCATGGCGGAGATCAGGCAGCCCTTGTCGTCGAGCAGCAGCGTCACTGGAAGACCAAAGGCGAGGCCTTCTTTCTTGAGGCTATTGAAAACACCGATCGTGTTGTCACGGTAGAGCTGCAGAGCAGCCACACCGATTTCGCTGAGAAACGCCTTCGGCTTCTCATCGTCACCAGTATCGATATTGACCGGTACAACCTGGAACTTGTCGCTGCCCATCTCCTTCTCCAGCGCATTCAGCGCCGGCATCTCCTCGCGGCAGGGCACGCACCATGTGGCCCAGAGATTGAGAAGCACGGTCTTGCCGGCGAAATTATCAAGCGTCATCGGCTTGCCGTCGGGGCCGTTGAAGGCAACGGTTTCAAGCTTCTTCGGCTCGTTGGCGGCGACCATGGCTGCAACCTGGCCCTTCATGAGGGGACTGAGATTGGCGGCGCGCTCCTTTGTCAGCGGGCATTCGGCAGAGGCCGTATCACTGACGCCATTGCCAATGCCCGTCTCCTTCACGTATACCGCTGCCGCACCGGCAATGATGCCTGCAACGGCAGCGATTGCGATCAGTTTCACGGACGGCAGGCCGAAGGGTTTTTTCGTCGTCATTTCATTCTCCAGGACGGGCATCTTCCATGGCTGAGGGCAACACGGACACCAAATCCTCCAACCAGATGTGGGGCGGACGTTTCGCCTCCGGCCCCGATGCGATCATGGAGGAGATAAATGCCTCGATCGGTTTCGACAAGAAGCTGTTTGCCCAGGATATCCGCGGATCGATCGCCCACGCCACGATGCTCGCTCATCAGGGCATCATTTCCGCCGACGATAAGGACAAGATCGTTCACGGGCTAAACACGATCCTGTCAGAAATCGAAAGCGGCAATTTCGAATTCTCTCGTCAGCTCGAAGACATTCATATGAATGTCGAGGCCCGGCTTGCGACCCTGATCGGCCCCGCCGCCGGCCGCCTTCACACCGCCCGCTCGCGAAATGACCAGGTGGCGCTCGACTTCCGCCTGTGGGTAAAAGAAGAGCTGCAGAAAACCGAGGCGATGCTGACCAACCTGATCGCAGCCTTCCTCGACCGTGCCGAGGAACATGCAGACAGCGTCATGCCCGGCTTCACGCATCTGCAAACCGCCCAGCCGGTCACCTTCGGCCATCATTGCATGGCCTATGTGGAAATGTTCGGCCGCGACCGTTCCCGCGTTCGCCACGCGATCGAACATATGGACGAGAGCCCGATCGGTGCGGCAGCGCTCGCCGGCACCGGTTATGCGATCGACCGCCACATGACGGCAAAGGCGCTCGGTTTCCGCGAACCGACCCGCAACTCGATCGACACCGTTTCCGACCGCGACTTCGCCATCGAATTCCTGGCGATTGCCGCTATCTGCGCCGTGCATCTGTCGCGCCTTGCCGAGGAAATCGTCATCTGGTCGACGCCGCAATTCGGCTTCGTGCGCCTCTCGGACGCCTTCTCGACCGGCTCCTCGATCATGCCGCAGAAAAAGAACCCGGATGCGGCCGAGCTGGTGCGCGCCAAGACTGGTCGTATCAATGGCTCGCTTATCGCCTTGCTGACGATCATGAAGGGCCTGCCGCTTGCCTATTCCAAGGACATGCAGGAAGACAAGGAACAGGTCTTCGACGCCGCCGAAAGCCTGGAACTGGCCATTGCCGCCATGACTGGCATGGTGCGCGACATGACGATCAACACTATCAAAATGAAAGCGGCTGCCGGATCCGGTTATTCGACCGCGACGGATCTCGCCGACTGGCTGGTGCGCGAGGCGGGCCTTCCCTTCCGCGACGCCCACCATGTCACCGGCCGCGCCGTGGCCCTTGCCGAAAGCAAGGGCTGCGATCTCTCGGAGCTTCCGCTCGCCGATCTGCAGGCGATCAATCCCGCCATCACCGACAAGGTCTATGACGTGCTGACGGTCGAAGCTTCGGTCGCCAGCCGCAAAAGCTTCGGCGGCACTGCACCTTCGGAAGTCAGGAAGCAGATCGCCTATTGGCGCGCGCGCAATTAAGGCATCTCCGGGCGAAACGGAGATCGGTTCGCCGTCCGGAAATGCGCACAGGCCGAAGCTTCAACAATCGGGGTGCACAAGGCTGATAAACTTCGCTATGAAGATGCCAGCCAGTGCCCCGTGCCCGATATGAGGATATTCATGCAGATGAGCTTGCCGCATTTCATCCGCCTTACGGTGGTTTTTGCCGTCATCGGCCTTGCCGTTGCCGGATGCGGCCGCAAGGGCGACCTCGATCCGCCGAGCGCCAATGCCACGAAGGGCGGCGATGTTTCCAAGCCGACGAAACAGCCCGGCAGCGTCGATAAGCCCTTCATTCTCGATCCCCTTCTCTAAGGCCCTGCTACCGTGAACCACTTCGAGTACCGCGACGGCATTCTCTACGCCGAGAATGTTCCCGTTCCCGAAATCGCCAAGGCAGTCGGCACGCCCTTCTACGTCTATTCGACAGCAACGCTCGAGCGCCACTACCGGGTCTTCTCGGAAGCCTTCGGCGATGTCGATTCCATGGTCTGCTATGCGATGAAGGCAAATTCGAATCAGGCCGTGTTGAAGACGCTCGGCCGGCTCGGCGCCGGCATCGACGTGGTTTCCGAAGGCGAGTTGCGCCGCGCGCTTGCCGCCGGAATTCCGGCCAACCGCATCATGTTCTCCGGCGTCGGCAAGACACCGAATGAGATGGATTACGCACTCGAAGCCGGCATCTACTGCTTCAATGTCGAATCCGAACCGGAACTCGAAATCCTCAACCAGCGTGCCGTGCGCGCCGGCAAGAAAGCCCCTGTTTCCTTTCGCATCAATCCCGATGTTGATGCCCGCACCCATGCGAAGATTTCGACCGGCAAGAAGGAAAACAAGTTCGGCATCTCCTGGGAGCGCGCCCGAGCCATCTATGCCCGCGCAGCCAGCCTGCCCGGCATCGAAGTAACCGGCATCGACATGCATATCGGCAGCCAGATCACCGAGCTGCAGCCCTTCGACGATGCCTTCAAGCTGCTGCACGATCTGGTCAACACGCTGCGCGCCGATGGCCATAACATCCACCACGTCGATATCGGCGGCGGTCTCGGCATTCCCTATAAGGACGACAACAATCCGCCGCCCCTGCCGGACGCCTATGCCGCGATCGTCAAGAACCAGCTTCGCGCTCTGAATTGCAAGATCATCACTGAGCCCGGCCGCCTGATCGTCGGCAATGCCGGCATTCTCGTCACCGAAGTCCTCTATGTGAAGGATGGCGGCGAGAAGACTTTTGTGATCGTCGACGGCGCGATGAACGACCTCATCCGCCCGACACTCTATGAGGCCTATCATGAGATCCGGCCCGTGGTGATTTCGGCCGCCAACGCGCCGCGCATCCGCGCCGATGTCGTCGGCCCCGTCTGCGAGACTGGCGATTACCTCGCGCTAGACCGGGAAATGGCGACCCCGAAGCCGGGCGATCTCCTCGCCGTCGGCACGGCCGGCGCCTATGGCGCGGTCCAGGCCGGTACCTATAATAGCCGCCTTTTGGTGCCTGAAGTACTGGTCAAGGGTGACGAATTCCATGTGGTTCGTCCTCGCCGCACCTATTCGGAGCTGATCGGTCTCGATTCCGTTCCGGCCTGGCTGGACTAAAAGTCGCAATCACTTTTTGGCGACCACACGCGAAAAAGCGGTATTGACAGGTGCTCGCCCTCGCCTTCGCCACAAAGAGTGTTATCCTTTTCTTTCGTGAGCGTATTGCCCAGCAATCGCCGGAAGCGCCCTCTGTTCCCTGAACACCAGATCGCGGAGACCGGATTGATGACTAGCCTCGCAAGGCAGAAGAAAGGCGCATTCGCGCTTCAACCCTCTCTTGCGCGGCTGGTGGCGGCAAAACGTTTCCTGGCCCGGATCGTGCTTTTTGCCGAGCAGGTTCTTCCGCTGCTGGTGCCTGCCCTTTCCGTCATCGCGATTTATCTCTCGGTCTCCTGGTTCGGCTTCTTCCGTATTGTACCGGACTGGCTGCGTGTCCTCCTCCTGATCGCCTTTGCTGCCGGCTTCCTTGTTTCCCTGCTGCCGTTCCGTAATCTTCGCTGGCCACAGGTTGTCGACGCCGACCGCATGCTGGAAGAGCGCAACGGCCTGCCACATCAGCCGGTCATGGTGCAGGAGGATGAGCCCGCCTTCGATACGCCCTTCTCTCGCGCCCTATGGCGTGAACACCAGACGCGCATGGCGCGGAAGATCGCGACATTGGACGCTGGCCTGCCGCGACCCGATATCGCCCGGCACGACCGTTTCGCGCTACGCGCCATACCGGCGCTGCTTGTCGTCACCGCATTCGGTTATTCGCTGTCGATCAACGGCGGCTCCGTCGCCGACGCATTTCAGCCTGCACCCGCACAGGTTACGAGCAACCCGGCCGTGCGTATCGACGCATGGGTGACCCCGCCCTCCTATACCGGCCGCGCACCGATCTATCTGACAGCCGATGGCAGTGAACAGACCGCGATCGGTGTTCCGCAGTTTTCCAGTCTGACGGTGCGCGTCAGCGGTGGCCAATCGGCCGAGAAGGTACTGTTCAGGAAGGCCAATGGCGAAAGCCAGGAAATCGCTGTTCAGGAAGACACCCGGCCGCAGCTGGCCACCAACTCCAATGCTGAACAGGCCTCAGGCGCTCCAGCTGCACCTCAGCTGATGGCGCAGACGCACATCATGAAGCTCGAGGAGAACGGCGCGCTACAGGCAAACGGCCGCATCTGGAGTTTCGACGTCCTGCCCGACAAGGCGCCTGAAATTGCCTTCGATGGCATGCCGCGCCGCGCCGTCAACGGTGCTCTGGAAATCGGCTTTACGGTGAAGGACGATTACGGCGTGCAAGAGGCTCATGCCGAGATCGTACCGGTCGAATCCGATCCGGCCGCAACGCCGCTCTATCCGCTGCCGGAATTCCGGCTGGACATTCCCCGCCGCAATGCACGTGACGGCAAGGGCCTGACGAGCAAGAACCTGACCGAACATCCGCTGGCAGGCAAACGCGTGCGCATCACCCTCGTCGCCAAGGATGCCGCCGGGCAGACGGGCCGCAGCCCGCCCTATGAGATGATCATGCCATCGCGTCCGTTCAGCGAGCCGCTGGCAGCGGCCGTCGCCGAAGAGCGCCAGACCTTCGCTCTCGATACCCGCAAAATGCCGGAAGCTATCGCGCTCAACGAAGCCCTGACGATCCGGCCCGAGGAGACGATCCCGAACACCACCCATTACCTGCTGATCGAGTCCGCGCTGACCCGCATGAAGCTCGCCAGAGGTGATGAGCAGCTCAAGGATACCGCCCAATATCTCTGGGACATCGCGCTTGGCATCGAGGAAGGTGATCTTTCGCTGGCGGAACGGCGGCTGCGCGACGCCCAGCAGAACCTTGCCGATGCGCTGAACCGTAATGCTCCAGACGCCGAAATTAAGAAACTGATGGATGAGCTGCGCAAGGCGATGCAGGACTATATGAACGAGCTCGCCCAGCGCCTGCAGAACATGCCGATGCAGCCGAACCAGAACGCCCAGAATTTCCTGCGCCAGCAAGATCTGCAGCGCATGATGGACCAGATCGAAAACCTGGCACGTTCCGGCAATCGCGATGCCGCCCAGCAGATGCTCTCCGACCTGCAACGGCTGATGAACAACCTGCAGACGGCGCGCCCGCAGCGCGGCCAGCAGCAGGAAAACAGCCAGTTGACTCAGCAGATGAACAAACTCGGCCAGATCCTCCGCGACCAGCAGAAGCTGATGGAGGAGACTTTCCGCCTCGACCAGCAGCTTCGCGACCGCATGCAGCGCGGTGACCCCAACATGGACGACATGATGCCCGGCGAGGAAGGCCAGCAACAACAACAGCAGGGCCAGCAGCAGCAAGGCCAGCAGCCCGGCGACCAGATGACGGCCGAGCAACTGCGCGAAGCGTTGAAGCAGCTGCGTGGCCAGCAGGATGCGCTCGGCAAACAGTTGCAGGAACTGCAGAAGAGCCTTGGCGATATGGGTATGAAGCCGGGCGAAGGCTTCGGCCAAGCACAGCGCGAAATGGAAGGCGCCGGCCGTGATCTCGGTCAGGGCAACGGTAGCAGCGCTGTGGAGGGCCAAGGCCGGGCTCTCGAAGCCCTGCGCCAGGGCGCACGTGACATGATGAGCCAGATGATGCAGGCGCAGCAGGGCCAGCAAGGACAGCAGGGCCCGAACGGCCAGCTCGGCCAGGGCAACCAGAACGGCCGCGATCCGCTCGGCCGCCCACGCCAGACTGACCTCGGGCCGGATATGAACAACGATGTGAAGATACCTGACGAGATCGACGTTCAGCGCGCCCGGGAGATTCTGGACGCTATCCGCGAAAAACTCGGCAACAATCCGACCCAGGCGATCGAGCGTCAATATCTCGAACGACTGCTCGATATTCAGTGATGCTGAGAGGATATCGGGCTGTTGGCGTGCCCTGGGAGCACGCCTGCGCCACAAGATGCTAAGCGACCAGAGCCCGCGCTACGGCCCTGCGAATGTCCGGCAAGGCGAACGGCTTCGGCACGACATCGATGATCTTTTCAGCGAGGTCGTCGGCCCGTTCGCGCTGTTCGGCATAGCCCGTCATCAGCAGGATTTTCAGCGCCGGAAAGGCGTCCTTCGCCTGATGCGCCAGTTCGATGCCGTCCATGACCGGCATACGGATATCGGAAAGCAGCAGGTCGTAGCTGCCGCCCTTCAGCTTTTCCAGCCCTTCCGCCCCGTCGGCGGCTTCATCGGTCTCATGACCGTCAAGGCGTAGTGCCCGGGCTACGAAAGTACGAAGGGAATCCTCGTCTTCCGTGATCAGAATTTTTGCCATCTGTGCATTGCTCCGTCGTCATGCCCCGCGACGGAGATCGCATGCGGTTCCCTAG
The DNA here is from genome assembly GCF_014873945.1 of Rhizobium viscosum. NCBI lineage: Bacteria > Pseudomonadati > Pseudomonadota > Alphaproteobacteria > Hyphomicrobiales > Rhizobiaceae > Rhizobium > Rhizobium viscosum. The sequence continues at coordinate 2,274,289 of NZ_JADBEC010000001.1, read as the reverse complement.
CGATCGGTAAACGCGCAAAGCCGATCGACGGAATGGTTAACAAGCCGTCTTGAAGCAGAACGCCTTACGCATCGCCGGTAACCACGCCGACGAAGGGCAGCTCGCGGAAAGCATAGGCGACATCCATGCCGTAGCCGACCACGAAATAGTCGGGGCATTCGAAGCCGACATAGTCCGCTTCCAGCTCTTCCTTGCGCTTCACGCGCTTGTCGAGCAGTACGGCGATCGTCACGTTGCGTGCGCCGCGCTCATAGAGCAATTCCTTGGCAAACCGCAGCGTACGGCCGGATTCGAGAATGTCGTCGATCAGCAGGACATCACGGTCCTTCACGTCGCTATCGATATCCTTGACGATGCGCACACCCTGCGAAACCGTGCCGGCGCCATAGCTCGAGAGCGTGATGAACTCTACCTCGGGAGCAAGGCCGGTATCATGCAGAGCGCGCAGCAGATCGGCCGCAAAAATGAAGGAGCCCTTCAAAACAGCGATGACCAGCAGGTCCTTCGTCGGGCCGGCGGCGATATCCCGCGCCATGGAGTGATTGCGCTCGGCGATCTGCTCGGCAGTGAAGAGCGGCTCGATGTTTTTTCCGCGCACGACAGGCATAAAGGCTTGCTCCGTAAAATGAAGGGTAAGCCGTTAGCACATTAATTCCGGCGAAACACCCCGGAGCGACAGGTTTTTCCCCTCGAACAATCCAAAAACGCGCCTCTGCGCTCAAGGCATGAACGAAAGCCGGACCTCCGGCACCTTGCCGCCGGCATGCTGCACGCGGGCTGAAAAGCCGCGACTCTGGCCGGCATAAATGGCATCCGTCGGCGGCGCGATGACGATGCTGGCGGTCAATCGCTCGTCGGCGACGAGATCGGCGCGGATCGGCTGGACCTGTTGTGTCACGCCGCTTTCATTCTCGATGATGCCGTTGATCAGCAGGATGCGCATGCCATTGGCGTCGCGCGGGGTAATCGTCACATGCGAGAAGTGGAGCGTGGTAGCCGGCGACGCTCCGCTCTTCGAAAGACCGGAAAATCCGCCGGCAAGCCCGAAGACCAGCACGAAAAGCGAGATTACAAGTGCCGCAAAGCCCCGCAGCGACGCTTGTTGCAGCCAGACCTCCATGCCCCGCACGACCGCGGCAGCGGTTGCAAGCAAGACTGGAGGCTGGGTCTTGAGCGGAACGCTACGACGGCGATTGTCGTTGCGGGTCGTATCGCGGGCACTGGCAGACGCACCTTGCGGTCGCACTTTGCCGACGACGACGAATTCGGCATCGGCAACGTCATCCCTGCGCGGCATGCGGCGGGGTTGGCGGATAACCGGCTCTGGCGGCAGAAAATCATAGGCCCGACCGGCGGCCTGTCGTCTGAAGGAGGATGCTTCCATGATGGCGACCTCTCGGATGTCCACATGGTTTCGCTGCCCAAGACAATCTTGGCATTGAAACGAATCCAGCCCAGTCGTAAATTTCAATGGTTAATGCTTCGCAAAGATCGCCATCAAACGGGCGTCTTTCCGGCAAAATTTACCTGCTGTTAACGGTGTTGGTTAACAAGTCATGCGGTGAAACCACGAAAGACTGAGCTACCCCGTTGATCCACTTCGAGAATGTCGGTTTGCGATATGGTATGGGCCCGGAAATCCTCCGGGACCTGACTTTCGATATCCCGAAAAAGTCCTTCCAGTTTCTGACCGGCCCGTCCGGCGCCGGCAAGACCACGCTGCTGCGCCTGCTCTTCATGTCGCTGCAGCCGACCCGCGGCCTGATCCGCATGTTTGGGCGCGACATATCCGAGATCCCGCGGCCCGAACTGCCGCTGCTGCGCCGCCGCGTCGGCATCGTCTTTCAGGATTTTCGTCTCCTCGACCATCTGACGACCTACGAGAATGTGGCTCTGCCGCTTCGCGTGCGCGGCAAGGATGAAAGTACTTACAAGACCGACGTGCTGGAACTTTTGAAATGGGTCGGCCTCGGCGAACGTATCAACGTGCTGCCGCCGGTGCTCTCAGGCGGTGAAAAACAGCGTGCCGCAATTGCCCGCGCTCTGATGGACCGGCCGGAAGTGCTGCTTGCCGACGAGCCGACCGGCAATGTGGATCCGCCGATGGCCAAGCGCCTTCTGAACCTCTTCATGGAACTCAACCGTCTAGGCACCGCAGTGGTGATCGCCACCCACGATCTCTCGCTGATGGACCAGGTGGAAGCCCGCCGCATGATCCTCTCGGAAGGGCATCTCGATATTTATGACTAAAACGCCCACCAGGACCCGCGCAAAGGCGCCCGCCGCTGCCCCTGCCCAGCAGCCCAAGCGGCCGGAGATGCGCGTGCGCCCCACGGCACCGATCCTGCCGCCATCAAACATTCAGGGCAATGCGCTGATGGTTGTCATTGCCATCATGGCCTTCCTCGCCTGCCTGACGCTCGGCGGCGTCAGCATGGTTCGCTCGACGGCAGCGAGCTGGGAAAGCCAGATCTCCCGCGAAGTCACCATTCAGATCAAGCCGGACGACAATCTGGATATGGAAAAGGCCCTCGTCCAGGCCCGCGATATCGCGCTGACCTTCGTCGGCACGAAGAGTGGTCAGATCGTCGATGAAGCCGCCACCGCACGTCTTCTGGAGCCATGGCTCGGCAGCGGCCTGGACATCAAGGAACTCCCGGTGCCGCGCCTCGTGATCATCACCATTGACGAGAGCCATCCACCCGACTTTGCGGCGATGCGGGACCTTCTGAAGGAAAGCATTCCGCAGGCCTTCCTTGATGACCACCGCACCTGGGTGGACCGGCTGGTCGCAATGGCCCGCACGACGGTCATGATCGGCACCGGCATCCTGCTGCTCGTTTTCACTGCCATGGTGCTGACAGTGGTCTTTGCCACGCGCGGCGTGCTCTCCGGCAATCGCCACATCGTCGAGGTCCTGCATTTCGTCGGCGCCGAGAGCTCGTTCGTCGCCACGGAATTCCAGAAGCACTTTCTGAAAATCAGCCTGAAGGGTTCGGCAATCGGCAGCGCGCTGGCCGCCCTCTTTTTCGCCGGCGCAGGCTTCTTGCAGAGCAAAACAATCGCCACGCCGGAGACCGATCAGGCAACGGCCCTCTTCGGCACTTTTTCGGTCGGCGCCCTCGGCTATCTCGGCATCTTCGCGACGATGATCGTGATTGCGTTGCTGACGACGTTGACGGCGCGGCTCACCGTCATGCGCACGATCTATGAAATCGATACATTGCGTTCAGATCCGACGCGCGCGGACGGTATCGTGAATTAGTCGCAGCATGCCGATTTGCCATGAAAGCGTCTGTTCCGCGCCGCAATCAGCGTATAATCACGATTCATGACGATGGGCCATACGACACGCAATCCGATTCGCCCGGACCCGGAGCTTGAACGCCCCGAGAGCGTCTCGCCGCGGCGTGGCCCGATCCGTCGCGTCCTGCGCTGGATGGGTTTTTCCTGCGTGTTGATCGCTGCGCTGATCTTCGGCGGCTTTTTACGCTTTGCAGATTCGGTGACGACCCTGAAGCCTCCGGCCGAGCCGCGGGCCGATGCAATCATCGTGCTGACTGGTGGCTACCAGCGTATCGATCAGGCCGTCGAACTCTTGCAGAAAGGCGCCGGCAAGCGGCTGCTGATCTCGGGGGCACATCCCTCCACTACGCCAGCGCAGATCCGTAGGATGACACAAGGGCCTGCTGATCTTTTCTCCTGCTGTGTCGACATCGGCTACGACGCACTCGATACGATCGGCAACGCGGAGGAGGCGTCGAACTGGATTCATGCCAAGGGCTATAAGAGCATCCTCGTCGTCACCAACAACTATCATATGCCACGCAGCCTGGCTGAACTCGCCTACGTGGACCCCGACATCGAGTTCATCCCCTATCCTGTCGTCAACTCCGATCTGAAGACACGCGACTGGTTCACCGACCCGAACGCCTTGCGCGTCATGCTGGCCGAATATGCCAAGGTGCTGCTGGCAGGGGCGCGAAACATTCTCGGCCTGCGCCATACCGGCCTGCGCTCCGCCAGCCTGGCCAGCCAGAGCTAAGGCTTTTATGCGCTACAGCATCGGCCTGAAAATCGAAATCGATTTTCAGAAAGCCTGATGCGTAGATTCAAAGAGTTAGAGCATCCTTTGTGCGTCCGAATGGACGCACGGAGCTCTAGCGGCAATCAGACGCTTTTTCTGACGAGCAATATCGTGTAGGCCGGTCCGCGTGACCGTGCCTCGGGAAAGTTTCATGATCGCCCTGCGTTCCGTTCTGTTCAACACAATCTTCTATGCCAACCTCATCATCAGGATGATCGTGCTCTCTCCCATCTACTTCATCATCCCGCGCAAACTTGCCTACAGCGTTCCAAAGAACTGGGCGCGCTCGAACCACTGGCTGATGCGGGTGATCGTGGGAACGACTTTCGAGATCGAGGGCATCGAGAACCTGCCTCACGGCAGCTACATCATTTCGCCGAAGCATCAGTCCTTCTGGGATACTTATGCGCTGCTGCCCAACCTCGACGATCCCGTCTACATTCTCAAGCGAGAGCTGATGTGGATCCCGCTCTTCGGCTGGTACGCCAAGAAGCAGCGCATGATTCCGGTCGATCGCGGCGCTCGCGGTAAGGTGATGGTCGAAGTGCTGAAGCGCACCAAGGAAGAACTCGCCACCGGCCGCCAGCTCATTATCTATCCCGAGGGCACGCGGCGCCCACCAGGTGCCGAGCCACAATACAAATACGGCATTGCCCGCATGTATCGCGACCTGCAGCTCCCGGTCGTACCCATCGTCATGCATCCCGGCCTGTTCTGGCCGCGCCGCAGCGTTATGCGCTATCCCGGTCATTTCAAGGTACAGATCCTGCCGCCCATCATGCCCGGCATGGATCCCGACGCCTTCTTCGCCCATCTGATCGACGTGACGGAAAGCGCCAGCGATCAGCTTCTGATTGACACGGTCGAACGCAACCCGCATGTGCCGCTGCCGCCGTCGGCAGTAGAACGGCTGGCCGAGTTGCGCAAGGCAAAGGCCGCGACGGCTTGAAGCAATTCCAGCAAAAGCGTGCTGCATGAAAACAAAGAAATAGATCCTTCCTGAGAAAGGATCTAAGCCGCAGCGCGCAGCCGCGTGACCTCCTCGACCACCTGTTCCAGCCACTGATCGCGAATGCCCATCTCCTTCAGATGGGAAAGCGTATTGAAGACATAGGCATCGTTCGGCCCCGACTGGCCGACCGAAACGTTGACGACCCGCGCAGCCGCAAGCGCATCCAGCGCACCGGCATATTGCTCGTGGGCACGGTCGACCACATAGGCGACGGCCCGGGCGCTGCGTCCATCAGAAAGCTGCAGCGGCAAGTGCCGTTCCAGATAGACATTGGTAACGAGTTCGCGGGCGCGCAGATAGTCGATCACCTCGTCCCATTTCTCTGGTGCTACGCGAAAAGCCATGCCGCGGCAGGCGCCGCCCCTGTCGAGACCGAGAACAAGGCCGGGATTTTCGCGACTGCCGCGATGCACGAAAGAACGGACGCAGAGCGAGCGCCGGTAGCCATAAACCAAGGCTTGCGATCGCTCGACGAATTCGAAGCCCGGATTCCACATCAACGAGCCGTAGCCAAATACCCAAAATTCGTCCATATCGCACGCCAGATCAAATCAGATTTCGCTCTCACCATTGGAGAACATCATGGCAGCGTCAAGCCAATCCGGCAGCGGCCAATACAGCAGCGGCAGGAAATTCTGGTTGCTGGGCGGCGCCATCCTTCTGGTGATCGCTCTTTATACGGGCGGCTGGTTCTATGCGGCGTCTGCGCTGAAACAGACCGTGCTGACCGCAATCGCTCCCCGTGCCGATGTGGGCGTGAGCGGCGAGTGCTCCGATATCGAATTCCGCGGCTTTCCTTTCCGCATCGGGCTCTTCTGCTCCAAGGTAGACGTGGATGACAATGTGAACGGCATCTCCGCCACTTTCGGCGCGCTCCGTTCCGCCGCCCAGGTCTATGCCCCCGGCCACATCGTCTGGGAACTCGACTCGCCCGCCGAAATCCGTACCGCGCAGGGCCTGACCGTCAATGCCCAATGGGACAATCTGCAATCGAGCCTCGTCACCAAGGCGCCGGGCATCGCCCGTACCTCCACCGTCATCGACGGACTGAAGGCCGTGGCCATCTCCTCCTTCACCGGGCAGACCGTCAATTTCGATGCCGCCCGCACCGAAGTCCACCTGCGACAGAACGGAGCGGATCTTGACGGCGCAATCTCGGTCGAAAACGCCAATGCGATCGTCAAGGACTGGCCGCAGGTCTTCCCGAAATTCTCCGCCAGCGCCGACCTGACATTGATTGGCAAGGCCGGAATGATCGATGGTACCGACGAACAAGGCATCCACGGCTCTCAGGGCGAGCTGCGCCGCATCGTCGCCGATATCGGCGATGGCAAGGTGATGACCGTCTCCGGTCCCTTCGCCTTCGATGAACAGGGCTTCCTGTCCGGCAAGTTCAAACTCGAGATCGAGCAACTTGGTCCCTGGGGCAAAAGCATCAAAGAGGCCTTCCCCGATATCGCCTCGACAGTCGATACCGCAACCAAGCTGTTGAAGGCACTTGCCGGCGGCGGCGACAAGGTTTCGGTCGATCTGGTCGTCGATCACGGCAATGCAACGGTGAGCGGCTTCATCCCGCTCGGCAAGATTCCGCCTGTTTAATCGAGTTTCTTAAGGAAGAAGACTTCCGGCACCGTCTGGATGCCGGGCAGTTCGATCGACCCGGTTTCAGAAAAGCCGTTGCGGCGATGCCAATCCTGCGGACGACTTTCATCGCACTCGCTCGACGTCATCAAAAGACGCGCGCCGCTCTCGCGCATCTCGGTTTCCCAGGCGAGAAACAGCGCCGTGCCGACGCCGGACCGGCGATGGCCATCCAAAACGCGAATCATCTCCATATAGGGGATCCTGCCCCAGAAGCGGGAGAAGCGCAGGAAGCCGAGGATCTCGCCCTCTTCGCGAGCGATCAGATATTCGTCGAGATCGATGCAGCGGGAAACCCAGGCTTCGCCAACATGATGATCCTCGCGAAGTAGCCATTCCTTATCCCCCTGGCCGGGCTTCGCGATCTCCACCATGAGATTATTTCTTTTCCAGCGGATGCGGGCGGCCGAAGTCCGGCGCATCGACATCCTGGCCTGCCTGGACAATCGAGCGGCGGATGGCACGCGTGCGGGTAAAGAGTTCGAAAATCTTGTCGCCCTCGCCCCAGCGGATGGCACGCTGCAGATAGGCGAGGTCCTCTGAGAATCGCGCCAGCATTTCGAGGATCGCATCGCGATTATGAAGGCAGACGTCGCGCCACATTGTCGGGTCGGATGCGGCAAGACGGGTGAAATCGCGGAAACCGGAAGCGGAATATTTGATCACTTCCGATTCCGTCACGGTCTCCAGATCGTCGGCCGTGCCGACAATATTGTAGGCTATGAGATGCGGCAGATGCGAGACGATGGCGAGCACCTTGTCGTGATGCTGGGCGTCCATCTCGTCGACCCGGGAGCCGAGCGCTTCCCAGAAGCTGCGCAGCGTCTTCAGCGCCACTGGGTCAGTCCCTTCGAGCGGAGTCAGGATGCACCACCGCCCCTGGAACAGGCCGGGAAAGCCTGCATCCGGGCCGGACTTTTCCGTACCCGCGATCGGATGGCCGGCTATGAAATGCACATGGCTGGGCATATGCGGCTGCATCTGCGCGATCACGGACGCTTTGGTGGAGCCGACGTCGGTAACGATCGTACCGGGCTTCAGGGTACCAGCGATCTCTTTCGCCACGCTTTCGGAGGCGCCGACCGGCACCGACACGATAACGAGATCGGCATCCTTTACCGCCTCTGCCGACGAGGTCGTATAGCGATCGCCGAGCTTCAGCTCTTCGGCACGCTTCAGCGTCTCGGCACTGCGCGTGGCGACGACGATTTCATTGGCAAGGCCCAGACGCTTGATGTCATGGGCAAGCGAAGAGCCGATCAGCCCGATGCCGATCAGGGTGATGCGATTGAACTGCGCTGTCATGCCTTGCGTCCCATGAATTCGCTGAGCGCCTCGATGACGCCGCGATTGGCTTCTTCCGGACCGACGCTCATACGCAGCGAGTTGGGAAAGCCGTAGCCGCGCACCGCGCGCAGGATATAGCCGCGACTCGTCAGGAACTCATCAGCATCCGCCGCCCGCCTGCCGTCGACATCGGGGAAGTGGATGAGAACGAAGTTGGTGACCGATGGTGTAACGTTCAGGCCGAGGGCTTCGAACGCGCTCGTCAGTTTCTCTATCCAAATCTGGTTGAAGGAAACGGCGTCCTGAACGAAGGATTGGTCGCGGATCGCCGCGGCACCAGCCGCGATTGCCGGCGCGTTCATGTTGAAAGGCCCGCGCACGCGGTTCAGCGCATCGATGATCTCGGCCGGCGCATATATCCAGCCGACACGCAGTGCCGCAAGGCCATAGATCTTCGAGAAGGTGCGGGTCATGACGACATTGGCGTTGGACGAGACGACCTCGATGCCGGCTTCGTAGTCGTTGCGGCGAACATATTCCGCATAGGCAGCATCGAGCACGAGAACGACGTGCTTGGGCAGGCCGGCCTGCAGGCGGCGGATCTCGCTGACGGGAACATAAGTGCCGGTCGGATTGCCGGGATTGGCGATGAAGACGATCTTCGTCTTGTCGGTCACCGCAGCAAGGATCGCATCGACATCGACCGTATGGTTCTTTTCCTTGACCACGACAGGCGTCGCACCCGCGCCCATGATCTGGATCTTGTAGACGAGGAAGCCGTGCTCGGTAATGATGCCTTCATCGCCAACGCCGAGATAGACGTGGCAGAGCAGACCTAGCAGTTCGTCGGAGCCGTTGCCGCATAGGATGTTTGCCGGGTTGAGGCCGTGCACTGAAGCGATCGCCTCGCGCAGCTCGTGCGCCTGTCCGTCGGGATAACGCTCGAGATTGCCTGCGGCCGCCTTGAATGCTTCGATCGCCTTGGGGCTCGCGCCAAGCGGCGTCTCGTTGGAGGAGAGCTTGTAGACGCGGGCCACGCCCGGCGCATGCTCCTTGCCCGGCACATAGGCAGCGATGTCCAGAATACCGGGACGCGGAACGGGCTTGCTCATCTCAACACTCATGGATCGACCTTGGAAATTGCCGAAAAGCCGGCGAAAGACTTGAGTGCCAATTAAAGCGGAATGGCGATTTTGTCGAGTGCTGCGACGCCTAGCGGCTGCGCGTGGTCGGCACGCCATGCGGCGCAAGCACGGGCACGAAAACGCGCCGCGAGGCGCGCGCGGCAACCGGCAGACCTTGATAGAGCCGCTTCTGCGCTTCCACGATGATGACGCCGGAAAAAGCCGGCCAGAGCGTGCGGCCGACCCGCTCGAAGCCGCGGCGCAGGCGCAGCACGGCGCGCAGTTTCGACGGCGGGAAGAACAGCGCTTCGGCCGTCGCGCCCGGCGTGAAATTGGTCTCGCGCAGCAGATGGGTCAACTGGCCGCGCGAATAGGGCCGGCCGGAGCCGAAAGGCGTATGCTCCATGCGCGCCCAGACACCACGGCGGTTCGGCACGACGATAACGAGGCGCCCGCCCGGCGCCAGCACCCGCCAGAGCTCCTTCAGCGTCTCGCGCGGGCTTTCGGCAAATTCCAGCGAATGCACCATCAGCACTCGGTCGATGGAGGAATCCGGCAGCGGCAGTTCCTCGTCGAAGATCAATGCGGTGGAAGAAAGCGAACCGACAGGCCAGTTCACAGCCCCTTGTCCCGCGGGCATGAAAGCGAAGGTGCGTTCCGTATCGGCCTGGAACCGGTCGAGGAAGGGCACGGAATAACCAATACCCACAAGCCGCTCCTGCGGCAGGCGCACCCAGAGCGACGACAGCGCCATGGCAATCGACTGCTCGGCCATGTGTCCAAGCTCGGAATGATAGAATTGGCGAAGGTCGACGATATCGGCGTGCATTAAGACAAATGTTATCAGTGACCGGTTGGACTTCAAGGCCGGAACCTCTACATTCCCGGTCAGTACGAGGGATAAGGGACTATTTGAGCAATGAAACCTTTGGAATTAGAAGTTTTTCTCTGCCGCAGCGACAATTTCGGCGTTCTCGTCCATGACCCGGAAACCGGGCAGACGGCCTCGATCGACGCGCCCGATGCGGCAGCCGTCGAAGCCGCTGCTGTCCGCCGTGGCTGGAGTATCACCCATGTCTTCACGACCCATCACCATATAGACCACGTCGAAGGCAATCTCGCCCTGAAGGAACAATACGGCCTTGAGATCATTGGCCCGGTCAACGAAGCGGTAGCGATTCCCGGCCTCGACAAGACGGTGGGCGACGGCGACAGCTTCCACTTCGGCGACCATACGGTCAACGTCATCGAAACGCCCGGCCATACTGCCGGCCACATCTGCTATCATTTTGCCGACGACAAGCTGCTCTTTGCGGCCGATACGCTGTTTGCGCTCGGTTGCGGCCGCCTATTCGAACGGCCCGCCGCCGACATGTGGCATTCGCTGCAGAAGCTTGCCGTTCTTCCGGATGAGACCGCCGTCTATTTCGGCCACGAATATACGCTTTCCAACGCCCGTTTTGCGGTCACCATCGACCCGGACAACGAACGCCTGAAGAGCCGCGCGGCGGAAATCGAAGCGTTGCGGGCTGAAGGCAAGTTCACCATTCCGACGACACTGGCGCTCGAAAAGGAAACCAACCCCTTCCTGCGTGCCGCCGATCCCGCAATCCGCCGCAATCTGCTGATGGAAGGCAAGACCAATGAAGAGGTCTTCGCCGAAATCCGCAAGCGCAAGGACAATTTCTAGGGCATGGCCGGCAAGACCCTGTCACCCGAGGACATTATCCGCGAACTCGGTATGCAGCCGCATCCCGAGGGTGGCTGGTATGTGCAGACCTTCCGCGATAGGAATGGCGGCGAACGCGGCCATTCGACGGCGATCTATTATCTGCTCGCCAAGGGCCAGCGCTCACACTGGCACCGTGTCCACGACGCGGCGGAGGTCTGGCACTATTACGCCGGCGCCCCGCTCGCACTGCACCGCTCCGAAGACGGTAGCCACAGCGAAACGTTAAAGCTCGGCACGGATATGGCCGGCGGCGAACGACCGCAGGCAATCATTCCTGCCAACTGGTGGCAATCGGCCGAAACACTGGGCGACTATACGCTGGTCGGCTGCACTGTGGCGCCCGGTTTCGAATTCTCCAAATTCGAAATGGCGCCGCCGGGCTGGAAACCGGGCTCTTAAATTTGCTCCGCCGCCGGCTGCATCTGTGGCTTGCGGCGGAACATCTCTTGCGCCGCAAGCACTGCACCGCCTGTGATCAGCAGGCAGGCGAGCGCAATACGCCAGCTCGGTTCAGCTATTCCGAAGACAGTCAGTATCAGCGTTGAAAGCAGCGGCGCGGCATAGCTGGCAGCGCCGAGAATCTGAATGTCGCCGTTCTTGACTCCGTGATCCCAGGCATAGAAGGCCGCACCGACGGGGAAGAGACCGAGACCGACCACCGCAATCCATTCGAAGCCCGTTTCCGGCCAAACAGTTGTCTCCAGCCCCAGATGGCAGAGCAGCGAAAGGACCGAGGTCGCAAGGCAGAAGCCGGTGACGACATCGGTGGAGACGGCATCAAAACGCCGCGTCAGCAGCGAATAGCCCGACCATGTGAAGGCACAAAGGAAGGCCGCCCCATACCCTACGGCATAGGCACCGTCGAAATCGACGCCGTTGCGCCCGACGATCATGAAAGTGCCGCTGAGACCGGCCAGAGCGCCGACGATGTGGTACCAGCGCAGCCTCTCGCCTGGCAGCAGTGCCGAACCGACGACGATCAGCAGCGGCCAGAGATAGGCAATCAATCCTGCTTCCACGGCCGGCGCATTTCTGAGCGCCGTGAAATAGAGGAAATGATAGCCGAACAGACCGGCAATACCCGTGATCCAGACCTTTGCCGGCTGCTTCAGGAGGGCGATCCGCGACGGGTTGAGGGTGAGCACGAGAATGCCGGGGATGCTGCCGATGGCAAAGCAGATGGCAGAGAGCTGGAACGGCGGCATCTTGCCGGAGGCAGCCGTAAAGAGCGCCAGAAACGACCACATCAGAATGGCCGTAAAACCGATCAACGTTGCCCGAAGCTTCACCCGTCCCCCTCGCGGAGACTTACCAAAGCTCCGTCAACTGTTCACGCGGCCGTACTTCACAGCCCTGATCGTCACCGTCCCGTATTCCGTGGGAATGCGGACGTAGACCGGAGCATATACATTTGCCGCCTCCGCCTTGGCAAACCAGATTTCCATCCGGTTGCTCTTGCTGAGGTAGACGAGATCCTTGCGGCCCTTTTTGTAGCCGGAGCGCGGAATGAAGCGCACACCGCAGACGGTCGCCTTGCCCTTGAAGCCATCCGTCGAGAAATCCTCGTCGCCTTTCGGTGAAAGCACCAGGTCCATGCGCGTCTCGCCGTCGAAGATCGGCAGCTTCTGCGAGCAGACATCGGTATCGCCGGTGAAAATGAGCCCCGAAATCGGGTCAAGCACGGAGCGCATATCGCCCTGTGTTACCGGAATCCATTCCTTCGGCCGGCGCGGCTCCGGTGTCGTGGTGGCCGAAACGATATTGCCGTCGCGGTAGCTGACCTCATAGGTGCGAACCTTTTTGCCCGTCTTGTAATAGAGGACATATTTTGCCGCCTGCAGCCGATCGTTGCGTACCACCCCGGTAACGCTGGTCTTTGCCAGGATATCGGTCACGAGATCGGCAAGCCCGGCCGATTTGATGTCACCGTCGATTTTGTAGCTGTGATCGTCTTCGATCTTGGTGAGAAAGGCAGCCCGCGCGATCGTCAGGCCGGCAAGGGCTACCCTGTACTCCGTGCGGTGCTGTACTTCGCTCGCACCGGCCGGCAGGGCCAGAAGCGCAGCAAATGCCGAAACTAAAATCCGTCTGCCCAGATGAGCCATGGTGAGAGCCTTGTCTTGCCGGGCCGCTTGCGCCCTTGCACTGCGGTCTATACTCCTGCCGCATTGCGAAGAAAACAGCAGCTTTTTGACAGAATTGCGGGAAAGGCCAAGGTTTGGCTTGACGCGCGCGACCGGTCTGACTATAGAACCGCAACTTTCCAATCATGGCCTGATGGATTGCGCAGCCGGTTGTTACCGGATTGTCATTCAATGGCCCGAGAAAAACAAGAATAGGTGTTCCATGTCCCGCATGTGCGAATTGACCGGCAAGGCAGTCCTGACTGGTAACAATGTCAGCCATGCCAACAACAAGACCAAGCGCCGGTTCCTCCCGAACCTGTGCCAGGTTACGCTGATCTCCGACGCGCTCGGCCAGCGTTACCGTCTTCGCGTTTCGGCTGCTGCTCTTCGTTCCGTCGAGCATCGTGGCGGCCTCGATGCCTTCCTGCTGAAGGCAAATGAAGGCGAACTTTCGATGCGCGCCCGTCTGCTGCGTCGTCAGATCGTCAAGAAGACGGCTGAAGCTGCTGCTGCTTAAGCTTCAGCCCACGTTCTTCTAAAGCTTTGAAAGGCTTGCACGGATAATACCGGACAAGCCTTTTGCTTTGCTAGGCTGGCCCTGGTTCCAGCCTGAAATTTTTACTCGAACTGGTGGCATCACCCAGGATAAAAAAATGCTGACGACCCGCTATACCCTTATCTATGTCGCCCTGATGACGTTTGTCGTCGTCGCCTCCAACTTCCTCGTCCAGTTTCCGCTGAACGCGACGGTTGCCGGCATCAATCTCGCCGACATTCTCACCTGGGGCGCCTTCTCCTATCCGATCGCCTTCCTGATTACCGATCTGACGAACCGCCAGTTCGGCCCGCAGGCTGCGCGGAAGGTGGTTTTCGCTGGCTTTGTCGTCGGCGTCGCCCTTTCCTTCTTCACCTCCGTCCCGCGTATCGCGATTGCCTCCGGCTCAGCCTATCTCGCCGGCCAACTTCTCGATATCGCCGTCTTCAACCGCCTGCGCCGTCAGGCCTGGTGGCGCGCGCCGATCTTCGGCTCGCTGATCGGTTCGGCGTTGGATACGGTGATGTTCTTCTCGCTGTCTTTTGCCGCCTTCTTCGTCCTCCTCGGCCCGAACGAACCCTTCGCGTTAGAAAACGCGCCGATCTTCGGCGTTCTCTCGACGGAAGCTCCGCGCTGGATCTCCTGGGCACTCGGCGATTTCGCGGTAAAGATGCTTGTCGGCCTGGTTATGCTGCTGCCTTATGGCGCACTCATGAACGTGCTGCGCCCGATGCAATCCGCTGCGGCCCGGTAAATACCGTCCCCCAGTCCACCCTCGGATCGGAATCTTCGCATTCCCCACCTTGCTCCTCGCTTTGGACGGAGATCATTTCTGGTCGAGCGACCCAGGAAAACGCTCAGATCATGAATGCTGGACGGGCTGGCTGCAGATTGCTGCAGCCAGCCCGCACCAACCAATGGCAACGCCACCGCAGATCTCACGACGACTGAGGGCGCCCTGCAATAACCGCCGGGTGACTCAGCACCTCCGCAACGAGTTCGTCGACAGGCCGTGATGAATCAAGCCGCAGGATTGGCTTCGTCAGCGTCTTCAGCCACTCCTCATGCCCAACGAGACTTCGGCGTTCCGGTCCCGCCGTATCGTAGCTCTCTGCCCATTCCATGAATTCGCGGCTTTTCACCGCCATATCACCACCAGGCCTGATCCTCTCGCCGTAGTGCGCCTCCTCGCGCTTGCGAATGCGCTCCATACGCGCGATGGGATCGATCCTCAGAAAGACCACCAGATCGTAAAGCGGCTCGAATTCTGCGCCCCATTTCATCGCCGAGCCGGAAAGCACCCAGCCGGCATGGGGCAACGCTTCCCGCCTGAGCATCGCGATACGCGCCCCAACCTCGCGCTGCGTCGTGAAGGGCGGATCGGTCGGCATCCAGAAGAAATGATCGGTATCGAGATGACGGATGCCGAGCAACTCGGCCAGCGCCAGGCCAAGCGTCGTCGTGCCGGAGCCCGACGCTCCCGTGATATGGATGTGCATGATACGCTCTCAAAGGCTGGTGTCGAAAGGGATGGTCCGCATAGCGCAGAGTTATGACAGCCGTTCGACGGCCGCTCAATCGATGAGCCGGAATTCCAGCAACAGGTTGCGCTGCAGGATGGAGTGATTGTCATCGGACACCAGGATGACATGCGTCGTGCCATCGGCGGCCTGGAAGGCATCGAGCCCTTCCATATTATCGATATTGTAATTGAAGTTGCCCTCGACGAGCAATTCGCCGTTCACGATGGCGCCGGGCTTGATGTCTGCTCCCTTGATGCGGCGAATGCGCATGCCGATACCTTCGGCCATGTTGAAGCGCCGTTCCAGCAGCAGCAGGTCGCCACCCGGCAGGAAGGCACCGTCAGTCACATCGAAGCTGCCATCCTTCTCGACTGTGAACTGGCCCTTCAGCGGCCCGTCCAGAATAGCCGCAAGCCGATTGCCGTCCTCGTCGAGGCTACGCTCTGCTACGATTACAGGCGCCCCTTTCAGCGGGCCTGAGGCAGGCGCCACGACAACGGTTTCAATTCCACGGTTTGACCGCATCTCGTCACGTGGAATGAGGAGCCCGACCGTCGACAAGGATCGCGAGTCGAGAAAACCTGGATCCGGATAGACGTCGACGCGATGATACTGTTCGAAGGACACAAGAACCCTGTCGCCATCCAGCGCAAGGCCTTCGGCATCCATATGTCCCTTACCCTCATAGGTCCGGCCAACCCGATCCCGCATCGAGGTAATTTCGACACCGGAAAGCCCAGACAGCCTGCCCTCGGCATCGCGCTCGATGCTGCCCGTCAGCCAGTGTCCGGTATCGAGAACGCCGACGAAACTCCTGCCGTCAGGGCGCATACGGATGGAGGAAAGCGAGCCGAAGAGCGAATTGCTCGATACCATCTCCAGCCCACCGATAAACTCCAGCGGGCCGAAACGGGTTTCGCTACGACCGATATGGAAATCCGAAATCTTGCGGCTGATGATCTTCGCAGGCTCGCCCGCATGAGCGCTTGAGAACCCTGTCGCAAGGCCGAGGGCGACAAGGGCCGCGCGAGACAGGTTTTCAAACGCCATGCGGATATTTCCCCGGGACAGTATCAGCCAGCGCGGCGCAGACGGCCACCGCGCGGCTGCGCGGCATGATCCTCGAACAATTCGGCAAGCTGCTCGGTCATGGCGCCTGCAAGCTCGTCGGCATCGACAATTGTCACGGCGCGGCGATAGTAACGCGTCACGTCATGGCCGATGCCGATTGCCAGAAGCTCGACCGGAGAACGCGTCTCGATCTGCTCGATCACGGCGCGCAGATGCCGCTCCAGATAATTGCCCGGATTGACCGATAGCGTGGAATCATCGACCGGCGCACCATCCGAAATCATCATCAGAATGCGGCGCTGTTCGCGCCGGGCCAGCAGGCGATTATGCGCCCAGATCAGCGCCTCGCCATCGATGTTTTCCTTGAGCAGGCCTTCGCGCATCATCAGGCCGAGATTGGTGCGCGCGCGCCGCCACGGGGCATCGGCAGACTTGTAGACGATATGGCGCAGGTCGTTGAGACGGCCGGGCGTCTGCGGCTTGCCATTCGCAAGCCAGCTCTCGCGTGCCTGACCGCCCTTCCAGGCCTTCGTCGTAAAGCCGAGGATCTCGACCTTGACGCCGCAGCGCTCGAGCGTGCGCGCCAGGATATCGGCGCAGGTGGCCGCAACCGTGATCGGCCGGCCGCGCATGGAGCCGGAATTGTCGATCAGCAATGTCACGACCGTATCGCGGAACTGCGTGTCGCGCTCCATCTTGAAGGAGAGCGGCTGTGTCGGATCGATGATGATACGCTGCAGGCGCGCCGTATCGAGATAGCCTTCCTCGAGATCGAAATCCCAGGAACGGTTCTGCTGCGCCATCAGCTTGCGCTGCAGGCGGTTGGCAAGACGGCCGACAGCACCCTGAAGATGTGCAAGCTGCTTGTCGAGGAAAGCGCGCAGGCGCTCCAGTTCGGCGGCATCACATAGCTCCTCGGCCGTGATGATCTCGTCGAACTCTTCCGTATAGACGTGGTAGTCGACCTTCTCGTTGAAATCGGCGAATGGCGTATTCGGACGGCGGGTTTCGCCCGGAGTCTCGGAATCGTCCTCACCTTCTTCCATCATGTCGTCGTCGGAGATTTCGGCGCCTTCGGTTTCGCCGTCCTCCATCTGCTCATCGGAGACTTCGCTGTCCTCGACGGGTGCGGCATCGCTGCCGGCATCCTCGTCGACCTCATCCTCGTTCTGCTCGTCACCGGTCGGCTGATCATCATCGCTGGACTGATCGTCGGCGTCAGGATCACTGTCGTCATCGCCATATTCCTCAGCCATCTCCATGGCCGAGAGCATGTTGCGAATAACCTTCGAGAAGGCCTGCTGGTCGTTGATGACACCGGAGAGGTTGTCGAGCTCGCTGCCGGCCTTGTCCTCGATGAAGGAACGCCACAGGTCGAGAACTTTTCCGGCCGAAGCCGGCGGCCTCTGGCCGGTGAGCTTTTCGCGCACCATCATCGCAACGGCTTCGCCAATCGGCGCATCTTCCTGCCGTTCGATGCCGGTGAAATTCGCCTTGGCGTACTTCTCCTCGGTCATGGAACGCAGATTGGCAGCCATGCCTTCCATCCGCAGGGAACCGATCGATTCCACGCGCGCCTGCTCGACAGCGTCGAAGATCGCCCGGGCATCCGAGCCCTGCGGCGCCATGCTGGAATGGACCTTCTCGTCGTGGCAGGCGATACGCAGTGCCATGGAATCACCAAGGCCGCGCGTCACTGCCAGCTCATGCGCCGTCGGACGCTTGGAAAGCTCCGGCAGACGAATGCGCTCGCCCGTCATGCCGGGACGCTCATTGGCGAAGGCTACCTCGACCTGGTCATCGCCTGCGATTGCGCGCACGCAGCCCGTTATCGCCCGCCGCAGCGGCTCGACATCGACGGGCGCACCAGGCTTTGCTTTCGAATTGTCACCACGAGATGCCATGATCGACTGGCCCTTAAGCCCCCAGCACGATGTTGGCAGCGCTTTCCTTCAGTTCCACGCCGAAGGCGCGCTGATAATGCTCGGCCACCAGAGGACGCTCCAGCTCGTCGCACTTGTTGAGGAAGGTGACGCGGAAGGCGAAGGCGATATCACCGAAGATCTCGGCATTCTCGGCCCAGGTGATGACAGTACGCGGGCTCATGACCGTGGAGAGATCACCGTTCATGAACGAAGCGCGTGTGAGATCCGCAACGCGGACCATCTTGGAAACGGTATCGCGGCCTTCCTTGTCCTTGCCGAAGCTCTTCACCTTGGCGGCGACGATATTCACTTCGTGGTCGTGCGGCAGATAGTTCAGCGTCGAGACGATCGACCAGCGGTCCATCTGCGCCTGGTTGATCTGCTGCGTGCCGTGATAGAGGCCAGTCGTGTCGCCAAGACCGATGGTGTTGGCGGTCGCAAACAGGCGGAAGGCCGGGTGAGGACGGATGACGCGGCTCTGGTCGAGCAGGGTCAGGCGGCCGGAGGATTCCAGCACACGCTGGATGACGAACATCACGTCGGGGCGGCCGGCATCATATTCGTCGAAGACGAGCGCGACATTGTGCTGGTAGGCCCAGGGCAGGATGCCGTCCTTGAATTCGGTGACCTGCAGCCCGTCCTTGACGACGATCGCGTCCTTGCCGACGAGATCGATACGGCTGACATGGCTGTCGAGGTTGATACGCACGCAAGGCCAGTTGAGGCGCGCGGCAACCTGCTCGATATGCGAAGACTTACCCGTACCGTGGTACCCGGAGATCATCACGCGTCGGTTATGGGCGAAGCCCGCGAGGATCGCGAGCGTCGTCTCGCGGTCGAAGAGATAGTCGGAGTCGAGATCCGGAACATAGGCGTCGCCCTTGCTGTAGGCGGGCACACGAATGTCGGAATCGATGCCGAAGACCTCCCGGACCGAAACGGTGGTATCGGGCAGTTCGGAAATATCAAGGTCAATCTTGCTCATCATGTCTCCAAGGCGGGTGACGGCCACCCGACCACACTATCTCAGCCATTGCGCAGCCATGCGCCGCAGTATCTGTTTCGCGTTCTCCAAGGGTCGGAACGTCGGCGATACTTCTCCGGGACTGAAACGAAACCTCGGCGGGATAATGACCGCTGGCGGGCATTCTTGAAAGAGTCCCGGACAAGAAACGCCGCGTCCGGAAGGTCGGCAGAGGCGATGTCGGGAAAACGCACAAATATATATGCCGCGGTTGCCTGCGGCCTCAGCCGATGTGGACCATACCCGATTGAAGCTTAAGAGCAAGGACGGGAATTAACAAAAACCGTTCTGCTTCAATAATTGATAGGCCTGGATGACGGCGCGGAAACGCTCTTCCGAACCGCGATCGCCGCCATTCGCATCGGGGTGATGCTTCTTGACCAGTTCCTTGTACTTGCTCTTGATCTCCGCCGAGGTGGCGTTGGCTGCAAGTCCCATCGTGTCGAAAGCCTTGGCTTCCAGCGATTTCAGCTTGCGGGCCTGCGGGAAACGCGGGCCGCTGCCCTTGCCGCCACCTTCCTTCACAAAACCGAACGGATCACGCACGCGCGAATAGGCGCCGGAGCGAACTTCGGCATGCAGCGGGCTGTTCTTGGCATCCTTGTTGACGCCGACCGTCCAGGTGGGGCGGTGACCGGTGATCGCCTCCTTCTGGTAGCGTGCGATCTCGCCGTCCGAGAGGCCGGAGAAATAATTGTATCCCTTGTTGTAGTCCTTGACGTGCTCGAAGCAGAACAAAAAGAACTGGCCTTCCGCATTGCGTCCCACAGGAGCGCGATGCGTACCTTTTTTGTCGCAGCCATCCCACTGACAGCTTGGAGGCGCCTGTTCGGGCTCCTGCTCTCGCCTGCGGCGCGTTCGGATGCGATCGAAATAT
Organism: Rhizobium viscosum; assembly: GCF_014873945.1. Taxonomy (NCBI): domain Bacteria; kingdom Pseudomonadati; phylum Pseudomonadota; class Alphaproteobacteria; order Hyphomicrobiales; family Rhizobiaceae; genus Rhizobium; species Rhizobium viscosum. The sequence goes on along the minus strand of NZ_JADBEC010000001.1, from coordinate 2,254,325 downwards.
TTGGAATCAAGTCTCATGGCGGCGCTAATTATGGGGCTGCTGACTGCTGACAACAAGAATTGACAAACGGGAATGTTGCTGGCTTGGTGGGAACCTTTTTCGTGAACTCAGAAGACCCGGCAATGACACTCCAGACCAGCATCGAAGAGAAGCTCAAGGCGACCTTCGCACCCGAACGCCTCTCCGTCATCAACGAGAGCCATCTGCACGCCGGCCACCAGCCGGACATGACGGGTACCGGCGAGACGCATATGCGCGTTCGCATCGTCTCTGCAAAATTCGTCGGCATGTCCCGGCTGCAACGGCATAGGGCGATCACCGACCTCTTGAAGCCCGAGCTGGATGCCGGGCTTCACGCGTTGGCCGTCGAGCCGGCAGCGCCAGGCGAACCGACGCGCTGGTAGTGCTTGCTTCACGCAATTCCGGACGCAAAACCGCTGCGCGCTTTTGCTGGAGTTGCTCTAGCGGATAATAAGCGCCGTCGCGTAGAGCCCGAAACCGAAGACGGTATGGGCGAGCAGATTGAGCACCCGGACCTTCGTGGGGTTCGACGTCTTCGAAGCCGCCCAGCCAAGCCCGAGACCCGGCTGCATCAGGAACCAGCCCGCACCGACGGTGACGATGCCGAGGATCCAGGCCGGCAGGAAAGTCGGCGCGGCAAACCAGGCCGGACCGACGAAGATCGCCAGCAGAATACCGTAGAGGATTCCGACCACGTAGTGGCCGATCCAGCCGAGCGCCAGCTCGTTGGCATAGGGCGCGGCATCAGTGATATTATCGTGAAAGACCTTGCCCTTGCCGAGGTGCCAGAACCAGCGGCCGGCCGGCGCCCAGTTCGGTGACGACGTCACCCCGAGCTTTGCGAGCAGGATCGCCCAGAGATCCATGAGGATGGTTGCCCCGATGCCGATGACGACGGAGCGCCAGATGATGTCGAACATGTCAGATCCTGCGGAATGAGCCGGCATCAGGAGATTTCCTTGCCGGCATGAAGGCTATAATCAGACGGATTTCGTCTCGTCTTCCTCGGCGGGGCGGATACGCAGCTTGGTGATGCGGTTCTTTTCCCGCTTCATGACGACGAAGCGCTTGCCGTAAAAGGTGAAGGCCTGCCGCTCTTCGGGAATGGTCATCGATTCATGGATGACGAGGCCCGCGATCGTCGTCGCCTCCTCGTCCGGCAGGTTCCAGTCCAGCGCGCGGTTGAGATCCCGGATCGGCACGCCGCCATCGACGACGATGGAACCATCAGCCTCCTGTCGCACGCCCTGCATGTCGATATCGTGCTCGTCGGAGATATCGCCGACGATTTCCTCCAGAATGTCCTCGAGCGTCACGATGCCCTGCACCTCGCCATATTCGTCGACGACGACGGCGAAATGCTGCTTGCGGCGCAAGAAGGCATTGAGCTGGTCTTCGAGATTGGTACTGTCGGGCACGAACCAGGGCTTTTGGGCGATCTTCACGATATCGAGCTGCTGCGGCTCCATGTTCGGTTCGGCAAGCGCCCTGAGCAGATCCTTGGCGTGCACGACGCCGATGATGTTGTCGATCGTACCGCGCCACAGCGGCATGCGCGTATAAGGACTTTCGAGGATCGCCCGGACCACGGATTCCGGCGGATCGTCGGCATTAATCGCCCGCATCGCCATGCGGTGGACCATGATATCGGAAAGCTCGAGTTCGCCGAGATCGAGTACGCCCCCGAGACGGTCACGGTCGGCCTTGACGACAGACCCCTCGCGATGCAGCAGGTCGACGGCGCCGCGCAGCTCCTCATGGGCTGACAGCATCGACACTTCGCGCGAGAGGTTGATGCCGAAGAGGCCAAGGATCTGGCGCACGATCGCATTGACGAAAGAAGAGAGTGGACCGACCACGGCGACGAAGATCCGCGTCGGTATTGCAACATTGAGCGCAAAACGCTCCGGCGTCGAGATCGCCCAGCTCTTCGGCAGAACCTCCGCGAAGATGACGAGGATGATGGTCATGGCAAGCGTTGCCAGTGCCACGCCGGAATTGCCGAAGATCCCCAGAAATACGCTTGTCGCCAGCGACGACGACAGGATGTTGGCGAGATTGTTGCCGATCAGCAGCGCACCGATCAGCCGGTCACGACGCTCGATGAGGGTTCTGACGAGACCGGCACGCTCATCGCCATTGGCTTCCAGCGTATGGATCCGGCTTCTCGAAACGGCGGTCAGCGCGGTTTCCGATCCCGAAAAGAAGGCAGACATCAATACCAGGGCCACGATCGAAAGGATCTCCGGCCAGTAGACCGACAAAAACGCCAGGGTGCCCTCGACTGACATCAGGGATGTTTTTCCTTCAGAAAGCTGATGACTTCGGAAGCCGGCACGTCATCGGCGACGAATGACTGGCCGATGCCGCGGGTGAGGATGAAGGTAAGCTTGCCGCCCTTGACCTTCTTGTCCTGCGCGATCGCATCCATCAGCACTTCGGCCGGCGGCAGGGTGCCCGGAATTTCCGACATGCGGGTCGGCAGGCCGACAGCCTTTAGATGCGCCTCGACGCGGCGGGCATCATCGGGGCTTGCGAGATTCATGCGTGCCGAAAATTCATGCGCCAGCACCATGCCGATCGAAACGCCTTCGCCATGCACGAGGCGGCTGCTGTCATAGGCGGTCGCAGCCTCCAGCGCGTGGCCGAACGTATGCCCGAGATTGAGCAAAGCCCGCTGGCCATTTTCATGTTCATCGGCAACGACAACATCCGCCTTGGCCTGGCAGCTCACGGCAATCGCCTCGATCCGCTCGGAACCGCCGGCAAAGACCGCCTGCCAGTTTTTCTCCAGCCAGGCGAAGAAATCCGGCTTGTCGATCAACCCGTATTTGGCGACCTCGGCATAGCCTGCGCGGAACTCACGCTCGCTCAGCGAATTGAGCACATCCGTATCGGCGAGAACCAGATTCGGCTGATGGAAGACCCCGACGAGATTCTTGCCGTGGCGGCTATTGATGCCGGTCTTGCCGCCGACGGAAGAATCCACCTGAGCGAGCAGCGAGGTTGGTATCTGTACGAAGCGCACGCCGCGCCTGACGATGCCGGCCGCAAAACCCGTGAGGTCGCCGATGACGCCGCCACCGAGCGCGATAACATAGTCATTGCGTTCGACACGCGCTTCCAGAACCTTGTCGCAGACATTGATCAGATGCTCGAAGCTCTTGGTCTTTTCTCCGGCCGGCAGCACGACAGCTGCCGAAACGATGCCGACGGCATCAAGGCTTGCCTTCAATGCATCGAGATAAAGCGGTGCCACATGCTCGTCGGTGATGATGGCCGCCTTGCGACCCTTGATCCGCGAGGCAATCTCGGAGCCTGCGCTTGCGATCAGCCCTGGCCCGATCAGAATGTCATAAGCACGTTCGCCAAGCGGGACATGCACCTTGCGGACGGCGGAAGCGGAGGTGATCGCGTTCATGATACTGCACTTTCCTTCTGGGCCTCGACCACGGCTCTCAGCACTTCATCGGCCATGACTTCCTTGCGCACGTCGCGCGAAAGCACCGTAAGATCGGCCTCGGCATAAACGGGGTAGCGGGCATTCATCAGATTTTCGAGCGTCTGCTTCGGATTTTCTGTCTTCAGCAGCGGACGTGTATCGCGCTTGTTGACCCGGTCCCAGAGCACGTCGAGATCGGCCTTCAGCCAGACCGAAAGGCCGCCCTTCTTGATGTGCCTGCGCGTGCGGGCGTTGATGAAGGCGCCGCCGCCGGTAGAGACGACGCGCGGGCCGCCTTTCAGCAGGCGCTTCATCACCCGCGCTTCGAGCGCCCGAAACTCTTCTTCTCCATAGGCTGCGAAAAGCTCAGTGATCGTCATGCGCGAAACACGCTCGATCTCAATATCGCTGTCGATGAAGGGAATGCCGAGCTGGTGCGCAACGAGGCGGCCGACTGAGGATTTTCCGGCTCCCATAAGGCCGACGAGGATCAGATTGCGTGAACCGAGCGCGGCGCGAGCTCTGTCTCTCAGGCTGTCAGCAACGGAAACTGGCGGTTCACTCATCGGTCCATTCACACTTTGTTTGCAAACGGTATCGACAAATGCGGGTGTAGCGTCAAGTCGCGGGCAAGGGAATCATGGTCTCACTGCCGCTTCTTGCACTTGCAAACATGCTTCTTATAACAGAAGCAGAGTTCTAAGGAGTAGCCGGATGCCGAGCCTGATCCGTTTCCTGTCCGTCTTGGCGGTCATCGCCGGACTGATCTATGGAGCGATGTGGGCGCTCGTCACCTTCGTCGAACCGCAAGAGCGGGACGTGACGATCCGCATCCCCTCCGAGCGGGTAAACCCGCCCTCGACAGGCACGATCAACACGACGAAGAAGTGACGCGATGAAGGATCTCGGCCGCGTCCATGTGGAATCATTCCTGGAAATGATGAGTGCCGAGCGGGGTGCTGCGGTCAATACGCTGCAATCCTACGAACGCGATCTGGACGACTTGCGCTCCTTCCTCCACGGCCGCAGCATCCGCCTGACGGAGGCGGCTTCAGGCGATCTCGGCGCTTATCTCGCCTCGCTATCCGCACAGGGTTTCAAGCCTTCATCGCAGGCCCGTCGCCTTGCCGCCATGCGCCAGTTCTACAAATTCCTCTATGCCGAGGGCCTGCGCACCGACGATCCGACCGGCATTCTTGATGCGCCGAAGAAAGGTCGGGCGCTTCCGAAAACCATGGGCGTCGGGGAGGTAACGAAGCTGCTCTCGCAGGCGGAAGCCGAAGCCGCCGACCCAGCCCCCGGCCAGCTTCATCGCCTGCGCATGCTGGCGCTGCTGGAACTGCTCTACGCCACCGGCATGCGCGTCAGCGAACTCGTCTCGCTTCCCGCCCGCGTTCTCGATCAGGAGGGCCGCTTTCTGATGATCCGCGGCAAGGGCAACAAGGAGCGGCTGGTGCCCCTTTCCCAATCAGCCATTGCCGCGCTGAAAGCCTACGGCCGCATGCTGGCGTCTGAAAACGCCGCATCAAAACAGCCCCAGGAGAGCCCCTGGCTCTTCCCGGCCGCCTCGAAAGAGGGATACTTGCCGCGCCAGGTTTTCGCCCGCGATCTCAAGAATCTGGCAATCCGAGCCGGCCTCACACCGTCGATGATTTCGCCGCACGTCATGCGACACGCCTTCGCGAGCCACCTTCTGGCCAATGGCGCGGACCTGCGCGTGGTGCAGGAACTCCTCGGTCATTCGGACATTTCGACGACACAAATCTATACGCATGTTCTGGAAGAACGGCTCCAGCAGCTCGTCCATACGCACCACCCCCTTGCAAAACAGGCGAAAAAGCACGAATAGGACCGGCGACAAGGGACGGAACCAGGAAACTGTCCCGCGCACAAGGAACGGAAACGCACCTCATGCACAACTATCTCGACTTCGAAAAGCCGATCTCCGACCTCGAAGGTAAGATCATCGAGCTTAAGAAGCTGGCGACGGAAGACGAAAGCATCGACACCTCCGACGAAGTCGGCAGGCTCGAAGTCCGCGTCCGCGAGGCGATCGTCGAGATCTATTCGAAGCTCAACGCCTGGCAGAAGACGCAGGTCGCGCGCCATCCGCAGCGTCCGCATTTCGTCGATTATGCCAAGACGCTCTTCCAGGAATTCACGCCGCTTGCCGGCGACCGCAAATTTTCCGAGGATGCCGCCATCCAGGCCGGTCTTGCCCGTTTCCGTGGCCAGCCGGTCGCCGTCATCGGCCAGGAAAAGGGCAATGACACCAAGAGCCGCCTGAAGCATAATTTCGGCAGCGCCCGTCCTGAAGGTTATCGCAAGGCGATCCGCATCCTCGAAATGGCGGATCGTTTTCAGCTTCCCGTCATTACTCTCGTCGATACCGCAGGCGCCTATCCGGGTGTCGGCGCCGAAGAGCGCGGTCAGGCCGAGGCCATCGCCCGCTCGACCGAGATGTGCCTCGGCGTCAAGGTGCCGCTGATCTCGATCGTCATCGGCGAAGGCGGCTCGGGCGGCGCGATCGCGATTGCCACCGGCAACCGCGTCTACATGCTCGAACATTCGATCTACAGCGTCATCTCACCGGAAGGTGCCGCCTCGATCCTCTGGCGCGATTCCACCCGCGCCAAGGAAGCTGCGACCAACATGAAGATCACGGCGGAGGACTTGAAGGCGCTCGGCGTTATCGATGGCATCATTCCCGAGCCGCTCGGCGGCGCACACCGTGATCCCGACAGCGTCATCGCCGCCACCGGCGATATGATCTCCAATGCGCTGGCCGAAATGGCTTCCCGCTCCGGCGAACAGTTGCGCAACGACCGCCGCCAGAAGTTCCTCGCCATGGGCCGCAATCTGTAAGTTCCAAAGGGCAGCACAGCCGATTGGGGCCAAATCTTGGCCACAATAATGTTATCTGTAACATTGCGCTTGCAGGACACGTCCGCGCAAGTCATAGGCTGGTAAGGATTTATCAAGTATAAGCCGCCTATGATTCCGCGCTACGCCCGGTTTCCGTAAGCGGGTTGGGTCGCATTATTGATGGGCTGATTGAATGCGCATACGTCATTTTGCCTATGTTTCACTCATGGCGCTGGCTCTGACCGGCTGCAATGACGCATTGGAATCGGCTCAAGGCATCGACCTTTCGACCGTCAAGAACAAGGTGGAGCAGCCGCTTCCCGCCCGCATCCTTGCCGACATGTCGGCCAAGGGCATGGACCGCAACTCGCCGATCATGATCCGCATCTTTAAGGAAGAAGGTGCGCTGGAAGTCTGGAAGGCGAAGACGGACAACCGGTTTGAGAAGATCGCCGGCTACAAGATCTGCGCCTGGTCCGGCAAGCTCGGCCCGAAGGTCAAAACCGGCGACCGGCAGGCGCCGGAAGGCTTCTACAACCTGAGCCGCGCCAATCTGAACCCCAATTCCAAATATTATCTGGCGATCAATACCGGTTTCCCGAACCGGTATGATGCCGTCAACGGCCGCACCGGCAGCGACCTGATGATCCACGGTGCCTGCTCATCGTCCGGCTGCTATTCGATGACCGATCAGCAGGTTCTGGAAATCTACGCCTTTGCCCGTGACGCCTTCAAGGGCGGCCAGGAAAGCGTCCAGCTTCAGGCCTTCCCCTTCCGCATGACGGCCGAGAACATGGTCAAACATCGTCTGGATACGAATTATGATTTCTGGAAGATGCTGAAGGTCGGCTACGACAATTTCGAAGTCACCAAGCGCCCGCCGGAAGTGAATGTCTGCGAGAAGAAATACGTCTTCAACCAGCAGGCCACGAACGGCGGCAGCTTCAATCCGGCCGGCGCCTGCCCGGCCATGTCTACGCCGCCGGCGCTGACGGCAGCGCTCGCCTCCTACGGCAAGACCTATGATGCCGATTATCAGACGGCGCTGAAGAAATATGACGGACTTGCCTGGTACGACCCGACGGAAGCAGAACGTAAGGCTGTGGTCGCCAAGCAGCGCAAGGGTCGTGAACTCGCCTATGCTCCGACGGGCACGTCGCTTGAGGCCGGCCGCATGGTCAAGATTGCCGAACTCGAAGACATGATGGCCAATCAGGCCGCAAAGAGCGTGGCTGCAAAGACTGCAGCTGCTGCTACGCCGACGACGCAGGCTCAGGCCACGACCGTTGCCGCAGCGCTGCCAGCCAATATTCCCGTGCCAATGCAGAACCCGCTGGCCTATGCCGCACCTGAGCCGGCACCGCAGGAAACCGCAGACGCCACCAAGAAGCCGTTCTGGAAGTTCTGGGCCAGGAACTGATCGGCTTGGACGCCGTTCTCTACGATCTGCGCGGGCTGAAATGCCCGCTTCCCGTCATCAAGACGCGCAAGAAGCTGACTGCCATGCCGAGCGGTGCGATGATCCTCGTCGACACCAGCGATCCGCTTGCCGTCATCGACATCCCGCATTTCTGCAATGAAGACGGCCATGAGCTTGTCAGCACGGAAAAGACCGAGCGCGGCCACCGTTTCCTGATCCGTAAGGGATGATCGTCAGATCCGCATGCCCGGAATGGCGAGCGGATTGTCGCTGAGGGCTGCCCGATCCGGCGCATCGATCCGCGGTTTGTCGAGGAAGGCGTCGAAGAGATCCTTCACGAAAGCCTCCGGCAGATCCTTGGTGATCAGCACCATGCGCGTGCGCCGGTCTTCGGGGTTTGGCCAAGCCGCAAGCCGCACCGGCGGGTGGAAGATGCTCTGGACGCCATGCAGCACCAGCGGCCGCTCCGGCCGGTCCGATGTGGCGATAATCGCCTTCATGCGCAGAAGCTTTTCCCCATGCGCAGAACGCAAGAGATCGATGAACATTTCGAGCGCCATCGGATCGATCGCCTTCTCCTCGATGATCGAGAAGGAGCGGATCGACGCATCGTGACGATTGACGTCGTGCGGGTCCTGATCGTGGCCATGACCATGATGATGATGATGGTGGTGATGACCGTGATCGTGATCGTGATCGTGCCCATGGTCGTGATGATGATGCCCCTCGTGCTCATGCTCGTCTTCATCATGCAGCCATCGGCGGACATCGGCGATCTTTGTGCCGGGATCATAAAGCCCGTTGACGAAAATACGCGCTGAGCCTGCCTCATCACTGTCGGCATCCATGATGGCGGCGCGTGGATTGAGGCCATGCAGACGTGCCATCAGCGCATCCGGGTCGCCGGCTATGCTCTGTTTCGAAACGATCAGCCGATCGGCAACAGCCGCCTGCTTGCGCGCCTCCTCGTGATTATCGAGCGTCTGCAGGCCGTTGACGGCATCGACGACGGTGACGACGCCATCGAGCTCGAAATTCTGCGCAACAACAGGATTGCCCATGATCGCCTGCATGACGGGAGCCGGATCGGCAAGGCCGGTGGTCTCGATGACCACGCGCTTGACCGGCTTCACACGGCCCGTCTGCACGGCATCCATGAGGTTCGCCAGCGTATCGACCAGTTCCCCGCGCACAGTGCAGCAGAGGCAGCCATCGGAGAGCTCGATAATGGAATCGCCGGAGCTTTCGACCAGCAGATGGTCGATGCCGACATCGCCGAATTCATTGATGATGACGGCCGCATCCTTCATGGCAGGATCTTTGAGGATACGGTTCAGAAGCGTCGATTTTCCGGCGCCGAGGAAGCCGGTCAGGATGGTGACCGGGATCTTGTCGCTAAACGTGCTCATGTTTCTTCCTTAGAAGGATTTCGGCCGCGGGAGCGGCACCGGCACATTGGCAAGCGCCTCGACCGCGTCGCCCTTGGCGATCTTGTCGTTCTGCGCGACCGGCTGCGGATCCTGCCCCGGAATGAGGCCGGCGAACACGAATTGCGGCTCGTGATCCATCTCGTGAATATAGGGCGACTGCACCTTCATGCGGCCAACCTCGTCACGCGTTTCGCTGCGCACTTTCGCGCCCTTGGCGCTGCAGATATCGGCCGTGATGTCATTCACCTGGTCCTGCCCCGGACCGTAGGGCCTCAGCGAACCCAGTGTATCATTTGCCACAAACTGCGTGGTGAAGCCCTTCTGCAGTAGATTGGCGGTGGCGTCGGCGCGGGCCGCCAGGCTGTCGGTACCGAGCACGACGGAAACCAGCGTGCGGCCGCTGCGTGTCGCCGAACCGATCTGGTTGAAGCCCGAAGCGCAGATGAAGCCGGTCTTCATGCCGTCGGCGCCGGCAAAACGACCGATCAGCATGTTGATGTTCGGAACGTTCTGCTTGCCGGTCGTAAAACCTTCCAGCGAGAAATAGCCGGCATATTGCGGGAAGTCGCGGCGCAGCGCCACCGACAGGATCGCGAGGTCGCGAGCCGTCGTATACTGCCCCTTGCCCGGCAGGCCGTTCGGATTGATGAAATGCGAATCCGACATGCCGAGCTTCGCCGCTTCGGCATTCATGCGCACGACGAAAGCCTCCTGCGTGCCGCTGACCGCTTCGGCGACGGCGACCGCGATATCGTTCGCCGACTTCACCATCAGGATCTTGAGCGCGCTGTCGAGGGTGAATTTCTGGCCTGGCTTGAAGCCCATCTTGGCTGGCGGTTCGGCGGCTGCCCGCTTGCTCATGACAACGGGCGTGTCGAGGCTGATCTGGCCGGAGCGGATCGCATCAAACACCGTATAAACGGTCATGAGTTTGGTGAGTGAAGCCGGATACCACTTGCGGAAAGCTTCCTCATGCTCCAGCACCCGTCCGGTCTGCACGTCGACGAGGATATGCGGATTGGCCTGAGCAAGTGTAACGGACGAGACAAGAACCGCTGTTGCTGTCGCTATAAAAGAAAACGGCCGCAAAGCGGCGAACAAACGATCGTGGCGCGTCGACAAGTGCTCGTCCTTCAGGGAATTATCTCGAAACCTTCCCCTATTTACCCTATATGGCTATGACATGGCAAAGGTCATTGACTAAGTTATTTCCAAGGCATCACGCCCTTGTGATGCTTTCAGACAGGCCCCACGCATTTCATTCACAGGAACCCAAGAATGCCGATTCTGAATAGAGCCGCCGAACTTCAGGATGAAGTCGCAGAGTGGCGCCGCCACATCCATGCGCGGCCGGAACTTCTCTTCGCAGTCGAAAATACGGCCGCCTTCGTTGCTGAAAAGCTTAAGGAATTCGGCGTCGACGAAATTGTCACCGGTATCGGTCGCACCGGCGTCGTCGGCGTCATCAAGGGCAAGGGCGAAGGCAGCCGCACGGTGGGCCTGCGCGCCGATATGGATGCCCTGCCGCTCACCGAAATCACCGGCAAACCCTGGGCATCGAAAACACCCGGCAAGATGCACGCCTGCGGTCATGACGGCCATACTGCCATGCTGCTGGGTGCCGCGAAATATCTCGCAGAGACGCGCAACTTCAATGGCAATGTCGCGGTGATCTTCCAGCCGGCCGAAGAAGGCGGCGGCGGCGGCAATCTGATGGTCAAGGACGGCATGATGGAGCGCTTCGGCATCGAAGAGGTCTACGGCATGCACAATCTGCCGGGCCTGCCCGTCGGTCAGTTCGCCACCCGCAAAGGCCCTATCATGGCGGCGACCGATGAGTTCACCGTCACCATCAAGGGCCGCGGCGGCCATGCGGCGCAGCCGCACCGTACGATCGACCCGATCGCCATCGGCGCGCAGATCGTCGCCAACCTGCAGCTGATTGCCTCGCGCAGCGTCAATCCGCTCCGCTCGGTCGTGGTCTCCGTCACCAAGTTCAATGCCGGCTTCGCCCACAACGTCATCCCCAATGACGCAACCTTCGCCGGCACGATCCGCACGCTGGATGACGAGGTGCGCGCCCAGGCCGAAGCACGCCTGCGCGAAGTCGTGGAAGGCATCTGCGCCGCCCATGGTGCGGCAGCCGACATCAACTTCCACCGCAACTACCCCGTCACCTTCAATCATGCGGATGAAACGGAACATGCCGTCGCCATCGCTAGCGACATTGCCGGCGAAGCCAACGTCAATCCCGAGGTCGATCCGATGATGGGCGGCGAGGATTTCTCCTACATGCTGAATGCCCGCCCTGGCGCCTTCATCTTCATCGGCAACGGCGACACCGCCGGCCTCCATAATCCCGCCTATGACTTCAACGACGAGGCCATCGCCCACGGCATTTCCTACTGGGTGCGCCTTGCCGAACAGCGCCTCGGCGCTTGAAACGAAACGACATTGGAAACACTGAAAAGGCTTGGCTTCCTTCCAAGCCTTTTGTATGCATGGCAACGGAGTGGTCCCGTAGCTCAGCAGGATAGAGCACCAGATTCCTAATCTGGGGGTCACGCGTTCGAATCGCGTCGGGATCACCATTCTCTCATCGATAACCAGGTCGCCACTGCACGGCGCGTTTTGCGCCTATCCCGAACAGTACCGCGACGATCCAGCCGCCGATGAAGCCAATTGCCGCCCAGGCGAGACCGGGGAAGCTGACGGGGACTCCAAGCACGAAGTCGTGCCATGTATTGGCAAGGATCCCTTCATCGGCATTACGCATGAGAACGAAGGGCCTTGCGACCGGCGCCGTACTACCGAGATCCGATTGCTGGGTGACGAGGCGCTCATAGCGCTCCAGCGTACTGCGCATCGAAAGGCCGCGATCGCGCAGGAAATCGTCGGGAGAACGGGCATAGACATCGAGCGCCTGCTGACGATCGAGATGATGGTCGGCGGCCTGTTTCGTGAAGTCGTCCACGATGACCTTGAGCTCGTCGATCGCCCCACCGATGCGCTGGCGATATTGCTGCGCGAATTCCGGCGCCTGCGAGAAAAGCGTGCCGCCGGCAAGTCCAACCGCAAGTGTGACGGCCCTTCCGATCTGTCCCATGACGATGTCTCCGGCTGTTCCGACATGAGAACGATTTCAGGCGGGCAAAGGTTGCCACTGACACAATTGGTAACGCTATGTGATTGAACTGATTGCGCTTCGTTCGAGTTGATCACCCGACCAACTCAGAAAGAGAGGCTTGTCATGAAGAATATTATCATCGCTTCCGCATTTGCTGCGGCTACGATTCTCGCCACTGCTCTGCCCTCGCAGGCGGCCAGCGTAACCATCACAACTGACAATGATGGATACGGATATCACCGCATGGTGGACCGTCCTTACTATCGCCATCGCCTGCCGCCGCGCCGTGTTTCGCATGACTGTTATACCCGCACGGAACGCTTCCATAGCCACGGCGAAACCGTGATCAAGAAGACCCGTGTCTGCCGCTAAGACAGGAAGATCCCGGCTGGAGGCCCAGCCGGGGTCATCTGTTCTGAAGCATGAGGAACTTCGGAATTTTTCCCGCGTTTACCGGCAAAACAGGAGTATCCGTCATGCGTATTCGAATGACCCTGCTTGCAATTGGCGGCGCAATCGCCTGCGGTCTGCTCATCGCCATCAGCTACCAGCCGCAAGGCCCGGTCACCACACATAAGACCGATCGGCTCGTCGGTGAAAAGGCGCCTGCTGGCTTCCTGACCGAGCGGTTCGGCTGATCAGCTGAGCGACGGCTTGCGTGCCAAGACGTGGAAATATTCCTCGTTCGCCGGCATTTCGCCATCGAGGGGGCGACCATCGACCGAAAAGAGTAACGGCTCGCCGGTAAAACCGCTTTCTGTGAGTTGTGAGCGCAGCTGGCCGGGTGTCGTGGCGTAGACCATGATGCCGAAATCATGGGCGCGATGCAGCAGGATTGCATGTTCGCCATCCCGCTCCTCCAGCGGCGCGAAACGGCACTCCCGCACCATTCCCATCGCGTGCTTGAGGAGCCGGAAACTCAGCTTCACCGGGTGATTGGACCAGACGATCGAGGAGCGGGCACGGTTTTGGCCAAAACCGTGCCAGTTGCGATTGAAGGTCGAAAAGGCAAAGGTGCCGCCGGCCTTCAACACGCGCGAGACTTCACGCAGGACCGATTTGCGTCCATCGGCATCGACGGAGTCGATGCCGTTATAGCTGAAAACGACGAGATCGAAGGAGCCATTGGCAAAGGCCGAAAGATCACGTGCGTCCATATTTTCGAAGCAAAGACCCAGGTGGTTGGAGCGCGCAAGCGTTACCATCTCGGGCGTATAGTCGATGCCGACATAGTTGGCGGCCTCCCTGGCGAGAAGCGCAGCCGTGCGACCGCCGCCGATGCCTATATCGAGGACGCTGCCTCCCCTGGAATTCGCAAGGCCAATGCCGAGCACCACGCGCTCGCCTTCATTGATGAAACCGCTGCTATTGCGATAGTCGCGCCGGGAGAGCGGACTGCTCCATGTCCGACGATTGATCATTTCCATCTGATGCATCGAAATACCTGACTTTCCGGGGCTGTGGAATAGGTCAAACCTAGGTCAGGGGACGGTGCGGATAAACTTACAGAAAGTTAATATTTGGTTAATAGTTAATGTCGAACATTAACTATCGGGTCCGCAAGCAAAATACGGTTTCGAACCGTATGCACGCCTTCAACAGTTCTTGCGACGACTGTTGCCCGCTCGATTTCATCAACCGTACCGACGCGTCCGCTCAAAACGATCTCGTCGCCTTCGGCCGTAACCTCGACATCGGATGCATCGATACCGCCAGCAACGGCCAGTGCATTGGCGACCGCAGATTCCAGCGTCGCGCGGTTGGCATATTCAGCCTCGGCTTCGGGCAGATGACCGTGAAATGTCTGTTCCTTGAAGACCATCGTTCTGTCCTCCTTGGTGATTAGGAAGAAACGCGGCTGACAAGGCTTTGGTTTCGCCTACCAGCGAAGCTGATAGTTCAAATTGACATTCCCCGTCCGCCCCGTCGAAAGCGGATCGGACACGGACGCGCTGAGTCCGAGATTGGGCAGGATGTTCTGGCTGACGGCAACGGTGCTGGAAAAGTCGCCATTGACATTACCGATGCTGCTGCCCGCGGAAATCGATGTGCCAGTCCATGGATAGATAAGCTTCACCGCCTGGGAGGCCGACACCGTTGCCTGCCGCGCATCGACGGCGTTGTAACCGAGGCTCACCGCGCGTGTCGTCTGCATGTCGAGCGAATCGGAAAGTATCCAGCTTCGCGAGCGGCTGAGCATAAGCGCGCCGCTGCCGCGTAAAGTATCGACCTGCAGCGTCACATCCTGCTGCGCACGGCTGGCCGGCGTAACACTTACCTTCTGCAGCTTCCCCCAGAGCATCGCCTGGCCGGAATCCGGCAGCGGTGCCCCGCTCTTGTTCGAGGCGAGCGCGAGATCGGCGCCGGCGCTCGTCTCCCATTCCATCGGCAGGCGAAACCCGACCGTCGTTTTGTAGGAACGAGTGGACACCTTCACCGGCGACCAGATCACCAGATCATCCGCAAATACCGGATTGGCCAGAGGCAGAAGGGCAAAAACAAAGCATGCAATCTTTATTTTCGTCATAATATCGCATCGTTTTGAACTAGCACGCCAATCGCGCACCGATAGGCGCAAAGCGGACGTGGAGCGCTCGCGTCGAACGCAATGAAGGACGGTGCAGACACGCAATCCCGGTTCAGTCTTCGATTTTTGTTTGGCCGCGGCCAATGGCATTAAATTGCCGGTCGCTCGTCGGACGCATCAACGCCCAGCGGATTTGCCTTTTTCGACCGTAACCGGCCGCAGCAGATGATCATCCCCGTGAGGACCGTTATCAGGATCACATCATGGCGGACCTATGTAAACCCCTCTGGAGTTGAAATTTGCTGCACCGCACACTTGCTGCCTCCCGCGATCCCCTGTAGAGCCGATGCCGAATATGCAATTTCTTGCGAAATCGACGATGATGACGAGCAAAATCGCGCCTCGGCGCCTCAGTATCTTCGGTTCGACAGGCTCGATCGGCCAAAATACGCTCAATGTCATCGATCATCTGGGCGGCCGGGATAATTTCGAAATTTCCGTCCTGACCGGCAACGGCAATGTGGAATTGCTGGCGCAGCAGGCAAAATCGTCAGGCGCGCAGCTGGCCGTCATCGCCAATGACCGGCATTACGAATCGCTGAAGAGCGAGCTTTCGGGCAGCGGCATCGCAGTCGCTGCCGGCAAATCCGGCCTGATGGAGGCAGCAGACCGCGAGGCGGACTGGGTGATGGCAGCCATCGTCGGCACGGCCGGCCTTGCTCCTACGCTTGCGGCGGCACGCCGCGGCGCCGATATCGCGCTCGCCAACAAGGAATGTCTTGTTTCGGCAGGTGATCTCTTCATCGAGGCGGTGAAGAACGGCGGCGGCAAGCTGTTACCTGTCGACAGCGAACACAATGCGATTTTCCAGGTGCTGGAGGAAAACCAGCGCCATGCCGTGGAACGTATCATCCTGACGGCATCAGGCGGTCCCTTCCGCACATCCTCGCTGGAGGAGATGGCCAACGTCACAGTGGAGACCGCACGCGCCCATCCGAGATGGTCGATGGGCCTGAAGATTTCCATCGATAGTGCGTCGCTGTTCAACAAAGCGCTGGAGATGATCGAGGCGAAGCACCTTTTCGGTCTGCGCCCCGAGCAGGTGGAGGTGATCGTCCATCCGCAGTCGGTTATCCATTCGATGGTCGGCTATACGGATGGTTCGGTGCTGGCGCAGCTCGGCGCACCGGATATGCGCACCGCAATCGGCTACGCCCTTTCCCATCCGCGCCGGGCGAACCTGCCGATCGAGCGGCTGGATTTCGCCAAGCTCGCGCGGCTGGACTTCGAGGCTCCGGATGAAAAACGTTTCCCTGCCCTGCGGCTTGCCCGTCTGGCGATGACGCGCGGCGGCGTCCAGGGTGCAGTGCTGAACGGCGCCAAGGAAGTGGCGCTCGAAGCCTTCATCGAGGGCCGCCTGCCCTTCCTCGCCATGGCCGAGATCACCGAAAAAGTGATGGACGATCTCATCGATCTGCCAGCGGCGGCAACGATGGATGATGTCTTCGCCGCAGACAAGGAAGCCCGGCAGCGGGCTGCCGGGCTCATCCGATAAAGAAATTTTCCTGAAAAATCAGGCGCAGTGACGTCAGGCTACGTGACGGGCGAGCGCGCAGCGCGACCAGAGCGAATGCAGCGCGCCGACGAGATGTTCGATATCGGCGTCCGAATGCAGCGGTGTCGGCGTGATGCGCAGGCGCTCGGTCTTCTTCGGCACCGTCGGATAGTTGATCGGCTGCACATAGACCCCGAAATTGTCGAGTAGCAGATCCGAGATCCACTTGCACTTGGCGGCATCGCCGACCATGACCGGCACGATATGGCTCGGGTTCGGCATGTGCGGAATGCCCTGCTGGTCAAGCAGCGCGCGCAGCTTTCGCACGCGATCCTGATGGCGGGCTCGCTCGAAGGGGCTCGCCTTCAGATGCCGGATCGAAGCGATCGAGCCGGCAGCGAGGGCCGGCGGCAGCGACGTCGTGAAGATGAAGCCCGATGCAAAAGAACGGATGAAATCGCAGAGCGCCGTGGAAGCCGCGATATAACCGCCCATGACGCCAAAAGCCTTCGCAAGCGTGCCTTCGATGACGGTGATGCGATCCATCAGGCCTTCGCGCTCGGCAATGCCGCCGCCGCGCGGACCGTACATGCCGACGGCATGCACTTCGTCGAGATAAGTCATCGCGCCATACTTGTCTGCGAGATCGCAGATTTCCTTGATCGGCGCGATATCGCCATCCATCGAATAGACGGATTCGAAGGCGATGAGCTTCGGCGCCTTGGGATCGGCTGCAGCGAGCCTGGCTTCGAGGTCGGCCACGTCATTGTGCTTCCAGATGACCTTCTCGCACTTGGCGTAGCGGATGCCCTCGATCATCGAGGCATGGTTGAAAGCATCGGAGAAGATGATGAGGCCAGGGATCCTGGCGCCGAGCGTGCCGAGCGCTGCCCAGTTGGAAACATAGCCTGACGTGAAGGTCAGAGCGGCTTCCTTGCCGTGCAGATCAGCGAGCTCCTGTTCGAGCAGAACATGGTAGTGGTTGGTGCCAGAGATATTCCGGGTGCCTCCCGCACCCGCGCCACAGTGATCGATGGCTTCCTTCATCGCCTCGATCACCTTGGGGTGCTGGCCCATGCCGAGATAGTCGTTGGAGCACCAGACGGTCACTTCCTGTTCGCCATTTGCCGTGTGGCGGGTCGCACGCGGAAAGTTGCCGCGATGGCGCTCCAGATCGGCAAAAACGCGGTAACGGCCCTCAGTGTGAAGCCCGTCCAGCTCGCTTTTGAAAAACGCTTCGAAATCCATCATATGCTCCAGTTCGTACGGCTGTTTCTTGCTGAGACGGCAACCGGACGTCAACCCTTACGTCCCTGATTTAACATCAACTGCGGCAAAAGGCGCAGACTTTTGAATGATTCCAGATAAAAAATATGCGAGCCGTGATCGGGGAAATTGATCGACGTCAATTCCAGCGAAAAATTCGCTTTTAATCGTGGAAAGAAATCCACGCCTTACGAAAAAAGCTCGATGATGGTGGACAAGCCCTTCTTGCGACATAGTTTTCGGGCTAGCCTGAGAAAAAAACAGGTTAGGGACGACATCCGCCCGCTGGGGCGCCAAAAACCTCGGAGAGAAGAATGAAAAAAGTCCTCGTACTCGCGTTGATCGGCCTTTCGATCGCAAGCTGCACACCCACGCAACAAGGTGCCGGTATCGGCGCAGCGTCTGGTGCCGTTATCGGCGGCGTGGTCACCGGCGACGTGCGCGGCGCGGCAGTCGGTGCAGCAATCGGCGGCGTTTCAGGCGCGCTTATCGGCAGGGTCGCAGAGCAGCCCGGCCAATGCTATTACCGGGACCGGTATGGTCGCCGCTACATCGATGATTGCCGCTGAGATCTGCAATCAGAATAGGAAAAATGGAAATCCCGGACCCTCGTCCGGGATTTTTTTGTGCTAAATTAGTGCGCCAACAGTTTAAATTGGTACACGTGGCGCGATTTTGCCGCTAAGCTTGCTATCGGCTGGGCAACGCAGAGCTTCATTTTAATGTAACCAAAAAGCGGCGGATGCGGATTAGAGGGACGGGCCTGAGAACTGGTATTGCGTATCGAGCAGGCGCCATGGCGGTGGTCGCAGCGGCGACTGCATTTTCACCGGTCCTCGTGGGCAACGCTTACGCATTCAAGCTTTTCGGCATCACCATATTCGGCAAGGACGAGGACGAGAACCTGCAGGTGCCCGATCCTGTGCGCTATGATGTCGACCTCGAAACCGGGACAGCCGATAGCGACCTCAAGGAAGCGCTGGAGAACAGCTCTCGTCTCGTCGGCGATAAGAACCGTCCGGTTTCAGGCGATCTTGGCGTCGTCGTGAAAGCCCGCGACGACCGCGACAGGTTGATCGCCACACTCTTCGAAAAGGCGCGCTACGGCGGTGTGGTGACGATCACCATCGACGGCCGCAATATAGACGATCTGCCTCCTAACCCGACTTTCGATCGCTCAAAGCCCGTCCCGGTCAAAGTGGATATAGCCCCTGGCCCGGTCTTCACCGTGAATGAAGTACAGTTCGGCGGCGATGCCGCGCACCGCAATCCCGCCGATTACGATCTGGCACCTGGTGAGCAAGCCGGCTCGCTCGCCATCATCAAGGCCGGCGATACGATCGTCGACCAGTTGAAGAGCGAGGGAAGGCCTTTTGCCAAGCTCACCGAACGCCGCGTGGTTGCCGACCACAGCAGGAACACCGTCGATATCGTTCTCGCTGCCGAAGGTGGCCCGGTTGCTCCGATCGGCGAAGTCGGCGTGACTGGGGAGGAAAGGGTCAAGCCGGAATTCATCCAGCGCTATTCCCGCCTACAGAAGGGCGAGGCCTATTCGCCCGAGGCATTGAGAAAGGCAGGCGAGCGCCTGCGCGCACTTGGCGTGTTCTCCAGTGTGACGATCCACGAAGGCGACGCGCTGGCCTCCGATGGTACCTTGCCCATGACGATCGAGGTTTCCGAAGGTAAGCGGCGCTACCTCGGCATCGGCGCGCAATATTCGACGATCGACGGCTTCGGCGTCAACGGCTACTGGGGCCATCGCAACCTGTTCGGCGAGGCCGAATCGCTGCGCATCGAAGGCGCCGTCTCGCGTCTCGGCGAAGCGTCCGACCTCGGCGATCTCGATTACTCCGCCGGCATCCTCTTCACAAAACCGGGCTTCATCCACCCGTCCGCCACCTTGAAGGCCGGCATCGTCGCGAAGACGGAAAATCCGGATGCTTATAATGCGAAACTTATTACCGCTTCGCTCGGCATCTCCTATGAATTGACGGATCAGGACACCATCTCTGCAGCGGGCGAGGTGAGCTTCGAGAATGACGACGACGCTTTCGGCAACAACAACTATCTGACCTTCACGCTGCCGATCACCTATGATCGCGACGCCCGCGACGACAGATTCAATCCGACCAGCGGCTATCACGCCACGCTCTCGGCAAAGCCGGGCTATGAATTCTTCAACGGCACGATCTATTCAGCCTTCGAAGGCTCGATATCAGGCTATCTCGGTCTCGGCGCCGAAGACGGCATCGTGCTGGCCGCCAAGCTCGCGGCCGGCACGCTGATCGGCGGCGGCGGCGTTCAGGATATTCCGGCCACCCAGCGTTTCTTCGCCGGCGGCGGCGGTTCCGTGCGTGGTTACGGCTATCAGGAAATCTCGCCCTATAATGAAAACGACGAGGCCACCGGCGGTCGCTCCTATGTGACCGGCTCCTTCGAGACGCGTATCAGGATCACCGATACGATCGGTATCGTGCCCTTCATCGATGTCGGCACGGTTTCGGACAGCATTGCGCCTGATTTTTCCGATATCAGGGCCGGTGCGGGCGCCGGTATCCGCTATGCAACGCCTTTCGGCCCCCTTCGGCTTGATTTTGCCGTACCGCTGAACAAGTACGAAGGTGGGACGGATTATGGAATTTATGCCGGCATAGGCCAGTCGTTCTAAAGCAATTCCAGCAAAAGTGTGCAGCGGTTTTGCGTCCGGAATTGCGTGAAAAAAGATAGAGCATTTCCGTGACCAGAAACGGAAATGCTTTGAGAATGCCGATTTCGCAGTGCTTTCCGACCTGTGAGCTGTCATGAAAACGGGATAGTGTCCGCTCTTATGCAAATGTTGGCGAAAATCATGAACTGGATAATGCGGCTCGTTGGCTACGGTCTCGGCGCGGCGATCATCCTTGCCGTCATTGCTTTGGCGATCTTCGGCTTCACCTCCTTCGGTGCCCGCATTGTCACAGAAAATGTCGCTTCAGCACTTTCCAACCGCGATATGACGATATCGGTGCGCGAACCCGAGGGCCTGCTGACCGGCGGCTTACGCGCAGCCGAGATCACCCTCTCGGACACGCGTGGCACATTTGCAGAAATCCGCGGCATCGCCGTCGACTGGAATCCCCTGGCGCTGCTGACCGGTACCTTCCATGCCAGGCAGGTATCAGTCGCCTCCATCGAGGTGCGCCGCCAGCCGGTACGCACCCTCCCTTCCAGGCCGGTGACTCCAGAGGAAGGAGGCAGCGGGGGCTTCCGGCTGCCGCTGAAGATCGATATCGAGCATATCGCTTTGCCCGATATTTCCCTTGGCGCGCCTCTGGCCGGCCGGGCCTTCTCACTTGCCGCCACTGGCAACCTCAGAGCCGATGGCGATGGCGGCGAAGCGCTTGTTAACGTCAACCGCCATGAGGTTCCCGACGCAAAGCTCTCCGCCGATATCGCCTTCACCCCGGCAAATGGCCATCTGCGGCTGAACGCGCAGCTTGCCGAACCGCAGGGCGGCCTGCTCGCAGGCTTTCTTGGTCTGCCCGGCAGCCCGGCAGTTAATATCGCGCTCAACGGCGAAGGTCCGATCTCGGACTGGAACGGCAAGCTGCAGGCTGCCCTCGATGGCCAGCAACGTGCCTCGCTGGAAGGCAAGCACGCGATCACGCCCGACGGCTTGCATCATCTCGACCTCAAGGGCGGCGGCGATGTAAGCGCGCTGCTCCCCATGGCATTCCGGCCGCTTTTCGCAGGCCAGACGAATATCGATGTATCCGCAACCTTCGACGATCACGGTAAGATCGATATCCAGACCGGCAATCTGGCGACCGGCAGCGTCGTCATCGCTGCATCCGGCACGCTCGACCCTGCCGGCAATAACAGCCTGAACGCCAATGTGCTCGGCACCTCCGGTCCGGTCGATTTTCGCTGGCCGCTAGCAGATGGCGAAGCACGCTTCATGATTTCGGGCCTCAATCTGGCAATGACCGGACAGGCACAGGCCGTGCGCATCAACGCCAGCGGATCGCTGGATTCCGCCACGATGCCACAAGCCGATATCCGCAACGTCAAGCTGACTGCCAAGAGCGATGCCTTCAATCTCGCCAATGGTGCCGGCGATATCCAGCTGCGCCTCGTCGCGGGAGACGCAACCTTCACCGAGCCCAACCTCAACCGCGCGGTTCGGGGTCCGATCACACTCGTCGCGCCGCTTCAGATTTCCCGCAACGGCATCGGCTTCAACGGCACGACTGTCGAAAGTGCCAATATCGGCGCCGATCTCAACGGTTCCTATCGCCTGGCCGACAATACGCTGACCGGCAATGCGAAATTTACTGTCCAGCCTGCCGCCTTGCCGCCGGCCGTCGCCGAAAAGTTCGATGCACCGATCAACCTCGAGACCCAGATTGCCGGCACGATCCCCTCCAAGGTGACGCTGTCGAACATCACGATCAAATCCCCCACCATCGAGGCAGGCGGCAACGTCGTGCTCGAGGATGACGTGCTGACGGCCGATCTCGCCGGCAAGCTTCCCGATATCGGCAAGCTGCTGTCAGGCACGAGCGGGGAAGCGGATTACAGCATTAAGGCAAGCGGCACGCTTCCAGCACTTGCACTCACTGCCAATATGAAAGCTGCCAGCCTGCAGATGGCCGATCGCAAGGTCGGCGATCTCAACATCGATCTGACGGGCTCCGCCGATCCTGCCGCTCCGCAGGGCCGGATAGCCGCGACCGGCACGATCGACGGCCAGCCGATCGGCATCAATGGAGACGTTAAATCCGAGAAGGGGATCATTTCTATCCCCGCGCTGACGGCCGATGTCGGCGGCAATCGCCTGGCAGGCAACCTCACACTTTCGTCAGGCATGACGCCGGCGGGTGCGCTGACCTTCGACTTCCCCGATATCAGCCTGCTTGCCGCTCTCGGCGGCCAGAAGGCGGAAGGCGACCTCAAGGGCTCCGTCGACATTACCGGCACTGAAGGCAAGATTGCGCTCAAGGTTGCCGCCAGCGGCAGTGGCATCCGCCGTGACACGCTTACGATCGCCAGGCCGACGATCGACGTGACCGTCAGCGATATCAAGGCTTTTGCAGCCAGCGGAACAATAAGGGCCGACGAGTTCGGCGTCGGGACCAATAAGCTCACCGGCATTGCGCTCGATTTCGTCCAGCAGCAGACCCGCACCGACTTCAATCTGGATGCGGGCTATGACGGCAATCCGCTGCAGGCCGCCGGCAACGTGCAGTCGGCAGGCGGCATGATCGATCTCAATCTCGACCGTTTCGCCGCCAAGCCGCACAACATTCCGGTCGAGCTGGCGTCACCCGCACAGGTCAACATCACCAAGGGAGTTGCCAGCCTGAACGGTCTGACCGTCAAGACCGGCAGCGGCTCGGTATCGGTCACCGGTTCGGCTGGTGAGACCCTGAAGCTCGATGCCGTCATCACTGACCTGCCGGCAAGCCTTGCCAACAGCTTCGTTCCTAATCTTGCCGCCGATGGCACGATTTCCGGTACGGTGAACGTAACCGGGACACCGGCCGCCCCCGCTGTCAATTTCAAGCTCGACTGGAAGGATGCGGCCACCAGCCATACAAAAGGCGCCGGCATCGCCCCTCTCGGCGTCTCGACATCTGGCACCTTCGCCGACAACAGGCTGAACTTCGATGGCGGCATTAGCGGCGCTGACGGACTTTCCCTGAAGGCGGCGGGCGACATCGGTCTTGCGGATCCGAACGGCCCGATCCTCAATATCAACGCCGACATCGTCAGCCTGCCGGCAAAGGTCGCCAATGGCTTTGTTCCCGATCTTGCTGCCGAGGGTACGGTTTCGGGAACAGTCACGGCAACGGGCACGCCAGCAGCACCAGCGGCCGATTTCAAGCTGAACTGGAAAAACGCCGCGACAAGCCAGACAAAGAGCGCCAGGCTTGCTGGTCTGTCGTTCAACGCATCCGGCAAATTTGCGGATAACAGGCTCGATTTCGATACTGCGCTCACTGGCAAGGGTGGACTATCGCTGAAAGCGCTCGGTAATGTCGCTATTATCGGAACCACGATCGGCGACATCAAGATCGACGCAAATCTTGCGAATGTTCCGGCCAATATCGCCAACGGTTTCGTGAAGGATCTCGATGCCGGCGGAGTGATTTCCGGCACTGCCTCGGTATCAGGGACGCCTGCCGCTCCGGCTGCGGATTTCAAGCTCAGCTGGCAGGACGCCACGACACGGCACACCAAGACCGCCGGCCTGACCGGGCTGAACCTTACGGCAACCGGCCAGTTTGCCGGCCAGAAACTCGATTTCGATGCCAATCTCGCCGGACCGAAGGCCTTGTCGCTGAGAGCGATGGGCAATGTCGAGCTAGCAGGGACGGCGGTGCGCAATCTGAAGGTCGATGCCGATCTCGCAAACCTTCCAGCAGGCCTTGCCAACGGCTTCGTTCCCGATCTGGGCGCTGAAGGCACGATTTCCGGCAAGGCGTCGGCCTCCGGCTCGCTGCCGACACCGGCAGTCACCTTCGATCTGGCCTGGGTAAATGCGGCAACGCGCCAGACAAAGAGCAACGGCCTCACCGATCTCTCCGCCAAAGCTACCGGCAAATACGAAAACAACAGGGTCGATTTCGACGCCAATCTCGGCAGCAGCAATGGCGCGCTGCTGAAGGCGAACGGCGGCGTGACGATCGACGGCACCGCCATTCGCGACCTCGCGGTCAACGCCGACATTGCCGGCCTGCCCGCAAACCTCGCCAATGGCTTCGTGCCCGGTCTTGGCGCCGAGGGCATAATCTCCGGCACTGCCGTCACCTCAGGCACGCCGACAGAGCCGGTGGTCGATTTCAAGCTCGACTGGACGAACGCGGCAACGCGCCAGACCAAGACCGCCGGTCTTTCCGGCCTGGCGCTAGCCGCCTCGGGAAAATACGTCAGCAACCGTCTGGATTTCGACGCCAGCTTGAATGGCAAAGGTGGCGTCTCGCTCAAAGCCGCCGGCAATCTCGCATTGGCAGGCACCACGATCCAGGGCATCGATGCGAAGGCTGACATCACCAATCTGCCGGCTGCCGTCGCCAATGGGTTCGTCCCTGATATTGGAGCCGAGGGCATCATCACAGCGACAGCCACGGCCTCCGGATCGCTCACCGCCCCCGCCGCCGATTTCAAGATCGACTGGAAAAACGCCGGAACGAAACAGACCAGGACTGCCGGCCTTTCCGGCCTGACGCTCGCTGCTTCGGGCAAGCTCAGCAAAGACCGGCTGGATTTCGATGCCAATCTCAGCGGTAATGGCGGTGTCTCGCTGAAGGCCGCGGGCAATCTCGATATAGCCGGAACGACTATCAAGGGCGTCAACGCCAAGGCCGATGTCACCAATCTGCCGGCCGCCGTCGCCAATGGGTTCGTTCCGAACCTTGGTGCCGAAGGCGCCATTACCGCGACAGCGACTGCCTCGGGATCGCTTCCCCTTCCCTCGGTCGATTTCAAGGTCGACTGGAAGAATGCCGAAACGAACCAAACGAAGGGCGCCGGCCTTGCCCCACTCACCCTTGGCGCAAGCGGTAAGCTGGCCGACAACAGGCTGACGGTCGACACCAGCCTTGCCGGCGACGGCGGATTGTCGCTGAAAGGCGGCGGCACTCTCGCAATGACTGGCAACCGTGCCATGTCGATGCGCTTCAACGGAAGCCTCCCCTTCGCCGTTCTCGGCGCACAGCTCGCCCAGCAGGGTCTCGTTGCCGAAGGCGTCGCCAATGTGAACCTGGAAGTCAGCGGCACGACGGCGGCACCCGTCATTAACGGAACGGTCACCACGGATGGCGCAAAGCTGATCGACGTGCGCCGCAACCTCGCCCTCGAAGGCCTCGGCGCGACCATCACGTTCAACGGCCAGCAGGCTGTCATTTCGCGGCTGAACGGCAGGCTCGCAAGCGGCGGCTCGATCTCGGCCAGCGGCTCCGTCGGCATTACCGGCAACTTCCCCGCTGATCTTTCCATCCGCCTGGACCGAGCGGTCTATGTCGATGGCACGCTGGTTGTCGCAACGGTTGACGGCATGCTGGGATTGAGAGGACCGCTGCTTTCTAACCCCACGTTGAACGGCAGGCTTCACATCGACAAGGCCTCGATCACCGTTCCTGAAAGGTTGCCGACATCGCTGCGTGAGATCGATATTCGCCATATCAACGCGCCGCCTGCCGTACTCGCACAACTCAAGAACAAAGGGAGACAGGAGCCGCCGCGCGAAAAATCGTCGACCATTATGCTGGATATCCAGCTCGATGCACCCTCGCAGATCTTTGTACGCGGCCGCGGCATCGATGCAGAGGTCGGCGGTAACATCACGATCCGCGGCTCAGCTTCAGTCCCGGAAGTTGTCGGCGCCTTCACCATGCGCCGCGGCCGCCTGACGATCCTCAACCGTCGTCTCGATTTCTCCGATCGCAGCCGCATTACCTTTGCCGGCGACCTGACGCCCGCCCTCGACATGGAGGCCACGTCCACGTCAGGCACGACGACGCTCACGGTGGATGTCGCAGGCCTTGCGACCGACCCCGCCATCACCTTCTCCTCGTCGCCTGCCCTGCCGCAGGACGAAGTGTTGGCCCAGCTCATCTTCGGTCAATCCATGTCCCGCCTGTCGCCGGTGCAGATCGCCCAGCTTGCCGATGCCGTCAGCCAGCTCGCCGGCAATCGCTCGACCTCGCTCTTCGAGGGACTGCGCAACCAGCTCGGCGTCGATGACCTCGACATCAGCACGGACGCGAAGGGCCGGACCAGTGTCAGTGTCGGCCGCTACCTCAACGAACGGACCTATTTCGAGCTGCAGCAGGGCGGAGAAGCCGGCGCCAAGGCAATCATCAATCTGGATGTCGGCCGCGGCGTGAAGCTGCGGGGCGCCGCCGGCGGCAATGGCTCAGGTGAGGCCGGTATCGTCTACGAACATGAATATTGAGGCCTAAAAGCTCGTCTTGCTGGTCTTCAGCAAAATGTTGGTTTCGGTCGTGTTGATGCCGTCGAAGAGGCGTATCCGACGCAGCGTCTCGTCGAAGGAGACGAGGTCACGGTCCTCGAGCTCGGCGACGAAATCCCATTTGCCGTTGGTGCTGTGCAGCGCGCGCACCTGCGGCAAGCCGCGCAATTGGGTAGCGACCTTGTCGGCAAGCTTACCATGCACTTCGATCATGACGATGGCCCGGACGCCAGCGGAACGCGTCTCGTGACCGGTGCGGATGGTGAAGCCGGCAATCGTGCCGTTTTCGACCAGCCGGTCGATGCGCGTGGCAACCGTCGCCCGCGAAGCCCCCGTCAGCGCCGCAAGCGAGGAGACGGAGATTCGCGCATTGTGCCGAAGCGCACTCAGGAGCTCGTTGTCGAGATCGTCCATGGTTTCACTTTGTCAAATTAGCTTTATCAATCTGCGCAATCATAATCCATTTCTGACATTTTTCCATCTATTTGCCGCCGCCACTTTATCTCACTATCGGCCAAAACAGGCCTCAGAACGGAGCCCTTGGAATGGAAGTACAACCTCGATCTGTCGCTCTTATCGGCGTTCCCCTTGAAGAGGGCTCCGGCCGCAGAGGTGCGGGCATGGGACCGACAGCGTTGCGCATTGCGGGTGTCGATAAGGCGCTTAGCGATCTCGGCCACACTGTTGTCGATACGGGCGATCTCAGCATCGTCCCGGCCAGGGATCTCCCCAATCACCCGAAAGCGCATAATCTCCGCATCGTCGGCGCCTATACGCGTGCGCTCGAAGCAGCCACCTATGATGCGGCGAAAGCCGGCCATTTCCCGCTGATCCTCGGCGGAGACCACAGCCTTTCCATGGGCAGCGTCTCCGGCATGGCGCGTTATGCCGCCGAAAAGGACCGCCCGCTCTTCGTGCTGTGGCTTGACGCCCATTCGGATTTCAATACGCCCGAGACCTCGCCGTCAGGCAATATTCACGGCATGCCCGTCGCCTTCTTCTGCGGTCTGGCGGATTTTGCCGAAATCCTGCCGAAGGACCGCGCACTCGTAGATCCCAAGAAGATCTTCCAGGTGGGCATCCGCTCAGTCGATGCCTCCGAGCGAGTCGAAATCCGCAAGCACGGCGTCAACGTCTTCGACATGCGCTCGCTCGACGAACAGGGCGTGGCTGTGATCCTCCGCCAGATCCTGGAAACGATCGAGAAGGCAAACGGCCTGCTGCATGTCAGCTTCGACGTTGATTTCCTCGATCCGGATTTTGCGCCCGGCGTCGGCACCACCGTTCCCGGCGGCGCCACCTTCCGCGAAGCTCACCTTATCATGGAGATGCTGTCCGACAGCGGCCTCGTCTCCTCGCTCGACCTCGTCGAACTCAATCCTTTCCTTGATGATCGCGGCAAGAGCGCCCGCATCATGGTGGAGATGACGGCAAGCCTCTTCGGCCGCCGTATCTTCGATCGTCCTACACGCGCCGCATAAGGGAGCACCGGCCATGAACATCTCGTCGAACCTCATCGCCACCGAACAGCGTCTTGGAGCCAATAACTACAAGCCGCTTGATGTCGTGCTGACGCGGGGTGAAGGTGTTCATGTCTGGGACACGGATGGCAAGCGCTACCTCGATTGCCTCTCGGCCTATTCTGCCGTCAACCAGGGCCATTGCCATCCGAAGATCCTTGCCGCCATGGTCGAGCAGGCAAGCCGCCTGACACTCACCTCGCGCGCCTTCCGCAACGACCAGTTGGCCTATCTCTACGAGGAGCTGGCCGCGCTGACCGGCTCCCACAAGATCCTGCCGATGAACTCGGGCGCGGAAGCCGTCGAGACCGCCATCAAGGCGGTCCGCAAGTGGGGCTACGAGGTGAAGGGCGTCCCGGAGGGTAAGGCGGAGATCATCGTCTGCGCCAACAATTTCCACGGCCGCACGCTGAGCATCATCAGCTTCTCGACTGACCCCGACGCTCGGACCGGCTTCGGGCCTTATACGCCAGGCTTCCGCATCGTTCCCTTCGGTGATGCAGAGGCCTTCGCGGCGGCCATCAACGCCAATACCGTCGCAGCACTGATCGAGCCGATCCAGGGCGAGGCTGGCGTCATCATTCCCCCGGCCGGTTATTTCACCCGCGTGCGCGAACTCTGCACGGCAAACAACGTCACGCTCATCCTCGACGAAATCCAGACCGGCCTTGGGCGCACCGGCAAGCTGCTCGCCGAAGAACATGAAGGTATCGAAGCCGACGTAACGCTCATCGGCAAGGCGCTTTCCGGCGGCTTTTATCCGGTTTCAGCCGTGCTTTCGAATTCGGAAGTCCTCGGTGTGCTCAAGCCCGGCCAGCATGGCTCGACCTTCGGCGGCAACCCGCTGGCCTGTGCGGTCGCCCGCGCCGCGCTGAAGGTGCTGACTGAAGAAGGAATGATCGAGAACGCCGAGACGATGGGCGACTACTTCCTCGAAGGTCTGCGCTCGATTCGCTCCAACATCGTCAAGGATGTGCGCGGCCGCGGCCTGATGCTCGCGGTCGAATTGGAGCCGGAGGCCGGTGGTGCCCGGCAATATTGCTATGCACTGAAGGATCTGGGGCTTCTCGCCAAGGATACGCACGACCATACGATTCGCTTTGCGCCACCACTCGTCATCGATAAGGAACAGGTGGATTGGGCGGTAGAGCAGATCGAAAAAACCCTCACCTAAAGTAAAGCGTAATATATTTCTGCAATCACTAATCCATTACTTTCGAATATGCGCGAATTTTTCTTCCGAAATCGTGAGGAAAGCTGCGTTATTTCAATTCTATCGAACGTCCGGTTACGCATCATTAACCGAAATAATCATACTTAAATACTGCAATTCAAAAACATCACGTGCCTCGGGACTTTGGGGCCGTATTTATAAACAATTGATGCTGCTCCGCCGTCACATGCGAGGCAGGTCGGGCTTAAGTATTGACGGATATACTGCAGCCCATGCAGATTCGGCATAGCTTGAATCCGATCACCCGACAGCGGCCGACCGCCAAAGAGAAGAGATCGGATTTTGACATGTCGTTGTTTTCGCTGGGCGGGACACTGGACTCGCGGGCCATCGTCACCGCACTCATGAAATCGCAGGCTACAATCGAATTTGACCCGCAGGGAAATATTCTGAACGCTAATGAGAATTTCTGCCAGGCCCTGGGCTACAAACTCAGCGAGATCGTTGGCAGACACCACAGTATTTTCTGTGAACCCGACTACGTCGCCTCACCTGGCTACCGGGAATTCTGGCAGAAGCTCGGCAGGGGCGAATTCGATGCCGGTGAATACAAGCGCATCGGCAAGGACGGTCGTGAGGTCTGGATCCAGGCGAGCTACAACCCGCTGATGTCGGGCGGCAAACCCTACAAGATCGTCAAGCTGGCAAGCGACGTGACCGCCGCCAAGCTGAAGGCAGCCGATGCCGAAGGCAAGATCGCGGCCCTCTCGCGGGCTCAGGCCGTCATCGAGTTCACGCCGGATGGCGAGATCCTGCAGGCGAACGACAATTTCCTCTCGGTCATGGGTTACCGGCAAGAGGAAATCCGCGGCAAGCACCACAGTATGTTCTGCGAACCGGCCTATGTGCGCTCCGAAGCCTACAAGGAATTCTGGAAGAAGCTTGCCGCCGGCCAGTTCGTCGCAGAGGAATTTCTGCGTATCGGCAAGGGCGGCAAAGTCGTCTGGATCCAGGCATCCTATAATCCTATCTTTGACATGAGCGGCCGCATCTTCAAGGTCGTCAAATTCGCGACCGACGTCACCGAACGCGTCCGTGCCGTCGATGATCTTGCAACCGGCCTGACCGCGCTTGCCGAGGGCGATCTGACGAAGCGGGTCGAAAACCCTTTCCCGCCCGCGCTGGAGAAGGTCCGGACCGATTTCAACGCCGCGATCGACAAGCTCGGCAGCGCGATGCGCACGGTCCTCGTCAATGCCGAGGCGATCGCCAGCGGTGCGCGCGAAACGAAGGAAGCCGCCGACGTGCTATCCAAACGCACCGAACAGCAGGCTGCGACCGTCGAGGAAACCGCTGCCGCACTCGATGAAATCACGCAGACCGTTGCCGACAGCGCCAGACGCGCCGCCGATGCGGGCGGCCTCGTTGCGGAAACGAAACGCGGTGCGGAACATTCCGGCAGCATCGTCCGCAAGGCGGTCGACGCCATGGGCCAGATCGAGAAATCCTCGCGCGAGATCAGCAATATCATCGGCGTCATCGACGAGATCGCCTTCCAGACCAACCTGCTGGCGCTGAACGCCGGCGTCGAGGCAGCGCGCGCCGGCGAGGCCGGCAAGGGTTTTGCCGTCGTCGCCCAGGAGGTGCGTGAACTTGCACAGCGCTCGGCCGGCGCCGCCAAGGAGATCAAGGCGCTCATTACCACCTCCTCGGAGCATGTGAAAAGCGGTGTCGAGCTTGTCGGCCAGACCGGCCAGGCGCTGGAACAGATCGTCACCCAGGTCGGCAACATCGACGTCAACGTCACGGCGATCGTCGAATCCTCGCGCGAACAATCGACCGGGCTTGTCGAAATCAACAAGGCCGTCAACATTATGGATCAGGGCACACAGCAGAATGCCGCCATGGTGGAGGAGACGACAGCGGCGAGCGCACGGCTTTCGTCCGAGACTGAAAACCTTCGCAATCTCGTCTCACAATTTAGATTTGGGCAACACTCTTCCGTTAATGTCATCGATAACCGTAACGATGCTTCGCCAAGTGCAAAGCCATCGCGTGGTGTGAAGGCAAAGCTCGTCCGCGCCAATGGTGGCGCATCCGCTTCTGCCCTGGCTTATGACAGTTGGGAAGAATTCTAATGGCCACGATCAATTCCACTAGCTTCAGCGGCGATACGCTCGAAATCATTGCCTTCCGCCTGCATGATCAGGAGTTTTGCGTGAAGACCACGACCATCCGCGAAATCCGCGGTTGGGCACCGTCGACGCCGATCCCGCACTCTCCGGCAGATGTCATCGGTGTCATGAATCTGCGCGGTTCGGTCATCCCGATCATCGACCTCGCCTATAAGCTCGGCATGAAGAGCACTGTCGCCAATGAGCGTAGCGCCATTGTCGTCGCCGAAGTGCATAATATGGTCATCGGCATGCTGGTTGATCGTGTTTCCGACATCCTGACGATTTCTTCCAGCCATGTGCAGCCCGTTCCGGAAGTAACCGCTTCCTTCGACCGTGCCTTCTGTGAAGGTATCATCGCTTCCGAAAACGGCATGATCTGCTTCCTGAACCTTGCAAAGATGTTCAAGGAAAATGAGACGGACGAACTGGCCGCCTGATCGCTTCGCGATATGACATGAACGAGGAACCGCCCCACAAGGGCGGTTTTTGTTGTTCAAGCTCTCGTTGTGTACCGGAGGTTCGCTGTCACGATGTCGTTGGAGACGAGCGGTTTCGACGCCAGCCTCGTTAAGCTTTGCAAGATTGTTCCTGCAAATGAACTGATCCTCCTAAAAACCGGGCGGGAAGCAGGCCTCCCGCCCGGTCTCCTCCAACTCCAATCTCCCTACAGCTCCCGCAAGGGAGCTGTTAGCCGAACAATGCCAGGGTCGCCTTCAGCGTCACCCAGACGCCCCAGAGCAGCGGAATGCCGACCACAGCCCAGGCAAGCGCCGCCTTGGCGTCGAGACCGCCCGTGCCAATGCCGAAAGAGCCTGTGGGGCCGGCATTGGCCGCAGCGCTCCTCGCCTGAAGTGCAGCGACTTCATCATCCGACATGAACCATTTGTCGGAGAGCGGCCGGACGAACGCATTGGCGATCAGGCCGAGCGCCAGCATGCAGGCGAGAATGTACATCGTACCGGTATAGAGCGCCGGTCCGGGCGCCACGCCAGCAGCGATCTGTGCTTCGCGGATATAGTTGACGACAACGGGCCCGACGATGCCGGCTGTTGCCCAGGCCGTTAGCAGGCGGCCGTGGATCGCGCCGACGAACTGCGTGCCGAAGATATCGGCGAGATAGGCGGGGATAGTCGCGAAGCCACCGCCATACATCGACAGGATGATACCGAAGGCAAGCACGAAGAGAGCCTTGTTGCCCATATCTGCCAGTGTCGGAGCCGCGGCATAGAGCACGATGCCGAGGATGAAGAAAGTATAATAGGTATTCTTGCGGCCGATCTTGTCGGACAGCGAAGCCCAGAAGAACCGCCCGCCGATGTTGAAGAGCGAGAGCAGACCGGCAAAGCCGGCAGCAATCGTCGCAATCGACGCCTTCTGACTGGCATCAAGCTGCGCAAAGCCGACATCCGGCAGCCCAATCAGCGAACCGGCGAAGATTTCCTGCAGCATCGGCGAAGCCATGCCGATGACGCCGATACCAGCCGACACGTTGAGGCAGAGCACCGCCCAGATCAGCCAGAACTGCTTCGTCTTGTGGGCATCGCGCAGATGCACGTGTTTGGTGGTGATCATCGTGCTTTTGGCGGCAGGCGGCGTCCAGCCTTCCGGACGCCAGCCGACCGGCGGAATACGGTAGCCGAAGGCACCGCCGATCATGAAGACGAAATAGATGGCCGCCATGACGAGGAAGGTCTGCCAGACGCCGACGGACGTATCCGTCTTGAAGCTGTTCATCAGCAAGTTGGCCAGCGGAGCGCCGATCATTGCACCGCCACCGAAGCCCATGATCGCCATGCCGGTTGCCATGCCGCGTCGGTCCGGAAACCATTTGATGAGCGTCGAAACCGGTGAAATGTAGCCGAGACCAAGGCCGATGCCGCCGATCACGCCAGCGCCGATCCACATGATCCAGAGCTGATGCGAAATGACGCCGAAAGCCGCGATCATGATGCCGCCGCACCAGCAGCAGGCCGAGACGACGCCCGCCTTTCGCGGACCGACCCGCTCCAGCCAGCCGCCCCAGATGGCAGCGGACGAACCGAGCAGCACGAAGAAGAGCGTATAGATCCAGCCGAGGTCGGCAACGCGCCAATCGCATGTCGTGGTGAAGAGCGCCGATACAAGCGTCAGATCCGGGCAGGCCGTCGAAGCGGTAACGCCGAGGGATTTTGACAGCGGCAGCCAGAACACGCTGAAGCCATAGGCCATGCCGATGCAAAGATGGATGGCGAGCGCGGCCGGCGGTACGAGCCACCGATTGAAGCCGGGCCTTGCGATGATCCTTTCGCGATCCAGCAGGCCCGCGCCTGCCAGAATTCCGCCTGAACTTGTATCCGCTGCAGTCATGAACAACTCCTCCTTAATTCAGACCTTGCTGTCACAAGCGCATGCGCAAGCGGGCTGATCCCGCTCGCCTCTTTCATGCGCCGATGTTGGTTTATCGAAGCGGCTGTTCTGCCGGCTCCGGTTTGCGGATCAGAGGAACGGCCTGCAGCACGAGCGCGTCGAGGCCATTGTCTTCCTTCTCAAGAATTTCAAATAATTGCCGCCGCATACGCGGCTCCCAAAATTTGTTGATATGCGTCGCTACCCCCTGCGCAGCCTCGCTTTCGGGCTGGGTCTTGAAGAAGGTTGCAATCTGGTTTGCCATGTAGACGAGTTTGGTCTTGGTATCATGCGACATCGGCGATGCTTCCGGGCGACAGGCGATGTGGGTGGGTGAAAATCTCGAAATCCTCGCCGCGCACGAGGGCGACAAGCGTCATTCCTGCTTCCTCAGCCGTGCGGATGGCAAGTGCCGTCGGTGCGGAGATGGCGATCAGCACCGGCGCGCCGAGGATCGCCGTCTTCTGAACCATCTCGACGGAGAGGCGGCTGGTAACGGCAACAGCGCCGGAAGCGCCGGCCTCCCCCGCCCTGATGACGGCGCCACAAAGCTTGTCGAGCGCATTGTGTCGGCCGACATCCTCACGTACGGCGATCAATCCCTTGCCGGGGATGTAGAAGCCGGCCCCGTGAACGGCTCGCGTCTCGCGATGCAGAGGCTGGGAATCGTTAAGCAGCGCGATCGCCTGCACAATATCGGCATGCGACAGCGACAGCTCGGTCATGGAAACATCAGGCACCTTCCTGACCGCCTGCTCGATCGACTCGATACCGCAGAGGCCGCAGCCGACAGGCCCCGCCATGCTGCGCCGCCGCTTTCTGAGCGCGTCCTCGACATCATCGACAAGCGTCACCTGGACGTCGATACCCTTCTCGTCCTCGATGAACTCGACACCAGCGACCTGGTTGCAGTCGGTGATAATGCCCTCCGTAAGGCTGAAGCCGACGGCAAAATCCTCAAGGTCGCCGGGCGTGCCCATCATGACCGCATGCGAACTGCCGCCATAGGAAAATGCAATCGGCACTTCCTCGGGCACGATACGCTCGCCCCGCGCCATGATGCCGCCCCTCCGGGCGACCTCCGTCACGCTTATGCGGGTCGCCCGTTCGGTCATTATTCCGCCGCCTCCATCTTGCTCGCGATACGGCGGGACTGGCGGGCCTGCTCGTCATACTCGACCTGCCACTCGGACGGACCGTTGGAGGGCGAAACCTGCACCGCCGTCACCTTGTATTCCGGGCAGTTGGTCGCCCAGTCGGAGAAGTCGGTGGTGATGACGTTTGCCTGCGTATCAGGGTGGTGGAAGGTCGTATAGACGACGCCGGGTGCCACGCGGTCGGTGATCAATGCACGCAGCGTCGTATCGCCGGAGCGGCTGCCAAGCTTCACCCAATCGCCATCGCGGATGCCACGCTGTTCAGCATCATGCGGATGGATTTCCAACCGGTCTTCGGAGTGCCAGACGACATTATCGGTGCGCCGTGTCTGCGCCCCGACATTATACTGGCTAAGGATGCGGCCGGTGGTGAGAAGCAGCGGGAAGCGTGGACCTGTGCGCTCGTCGGTTGCCACATATTCCGTGCGGATGAACTTGCCCTTGCCGCGCACGAATCCATCCACATGCATGATCGGCGAGCCGAGCGGATGCGCCTCGTTGCAGGGCCATTGGACCGAGCCCATCTTTTCGAGATAGTCGTAAGAGACCGAAGCGAAGCTCGGCGTCGTCGCGGCAATCTCATCCATGATCTCAGACGGGTGCGTATAGTGCCAGTCGAGGCCCATGGCCTGGGCGAGCTTCTGCGTCACTTCCCAGTCGCCATAGCCGTTGCGTGGCGTCATGACCTTGCGCACGCGGTTGATGCGGCGCTCGGCATTGGTGAAAGTGCCGTCCTTTTCCAGGAAAGTAGAACCCGGCAGGAAGACATGAGCATAGTTCGCCGTCTCGTTCAGGAAGAGATCCTGCACGACGACGCATTCCATCGCGGCAAGACCGGCGGCGACATGTTTGGTATCCGGATCGGACTGCAGGATGTCTTCGCCCTGGATATAGATACCCTTGAAGGAGCCGTCGACGGCAGCGTCCAGCATATTCGGAATACGCAGGCCCGGCTCGTTGTTGAGCTTCACGCCCCAGAGCTTTTCGAAAATATCGCGCGTCGCATCGTCTGAGATGTGGCGATAGCCCGGCAGCTCATGCGGGAAGGATCCCATGTCGCAGGAGCCCTGCACATTGTTCTGGCCGCGCAGCGGATTCACGCCGACGCCGGGACGGCCGATATTGCCGGTCGCCATGGCAAGATTGGCGATCGCCATGACCGTCGTCGAGCCCTGACTGTGTTCGGTCACGCCGAGACCGTAATAGATGGCGCCATTGCCACCGGTTGCGAAAAGCCGGGCAGCGCCGCGCACATCCTCCGGTTTCACACCGGTAAACTTCTCGACGGCTTCCGGGCTATGCTGCGGCTCGGCGACGAAAGCTGCCCAATCCTCGAATTCCGACCAGTCGCAGCGCTCACGGATGAACTTCTCGTCGTAGAGACCTTCGGTCACGATCACATGCGCAAGCGCCGTCATGATTGCGACATTGGTGCCGGGCTTCAGCGGCAGATGGAAGGATGCCTCGACATGCGGCGAGCGGATGATATCGATACGGCGCGGATCGATGACAATAAGCTTTGCGCCCTGCCGCAACCGCTTCTTCAAGCGCGAACCAAAGACGGGATGGCCATCAGTCGGGTTGGCGCCGATGATGACGACCACATCGGACTGCTCCACGCTGTCGAAATTCTGTGTACCAGCTGATGTGCCGAAAGCCTGACCGAGCCCATAACCTGTCGGCGAATGGCAGACACGGGCGCAGGTATCGACATTGTTGTTACCGAAGCCGGCGCGGACCAGCTTCTGGACGAGATAAGTCTCTTCGTTGGTACAGCGGGACGATGTGATACCGCCGACCGCTTCGCGACCATACTGATACTGGATGCGGCGGAACTCGGAAGCGACATGGGCGTAGGCCTCGTCCCAGGTCACCTCACGCCAGGGATCCGTCACTTTCTCGCGGAGCATCGGGTTCAGGATGCGGTCCTTGTGCGTGGAATAGCCATAGGCAAAGCGCCCCTTGACGCAGGAATGGCCGCGGTTTGCCTGCCCATCCTTCCACGGCACCATGCGCACCAGCTCTTCGCCGCGCATTTCCGCCTTGAAGGAGCAGCCGACGCCGCAATAGGCGCAGGTCGTGACGGCCGAATGTTCTGGCTGGCCGATGCGGATCACCGATTTTTCCGTTAGCGTCGCGGTCGGGCAGGCCTGCACGCAGGCGCCGCAGGACACGCATTCGGAATCGACGAAATGCTCGTGCATACCAGGCGAAACGCGCGATCCGAAACCGCGCCCCTCGATCGTCAGTGCAAAGGTGCCTTGCACCTCTTCGCAGGCGCGCACGCAACGGGAGCAGACGATGCACTTCGACGGATCATAGGTGAAGTACGGATTGGACTCGTCCTTCGGCATCCATTTCAGATTGATCTCGCCGCTGTTGCGCGCCTTGACGTGGTTGTCACCCTCGTAGCCATAGCGCACGTCGCGCAGACCGACGGCGCCCGCCATGTCCTGCAGCTCGCAATCGCCATTGGCCGCACAGGTCAGACAGTCGAGCGGATGGTCGGAGATATAAAGCTCCATGACGCCGCGGCGGATATTCTTCAGCCGCTCCGTCTGCGTATGGACGACGATGCCGGACGCCACCGGCGTGGTGCAGGAGGCGGGCGTTCCGTTGCGGCCGTCGATTTCGATCAGACAGAGACGGCAGGAACCGAAGGCATCGACCATATCGGTCGCGCAGAGCTTCGGCACCTGAATGCCGGCCTCCATAGAGGCGCGCATGATCGAGGTTCCCTCAGGAACCGTCACCTGCCGGCCGTCGATGGTCAGTGTCACCATCGTTTCGGATTTCGAAGCCGGCGTTCCGTAGTCGATTTCATGAATGAGAGACATGGCTTATTCCGCCGCTTCAATGAGAGGGACCGGAGCAAAATCGTCCGGGAAATGCGTCATGGCGCTCATGACAGGATAGGGCGTGAACCCACCGAGCGCGCAGAGCGAGCCGAACTTCATCGTATTGCAGAGATCGGCGAGCAGTTCGCGGTTCTTCTCGGGCTCTATGCCCTGGGCAATCTTGTCCGCCGTTTCGACGCCGCGCGTCGAGCCTATACGGCAGGGCGTGCACTTGCCGCAGCTTTCCACCGCGCAGAATTCCATCGCAAAACGCGCTTGTTTCAGCATATCCGCGGTATCGTCGAAGATAACGAGACCTGCATGCCCGATAAGGCCGTCCTTGGCTGCAAAGGCCTCATAATCGAACGGCGTGTCGAAGAGTGCACGCGGGAAATAGGCGCCGAGCGGCCCGCCCACCTGCACCGCCTTCACCGGCCGGCCGGACGCCGTCCCGCCACCGATCTTCTCAACGATATCGCCGAGCGAAAGACCGAAGGCGGTTTCGTAGAGACCGCCATATTTCACATTGCCGGCGATCTGCAGCGGGATGGTGCCGCGTGACCGACCCATGCCGAAATCGCGATAGAAGGCAGCCCCCTTGTCCATGATCACAGGCACGGACGCGAGCGAGATCACATTGTTGATGACGGTCGGACAGTTGAACAGGCCCTTATGCGCCGGCAGCGGCGGCTTGGCGCGCACGATGCCCCGCTTGCCTTCGAGGCTGTTGAGCAGTGCCGTTTCCTCGCCACACACATAGGCGCCCGCACCGGTGCGGATCTCCATGTCGAAGGCCTTGCCGGAGCCAAACACCGAAGCGCCCAGAATGCCGGCCTTGCGGGCAATTTCCACCGCCTCCGTCATCGTGGCGATCGCATGCGGATATTCCGAGCGCGTATAGACGAAACCTTTTGTGGCGCCAGTCGCAAGCCCGGCAATCGCCATGCCTTCGATGAGCACGAAAGGATCGCCTTCCATGATCATCCGGTCGGCAAAGGTACCGCTGTCGCCCTCATCTGCATTGCAGACGATATATTTGCGCAGACCCGCCGCATCGAGCACCGTCTTCCATTTGATGCCGGTCGGAAAGCCTGCGCCGCCGCGGCCGCGAAGGCCGGAATCGGTGACTTCCTTGACGACATCGGCAGGCTGCATCGAAATCGCGCGGCGAAGACCGGCAAGCCCGCCATGGGCCTCGTAATCCGAGAGCGAGAGCGGATCGGTAATGCCGCAGCGGGCAAAGGTGAGGCGCGTCTGGTTCTTCAGGAACGGGAGGCCTTCAACCTCCCCGAGACAGAGCGCATGCGCTCCGCCTTCCGTCAATCCAGCATCGAACAGAGCGGCGATATCCTTCGCCTTGACTGGCCCATAGCCAATCCGTTTCCCGGAAATCTCAACCTCGACCAGCGGCTCCAGCCAGAACATTCCGCGCGAGCCGTTGCGCACGACTGTCGCATCGAGGCCGCGGGCGGCGATCTCCTGGGTAATCGCCATTGCCACCTTCTCGGCCCCGAGCGAGAGCGCTGCGGCATCGCGCGGAACATAAATCTTCACAGTCATCGGCGCGCCTCCTCGACGAGTTCGGTCGCCAGTTCGTCATCAACTCGGCCATGCACTTCGCCATCCAACATGGCGGCTGGCGCGCAGGCACAGAGACCGAGACAGTAGACGGGTTCCAGTGTGACGCTGCCGTCGAGTGTCGTCTGATGAAAATCGATGCCGAGCAGGGTTTTGATGCGCTCGGCCAGAGCATCGCCGCCCATCGACTGGCAGGCTTCGGCGCGACAGAGTTTCAGCACGTGCCGACCGGCGGGATGATCGCGATAATCATGATAGAAGGTTACGACGCCGTGGACCTCGGCGCGGGAAAGATTGAGCTCGTCGGCGATAACCGGCAAGGCCTCCTGCGGCACATAGCCGAACTGGTCCTGAACCTCATGCAGAATGGGGAGCAGTGGGCCTTCGAGGGATCGAAGATCGGCAACGATCGAGCGGATACGCCCGGCAATATCGCCCTGGGCGATACGTATATTCATCAGCAGCCTCCCTTCGGCTTACGCATTCGGTGAAAACCGCAAAACTCCCCATGCCATTGCGATTTCTACGGAACTGTCTCAGGGAAACAGGCTGCAATCAATAAAGCAGTCTTGTTGCTTGATAGTTTTTTTCTATCAAAGTTCTGCGTCTTCAACGAGTGTTCTTGCTTCATGCAACAAAGCGGAGACAAGCGGCGTGAAAGGCTCCCGATAAGGAGCGACAAGGCCCACGAGATGGTGCGCTTCCGGCTCGACGATCGGGATCATCCGGATCTCCACAGGAAAACCGAATGATTTCGCGACATTATGCGGCATTATGCTCGCCCAGCGGCCGGTGCGCACATGAGAAAAAAGCACGATCATCGAGTTCGATTCGAGTGTCGGATGGACTGTCGCGCCTGCTTCGGCCAAATGTCGGTTGATGATACGCCGGTTCTGCATGTCGGCCGTCAATAGGCAAAGCCGAAGATCGCCCACTTCACGCCATGTCACACTCTCGCGATCCGAGAGCGGACTGCCGGCGGCGGTGATGAGATTGTAGCGTTCCGCATAGAGCGGCACCGAAGTGACGCGCCCGAGCGGCTCGTTTTCGAGATAGGTGATTCCGGCATCGATCTCGAGATTTTCGAGCATGCTCAGCACCTGCAGCGAATTGCGCGAAACGATGGAGAAGGTGACGTCGGGATGCCGCTCCTGAAAAGGCGTGGTGATTCGCGACAGCATGGCGAGTGCGGTCGGAATGGACGCCAGGCGCAGATGGCCGGAGAGGCCCTTGCGGGCGGCGCGCATTTCCTCGCGCATGGTACGCGTGTCACCGACGATGCGCCGCGCCCATTCAAGCACGCGCTGCCCTTCCGGCGTCAATCCCTGGAAGCGCGAGCCGCGCTGCACCAGCATGACGCCCAGTTGATCTTCGAGCTGGCGAATGGCGGCCGAGAGCGTGGGTTGGGAAACGCCGCATTCCTCCGCCGCACGACCGAAATGTTTCTCGTTGGCGAGTGCGATGAAGAATTCCAGCTTGTCGATCATCCGGCCTCCTGCCGAATTCGGGATGAGGCCTATTTTTGCGGCTTGTCAGCGACTTCGCAAGAGTGAGCGGTTCAGCTTTTCTCGGCAACCGGAAAGAGACTGAAAAGTGATTCGAGGAAAGCCATGACGCTGTCATTGCCCATGCT
Source organism: Rhizobium viscosum (assembly GCF_014873945.1). NCBI lineage: Bacteria > Pseudomonadati > Pseudomonadota > Alphaproteobacteria > Hyphomicrobiales > Rhizobiaceae > Rhizobium > Rhizobium viscosum. Next base: position 2,213,255 of record NZ_JADBEC010000001.1, on the reverse strand, counting down.
GTAATAGACGAGCCGCCCTTCGCGCCGCGTATTGACGAGGCCTTCGAGCCTCAGCCGCGCAAGCTGCTGGGACACCATAGCCTGCTGTATACCAAGGATATTCTCGATTTCGCCGACTGTCTTTTCCCCTTCCGACAGGATACAGAGAATGAGCAACCGGGTCTGATGGGCTAGCGCCTTCAGGAGATCGCTCGCCTCGTGGGCTTTGTCAGCAAGCTTCTGCAAGTCCTGGCCGGTCATGCCCGGCTTCGGTTTAGGCAATGGCATTTGCTTCTCGGAAGGAGGTAATAGGGTAGATCAGTACAATATCATATTCGCAGAAGCGAATTCGTCAAATGTCGCCAAACACCAAAAAAAGTCCAACCAAATCAGCAAATAAGCTGGCCGCCATTAATCTCCAGGACTTGACCTGTGATGTAACCGGAGAGCGATGGAGCCGCCAGGAAGAGATAGGCGGGAGCACAATCCTCTGCCGTTCCGAGCCGCTGCAGTGGTATCGACTTGCGGGTCTGCTCCAGCTTTTCACGCGATGAATAGCGTGCATGGAAATCGGTTTCGATCGTACCGGGCGAGACGCAATTGACCCTGATACCATCAGGCGCAAGCTCTCGGGCCAGCGCTTTCGAATAGGTGGCAACAAATGCCTTCGATGCGGAATAGATTGCAGAACCGGGGCTTCCGCCCGTCAGCGCCGAAATCGAGACCGTATTGACGATGGCTGCGCCCTGTGCGGCCCGGAGCGCTGGAAGCAGCGCCCGCGTCAACTCCACTACCGACGTCTGGTTGAGGCGCACGACAGTTTCATAATCGGCATCGGTCAGTTCACCGGCGGGAAAACGCCCATGCATCGTGCCGGCATTGTTGACCAGCACATGCACCTTGTCGAAGAATTCGAGCGCCTCTTGCGCAAACTTCGCAGCGCCGCCCGGCCGCAGGAAATCCGCCGGCAACAGCAGGGCCCGGCGCTCTGATTCGGCGGTCAGGAGAAAATCCGGCAGTTCGCGTTCCCCATCGCGCCCGGTATGGACAAGGACGCGCGCCCCGCAATCCAGAAACTGTCGGGCAACTTCGAGGCCGATACCGCGGCCGGCACCTGTCACGACGACATTGCGGTTTTCGAACAATTTGGGATGAAACACGAAGCTCTCCTCCTTGCGGGCCGGCCCGCCGCTTGCGCTGTCAGACCTAACATATGCAGCCATCGGCCAAAAGAAAGCCCGAAGGTCTAGGCACCCGGGTCGAGAAGCCGCGCACCGGCGCCTTGCCTGCCGAGCACATCGAAGGGATTACGCAGCGGACAGGCGTCGATCGAGAGGCAACCACAGCCGATGCAGCTCGTCAGATGGTCCCGCAGCAGGCTGAGCTGCTTGATGCGTGCATCGAGATCATCCTTCCAGAGTGCCGACAGTTTCTGCCAGTCCTCGACTGTCGGCGTCCGGCTCTGCGGCAGGGTTTCGAAGGCAGTCTGGATTTCGGCAAGCGGAATGCCGACGCGTTGCGCCACCTTGATGATACCGAGGCGCCGTAGCACATCGCGGCCGTAGCGGCGCTGGTTGCCGCGGGTGCGGATGCTGGAGATCAGTCCCTTCGCCTCGTAGAAATGCAGGGCGGAAACCGCAAGTCCGCTGCGCTCCGCCACCTCGCCCACCGTCAGGAGCCTGCTCAGGGAGAATGCCGGATTTTGCTGCATGGCCTATTGACCTCAATATTAGTTGAGGTTTTATAGACTGCGCTCCCGAGGCCGTAAAGCCGAAACGAGAAGGAGCAATGCATGCAGAAACCCATGAGGCTTGCCGTCATCTACGGCAGCACGCGCGAGGGGCGCATCTGCGACAGGGTTGTGAAATGGCTCGAAAGAGAACTCGCCCGCTTTCCGCAATTCGAGATCGATATCATCGACCCGCTGGCATTTTCACTGCCGCGAGAGCATGTACCGCATCATCCGGAGGCAAGACGGCTTGCAGACAGGCTCCATCAGGCCGACGGCTTCATCTTCGTCACGCCGGAATATAACCACAGCTTCACTGCTTCCCTGAAATTCCTCATCGATCTCTTTGCCGAGCCCTGGCACGGCAAGCCGATCGCCTTCGTCTGCTATGGCGGCATCTCCGGCGGGTTGCGGGCGGTCGAACAGCTCCGCCTCGTCTTCGCGGAGCTTCACGCCGTCACGATCTGCGATGCCGTAAGCTTCAATTCCCCCTGGCGCCGTTTCGACAATGACGGTCGGCTGCAGGATCCGGAGGACGCGTTGCGCCGGCTTTCCCGAATGATGGCCCAGTTGCAATGGTGGACTGAGGCGCTGATCGCTGCCCGCAGCGACACTCCTTATGCCGGCATCGCCGCCTGAGACAACGACATCCGATTCCGTTTCTGGCAGGTACGGAACCGGCTGGACACCCGGACAGGACCTCCGTCCGGGTGTTTCCTTCCCAGCACTTGGTGCGTCCGAACCCTTACCGACCGAGTAGCCGGATAGGAATTTTACGGTTGCGGTATCGCAGGCCCGGTGATAGCTTCCGCCACAATTCACGGGGGAGCTCCGAATTGCCGGGGCTGAGATGTGAGGCGCATGCCTCCGGACCCTTCAAAGCTGATCTGGGTAATGCCAGCGGAGCGAGGTCCAAGTGTTTTCCGGCGCACAAGTGTCTCTATATCCGATGTCCGGCAATTTCGTCGGCATCATCCTTGAAGCGATCAAGGCTCTCGATCCCTATCGCGATCGTCTTCGCATCGAAACCGACGATATTTCCACGCTGATGGTCGGCCCGCCCGACGTGCTGTTTGCCGCCATGCGCGACCTCTTCGTCTCGGCTGCCGCAAGCGGCGAGCATTGCGTATTGTCCGCCGCGATCTCGCGGGGCTGCCCCGGCGAACCGGATGATGCGATCTGCGGCGTCGGCCTGTCTTCCAGCCGATCAGAGCCGCTCGCCGAACGGGTGGAAGCCGCGATCGCGGCAGTCAGGGATACGACCGAAACCGGTCAACCAACCGCCGCCCAATTCTCTCTCTATGTTATGGGAACAGGCACCCATATGGACGAGATCTACGGCTGCATCGATTTCCTGAAGCGCTCGGGCACATTCGACCGCTCCAAGAATTTCTGTACCAAGCTGCGTGGCGATGCCGGCGCGATCTTCGCGACAATCCATGAAGCCTTCCATCGCTTTGGCGATCCCGAAGGTCATGTGACACTGGATATCACGGTCTCCGCGAACAGCCCGAGCAAAGCCTGAGACGCCTGACGGCAATGACCCTATCGAAACCGGATTCGACATTTGCGCCACTGAGGCGGGTCTTGCCCGCCATTCTTGCCGTGTTTGCCTTCCTGGCTGTCTGGGAGCTCTATGTCGATCTCTCCGGCATCAAGCCCTCGATCCTGCCCTCACCTTTGCGGATCCTCACACAGGGCTGGCTGAACAGGCAGGCGCTGCTCGACAATACCTGGCCGACACTCGGCGCGACGCTCGGCGGTTTCGCTTTGTCGCTGGTCTTCGCCTTCGCCTCGTCGGTGCTGATGGATTTTGTGCCCTTCATGCGCCGCGCGCTGCTGCCGCTCTTCATCGTCAGCCAGACATTGCCGCTGGTCGCGATCGCCCCTCTCGTCGTGCTCTGGTTCGGTTTCGGACTGCTGCCGAAACTTCTGCTCGTTGCTCTCGTCACCTTCTTTCCGCTGCTGGTCGCCCTGCTCCAGGGCTATGAAGCGACGGACCGGGATGTCACCGAGCTTCTGAGTTCCATGAAGGCAAGCCGCTGGCGCATCTTCTGCCTGGCGAGGCTTCCCTCCGCCATGCCCTTCTTTTTTGCCGGCCTGCGCATTTCGATCACCTATGCCGTGGTCGGCGCCATCTTCGCCGAATATGCAGGCGCCGCACGCGGCCTCGGGATCTATATCCTCAACGCCAAGAACAATTTCCGGCCCGACCTCGTGCTTGCCGCCGTCGTCGTTAGCGCCCTCCTGACGCTCTGCCTCTTCGGTCTCACGCTGGCGGTGCAGCGTTTCGTCATGCCCTGGCAATCTCCTGCGGAGAAACGCCCATGAGCGGGATGCTTGAGCTGAAGAACGTCTCGAAGTCCTTCGACGGCATGGAAGTGCTGAAGGACATTTCTCTTCATATCGCAGGAGGTGAATTTGTCTCGATCGTCGGCCCCTCCGGCTCCGGCAAATCGACGATCCTCCGCTTACTGACACAAGCGCTGCAGGCTGACAGAGGCGAGATGCTCTTTGACGGCGCGCCGCTCTCGCAAGCAGCGCACGCCTTCGCCTTCATGCCCCAGCGCGATGCGCTGATGCCGTGGCGAAGCGTCATCGACAATGCGATCCTTGGTCTCGAAGTGCACGGCATGCGCCGCAGCCAGGCGCGCGCCATTGCAGCCCCTCTCTTTGAACGCTTCGGCCTTGCCGGTTTCGAAAATCACTATCCCGTGGCCCTCTCAGGCGGCATGCGCCAGCGGGCGGCCCTGCTGCGCACGGTGATCCAGCGGCAGGACATGCTGCTGCTCGACGAGCCCTTCGGGGCACTCGACGCGCTGACCCGCACCCAGATGCAGGAATGGCTGCAGGGCATGTGGACCGATCATCGCTGGACGGCCCTGCTGATCACCCATGATGTGCGGGAAGCCGTTTTCCTGTCTGACCGTATCTATGTGCTTTCCGCCCGCCCGGCGGCCGTGATCAGGGAATTCGAAGTGCCGCTGAAAAGGCCGCGCACGCTTGCCGATCTCGGCTCCCCGGCCGCCCAGGCGATCGAAACCGAAATTCTTCAAACATTGCTGCATCCGCAAAGAACCTGAGGAGGTTATGATGCTTCTCACCCGCCGACAGACCCTTTTTGCCGCCATGGCCGCAAGCCTCGCCGGCCGCACTGCCTTCGCCCAATCCGCCGCAAAGGTGCGTATCGCGCTCGACTGGACACCGAACACCAATCATATCGGCATCTATGTCGCCAAGGCCAAGGGCTTCTATGAGGCCGCCGGCCTCGACGTCGAGATCCTGCCCTACGCCGATACCAGCGCCGGCACGCTGGTCGCGAACGGCGTTGCCGATTTCGGCATTTGCGGAGAGATCGAGGCCTTTACCCAGCGCGCCGCCGGCGCTGATGTGAAACTCGTCTATGCCGTCGTGCAGACGGAAACCGGCAGGCTGATCTTCAAGGGCGGCCGCAACGATATCAAAAGTCCCAAGGATCTGGACGGAAAAACCTATGGCGGCTTCGGCGGCGCATGGGAGGAGGCGCTCGTCTCCGCGATGATTCGCAACGACGGCGGCAAGGGCACCTTCCAGAATGTCACGCTCGGCACCTCGGCCTATGAGGCGCTCGACAACGGCGCCGTGGACTTCACGCTGGAAATCTACACCTGGGAGGGTATCGCGGCGCAGCTGGAGAACCGGCAGGTCGGCCGCTGGCGCTACAGCGACTACGGCATTCCCGACGAACAGACGACCGCGATCGCTTCCAGCGACGCCTATCTCTCGGCCAATCCGCAAAATGCCCCCGCCTTCATCCAGGCAACGCTCAAGGGCTACGCCTATTCGGTCGACAATCCGGACGAGGCCTGTGACCTCCTGATTGCCGGCAGCAACGGCGCGCTTTTGAATACCGAACTGGTCAAGGCATCGCAAAAGGCGCTGGTCGAAGGTCATTTCCTCAAGGGTGACAATGGCACGATCGGCATCATCGATCCGGCCAAGGCAGAAGCGATCGGCACTTTCCTGTTCGATCATGGCATCCTGCTTGATGCCAATGGTGTGGCGCTGAAGGAAAAGCCCGACTTTTCCAGCTATTACACCAACGATCTGCTTGGCTGAGACGACCCTGCCCTTGCCGGCAGTAGCTTTCCGCTGCAAAGTCCGGCAAGGAGCGAGGGAGTGACATGCAACAGCAGGACCGGGTGGCCGGAGCGGATTTCTTGCGTGCAACCGCCTGCCTGCTGGTTCTCATCCACCATCTTATTCTGCGCATCGACCTCAACAAGACCGAGGCATTGCAGCCGACGCTGACTGCCCTGCGCTTCGGCAATTTCGGCGTCGCAATATTTTTCATCCTCAGCGGTTTCCTGCTGGCCCTGCCGTTCTGGCGTTCCCTTGATGCCGGTTGCGCCGTGCCTGACCTGCGCACCTATGTGCTGCGTCGAGCGGCCCGCATCGTGCCCGGTTATTGGGTGGCTTTGACGGCGGGCTTCATCCTCAGCGTCACGCTGCTTGGGCATGCGCTGACGCCGGAGCTCGTTATGCGCTATGTCAGCGGGCTCTTCTTCATGAGCCAATGGCACTGGCGCACCTTCTTTCCTGTCGAAGGCAACGGCCCGCTCTGGTCCATATCTTTCGAAGTAACGAGCTATGTGCTGCTGCCGCTTGGTTTCCTCTGGCTTTTCGCTATCCTGGAAAAACGCCGTTCTCCGCTCGTGACGCGCCTTGCCTGGCTCGGCATCATTGCCGTGACGCTGCTTGCCCACGAAACCTTCCGTGCGCTTCTTCCCGCCAATGAGATTGATCGTGGCTGGCAATACGGCATGCAGGGCGGCGCGAAGGAGTGGATGCCGAACTATAATCCCGTCGGTTTCTTCGCCATTTTTGCGCTGGGCGCGCTCGCAGGCGGCATTCAGATCATGCTGCCGCCAAAGCGGCAGATCTGGTTCGACATCCTCGCGGTCGCTTCCCTGATCGCCGCCGGCTTCCAGCTGCCGCTTTCGACGGGTGGACCTTGGGAGGCCTATGGATGGCTCGGGCTCCCTTACGCCTTTCCGCTGTTTCCGATTATGATCGCTGTCGCGCTTGTAGCCCTCTCGCGCTCTGTGCTGCTGGCGGCACTGCTCGACAATGTCTTCATGCGCTTCACGGCAACCGTCTCATTCGGCATTTATATCTGGCAGGACATCGTTCTGACCTCGATGCAGACGATCTCTCCCGCCATATTCGGGATCGGCAAAGACGATCCGCTACGGGACTGGTTTGTCGGCTGCGCCTTTGCGACAGCAATTACTTTTCTTCTGGCGAGCCTCAGCTATTTCGCTATCGAACGGAAGGTAATACGACACGCCGCACGCATAGCGCGCAAGAATACCCCTAATACTCAATATAGTTAATTCCCAACCAGCCAAAAATATCAGGGACATATTTAGAAATACTCCCAAATTTGGATCAATTGAGGTTACGAAAACATTAAGGAAGCGGGTGACAAATCGATCCCGTCCATGTATTTGTGCCAGCGCGACGCAATATGCGAGTATTTCCACGGACGTTGCTTAATGAACGTGTTTACTTCAAATAAGCTTCAAGACACGGCTTTCTCTGCAAAGACAGTGAAAATGAAGGCTCTCGACGCAGCGAATTCCAATATTCGCCAGCCGGAAAGCTTTGCCTCATTGGATGGCCGGAACAGGCTTCAGCTTGGCTTGAAGAGAGCTTTCGACATTTTCGGTGCAGCAAGCGCGCTGGTCGTCCTGTTTCCCGTCCTTATGACGATCGCGCTTCTCATCGTGATCGATGATGGCGGGCCGGTGTTTTTCCGGCAAATTCGCTGGGGCCTGCGGGGCAGCAAGATCACCGTCTACAAATTCCGCTCCATGCGAGCGGATCTCTGCGATCCCACCGGCGTCGAACAAACCGTCAAGGGTGATCGGCGCGTGACGCGGATCGGCGCCTTCCTGCGCAAGACCAACATCGATGAGTTGCCGCAGCTTCTCAACGTCATCAAGGGCGATATGTCGCTCGTCGGGCCCCGCTGCCACGCCATCAACATGCGTGCGGCCGGCATGCTCTACGAAGAACTGGTGCCCGAATATCATTACCGCCATCTGATGCGGCCAGGCATTACCGGCCTTGCCCAGACGCGCGGCTGGCGCGGCCCGACGGAGCGCCCGACAGAGGCACGCGCCCGCATCGCCAGCGATATCTATTACATCAGAAATTTCAGCCTCCGGCTGGATATGAAGATCCTGTTCGGCACACTGATGTCCGAACTTCGCGGTGGCACCGGTTTCTAAGTAGTTCCAATTAATCTCGGGCACGGGCGGTCAAAGGCCGCCTGTTTTCGTTTCTGAGGTCTCGGCGTGGAAACCTTAGCTTTCGCCGTGATGAGAACGGCCTGCCCGGCGTCAAGAAACTTTCCAGGATGTCTCAGGCCACTTCCACGCGGTTTTCCGTGCTGCCGGTGACGCATGGCCGAAGCTCGTTGCGGCAGACTCGGCAAAAAGAAAAGCGGCCTTGAAAGCCGCTTTTCTCACTCTGTTTATCTCTGGCTGAGCCGGTCAGTCCTGCTGGACGACACCACGCAGATGCGTCAGTTCCATGATGAAGTGCTCCAGCCTGGATTTGTGCTCGTGGTGCTCGGCATCTTCGAGCTCCTTCTTCGCAGCTTCGATGCGGCGAGTGAGTTCATCCTTGTTGAGCTCTTGGACCGGAACAGCGGATTCGGCAAGCAGCGTGCAGCCAGTCGGCAAGATGTCGGCGAAACCGCCGAACACAATGTAATCCTGCTTCGATCCGGAACCGGAACGTACACTCACGATGCCCGGCTTGATGGTCGTCATCGTCGGAGCATGGTTGGCCATGACCGTCATTTCGCCCTCGGTCGCGGGAATGACGACCTCGGTCACCATTTGCGACAGCAGCAGACGCTCCGGCGAAACGAGCTCAAAGTTGAAATTGTCAGCCATCAGTGACTTACCTTCTCGGCTATGGCTTCTGCATCTTGCAGTTTGGTCCCGCAGAACGGGCAGTGCATTATCGCATGGTCGAGATAGCCGAGGCCTTCCTCGCTCTGGGCCAGCCCGACGACCATCATCATCACGCCGTTATCGGCACGGTAGATGGTCGGCGCTGCCGGTTCAGGAAGCTCTGCCACGACACTTTTAAGGGTGTCGCAGCAGAATATCTCGTCCTGAGCGTCGCTCATCAAGCGGCTGCGAGCTTCTTGGCCTTCTCGATAGCTTCTTCCATCGAGCCAACCATGTAGAAGGCAGCCTCAGGCAGGTGATCGTACTCGCCGTTGACGAGCCCCTTGAAGCCCTTGATCGTGTCTTCGAGCGCAACCAGCTTGCCCGGCGAACCGGTGAAGACTTCGGCAACGAAGAACGGCTGCGACAGGAAGCGCTCGATCTTGCGGGCGCGGGCAACCGACAGCTTGTCTTCTTCAGACAGTTCGTCCATGCCCAGGATGGCGATGATGTCCTGCAGGGACTTGTAGCGCTGCAGCGTCGACTGAACCTTACGAGCAACTTCATAGTGCTCTTCGCCGACGACCATCGGGTCGAGCATGCGCGAGGTGGAGTCGAGCGGGTCGACGGCCGGGTAGATGCCCTTTTCAGCGATCGAGCGCGACAGAACCGTCGTTGCATCCAAGTGGGCGAACGAGGTTGCCGGTGCCGGATCGGTCAAGTCGTCAGCCGGAACGTAAATGGCCTGAACCGAGGTAATCGAGCCCGTCGTCGTCGTGGTGATGCGTTCCTGCATCTGGCCCATGTCGGTTGCAAGCGTCGGCTGATAACCGACGGCCGAAGGAATACGGCCGAGCAGAGCCGACACTTCCGAACCAGCCTGCGTGAAGCGGAAGATGTTGTCGACGAAGAACAGAACGTCCTGGCCCTGGTCGCGGAAATGTTCAGCAACCGTGAGGCCCGTCAGAGCGACGCGAGCGCGGGCGCCCGGCGGTTCGTTCATCTGGCCATAAACGAGCGCAGCCTTGGAGCCTTCGCCGCCGCCATGCTTGTTGACGCCCGATTCGATCATTTCGTGGTAAAGGTCGTTGCCTTCGCGGGTACGTTCACCCACGCCTGCGAAGACCGAGTAACCACCGTGCGCCTTGGCGACGTTGTTGATCAGTTCCATGATGAGAACGGTCTTGCCGACGCCTGCACCGCCGAACAGACCGATCTTGCCGCCCTTTGCGTAGGGAGCGAGAAGGTCGACGACCTTGATGCCGGTGACGAGGATCTGTGCTTCCGTGGACTGCTCGACATAAGCCGGAGCGTCCTGGTGGATGGCGCGCTTGTGAGCGGTGTTCAGCGGACCAGCTTCGTCGACCGGCTCGCCGATGACGTTCATGATACGGCCGAGCGTTTCGTCACCAACCGGAACCGAGATCGGAGCACCGGTATCGGTAACCTGCTGACCGCGAACGAGACCTTCGGACGAGTCCATGGCGATCGTGCGGACTTCGTTTTCGCCCAGATGCTGAGCGACTTCGAGAACCAGACGGACGCCGTTGTTGTCGGTTTCGAGCGCGTTCAAAATCGCCGGCAGTTCGCCTTCGAAAGCAACGTCGACGACGGCGCCGATAACCTGGGTGACTTTGCCGACAGAGCGGGTAGCTGCCTCAGCCATTTTCTTACCCTCTTTCCCTAACTCAGAGCGCTTCCGCGCCCGAAATGATTTCAATCAGTTCCTTGGTGATCTGAGCCTGACGCTGACGGTTGTAGCTCAACGTCAGCTTATTGATCATCTCACCAGCATTGCGCGTCGCATTGTCCATCGCGCTCATCTTGGCACCCATTTCACCCGCGACGTTCTCAAGGAGAGCGCGGAAGATCTGGACAGAGATGTTGCGCGGGATCAGATCGTCGAGGATCGAAGCCGGATCCGGCTCGTACTCATAGACGGCGCCGGCATGGGCTGCATCTTCGGCAACGGCTTCAGGAGCCTTGGCCGGGATGAGCTGCTGCGCCGTCGGGATCTGGCTGATCACCGACTTGAATTCCGAGTAGAACAGCGTGCAGACGTCAAATTCACCGGCTTCGAACATCTCGATGATGCGTTTGCCGATCTGGTCAGCATTCTCGAAACCGATCTTCTTGACTTCGCGCAGTTCCTTGCGCTCGACGATCATCGACGCAAATTCGCGACGCAAGATATCGTGGCCCTTCTTGCCGACGGTGAAGATCTTCACCGTCTTGCCTTCGGCGACCAGCTTGCGAACGTGATCGCGAGCAAAGCGGGCGATCTGCGAATTGAAGCCGCCGCACAGCCCGCGTTCGGCCGTGCAGACGACGAGCAGGTGCACTTGATCCTTGCCCGTGCCGGTCATCAGGACCGGCGCGCCGTCCGCATCGGTAACGGCCTTGGCGATATTCGCCAGGACCGCACCCATACGCTGCGAGTAAGGCCGGGCGGCCTCGGCCGCCTCCTGCGCACGCCGAAGCTTCGCCGCGGCGACCATCTTCATCGCCTTGGTGATCTTCTGCGTCGCCTTGACGGAGGCGATCCGGTTTTTCAGATCCTTAAGTGAAGGCATCCGTTATCCGTCCTAACCTGGGGCCCGATTACTGGAAAGACTTGGCGAAGCTGTCGAGAGCAGCGGTGAGCTTGCCCTTCGTAGCGTCGCTGATAGCCTTTTCCGTGCGGATCGCATCCAGGATGGCAGAGCCTTCCGAACGCAGGTAGGACAACAGGCCCTGTTCGAACTTGCCGACCTGAGCGACCGGCAGCTTATCGAGGTAGCCATTGACGCCCGCGAAGATCACGGCAACCTGCTCTTCCGTCTTCAGCGGCGAGAACTGCGGCTGCTTCAAGAGTTCGGTCAGGCGCGCACCGCGGTTCAGCAGGCGCTGCGTAGCGGCGTCAAGGTCCGAGCCGAACTGTGCGAAGGCGGCCATTTCGCGATACTGGGCGAGTTCGCCCTTGATCGAGCCGGCAACCTGCTTCATCGCCTTGATCTGGGCCGAAGAACCGACGCGGGAAACCGACAGACCGACGTTAACGGCCGGACGGATACCCTGGTAGAACAGGTCGGTTTCGAGGAAGATCTGGCCGTCGGTGATCGAGATCACATTGGTCGGAATGAAGGCCGAAACGTCGTTACCCTGCGTTTCGATGACCGGCAGAGCGGTGAGCGAACCAGCACCCTTGTCGTCGTTCATCTTTGCAGCGCGCTCGAGGAGACGCGAGTGCAGGTAGAAAACATCGCCCGGATAAGCTTCGCGGCCCGGCGGGCGGCGCAGCAGCAGCGACATCTGACGGTAAGCAACGGCCTGCTTGGACAGGTCGTCATAGCCGATCAGCGCGTGCTGGGCGTTGTCACGGAAGTATTCGCCCATTGCGCAGCCTGCAAACGGAGCGAGGAACTGCATCGGAGCCGGATCGGAAGCCGTAGCGGCAACGACGATCGAATACTTCAGTGCACCGCGCTCTTCGAGAACCTTGACGAACTGGGCGACGGTTGAGCGCTTCTGGCCAACGGCGACGTAGACGCAGAAAAGCTTGTCCTGATCCGGGCCGTTGTCATGGATCGGCTTCTGGTTCAGGAAGGTGTCGAGGATGATGGCGGTCTTGCCGGTCTGGCGGTCGCCGATGACGAGCTCGCGCTGACCGCGGCCAACCGGGATGAGCGCATCGATAGCCTTGAGGCCGGTCGACATCGGCTCATGAACCGACTTGCGCGGAATGATGCCCGGAGCCTTGACGTCGACGCGCGCACGGCGGGTCGCGTTGATCGGGCCCTTGCCGTCGATCGGGTTGCCGAGAGCGTCGACAACGCGGCCGAGCAGTTCCGGACCAATCGGAACGTCAACGATCGCGCCGGTACGCTTTACGGTGTCGCCTTCCTTGATGTCTCGGTCGGAGCCGAAAATAACGACACCGACATTGTCGGATTCAAGGTTGAGCGCCATGCCGCGGATGCCGCCGGGGAACTCGACCATTTCACCAGCCTGGACGTTGTCCAGGCCGTAAACGCGAGCGATACCGTCACCAACGGAGAGAACCTGGCCGACTTCCGAGACTTCTGCCTCTTTGCCGAAGTTCTTGATCTGGTCTTTAAGAATTGCGGAAATTTCCGCAGCGCGGATATCCATCAGCCGACCTCTTTCAATGCAAGCTTAAGGGTAGAGAGTTTGGTACGAAGAGACGTATCAATCTGACGGGACCCGACCTTGACGATCAGACCACCAAGAATTGACGGATCAACCGTGACAGCAATTGCCACGTCTTTGCCGGTGACGCCCTTCAGCGCCGCCTTCAATTCATTTTCCTGCTCTGCCGAGAGAGCATGAGCCGAAGTGACTTCGGCAGAAATTTCGCCGCGATGATTGGCAGCAATGATGCGGAAGGCCTTGATCATGCCCGGCAGGGCAAAGAGGCGGCGGTTACGCGCCACGACCTTGAGGAAATTGGCAAAGAAGCCCGAGAGACCAGCCTTTTCGCTGATTGCAACGATGCCCTTGAGCTGATCTTCTGCGGAGAAAACCGGGCTTTGGACAAAGCGCTTCAGGTCGTCGCTTTCGTCCAGCATGGCCTGGAAACGGTCGAGATCGGCGGTAACGCTGTCGACTGCGCCTTCTTCGAGCGCCAACTCGAAAAGCGACGAGGCATAGCGCTCTGCAACACCAGAAGTAAGCTGGGACGTGTCTGCCACGGGCACAAATTTCCCTGATTTCAATTCAAAATCGGACTTCCGGCGGGCGCCGAACCTATGACTTTGAATTCGTTTTGATTTCCCCCAGAAATCGCAAGAGAAGCCTCTTGCTTCTTCCGAAATTCGGGGTCCGTCTAACATAGGATGTTCGGACTCGCAACACGCGTAACGTCCGAATACGTGTTTCGCATGATTTTCTGTCAGCAAAATTACGGAAACATCCAGAAGCAGCCCGCAAATCGCATGAATTTCGGCTTTGGATCAGCCCTGCAAGAAGCCGAATACGTGTAGCAACGGCAATGCGGCTATCGCCATCTGCACAACCAGAAGTAAATAGTTGAGGAGCGTGCTCCCCTTATCGGACAGGATGGAAATGATGCGTGCGAAAGCCGCCATCGCGAAGGCCGCTCCGAGCGACAGATAGGTCCAATCCTGCGCCAGCATGATCGCGGCAACGCCGAGACCGAGATAGAGGCCGCCCATGGAGCGCACTTCGCTGAAGCCTTCGCGCCGTTCACCGCGAGGCGCCAGACCAAAAGCCCGCATGGCAAGACCGGGCGCAAACATGATGACGAAGCCGGCAAGTGCGGTGAAGGCTGCTGCACCAAAGGCAAGCTGCTCGCCAAATTCCGTCGGAAAGTAGAATTCCATGCCTCGCCCCAAATAATCAGCTGATTCTGCGTTTATGCCACGATCAGCGACATCCGGAAACGCCAGGAGGAAATGATCTACAGGAAGCTCTGCGGGTCGATATCGAGCTGCACCTGAACCGAGCCCCGCTCCTTCGGCGCTTGCGACAACATCGCGCGCAGATAGGCCTGCATGTCGGAGTTTCGGCGTCCGTGCACCAGCAGACGGAAACGATGGCGGCCGCGCACCAGCGCCAGCGGCGCTTCTGCCGGGCCCAGCACGGAAATGCCCGAAACCTGCGGTGCCGCATTGCGCATGCCGCGCGCGTGGTTTTCCGCATCGTGCCGCGTGTCGGCAGAAACGATGATGGAGGCGAGCCTGCCGAAAGGCGGAAGGATCGCACGCTCCCGCTCACTGATTTCGCGCTCGTAAAAGGCCCGCGCGTCGCCGGAGACGATTGCCTGCATGACGGGATGCTGCGGCTGATAGGTCTGCAGCAGGCCGTGGCTTTTGAGGCCGGTTCGCCCGGCACGACCAGTGACCTGCGAGAGAAGCTGGAATGTTCGCTCCGCCGCACGCGGATCACCGTTCGCCAGGCCGAGATCGGAATCGACGATGCCGACCAGCGTCATCAGTGGAAAATTGTGCCCCTTGGCGACCAACTGCGTACCGATGACGATATCCGCCTCGCCTTTGGCGATGGCATCGAGCTCCAGCCGCAGCCGCTTCACCCCGCCCATGATGTCGGAAGAGAGGACAATTGTGCGCGCATCCGGAAAATGTCGTTCTACTTCTTCGGCGATGCGTTCCACACCCGGCCCGCAGGCGACGAGGTGGTCGAGCGTTCCGCATTCCGGGCAAGCCTCCGGCGTCGGCTCGGAATGACCACACTGATGGCATTGCAGCTGCCGGCGAAAGCGATGCTCCACTAGCCAGCTCGAACATTGCGGGCACTGGAAACGATGGCCACACACGCGACAGAGCGTCAGCGGCGCATAACCGCGGCGATTGAGGAAGAGCAGCGCCTGCTCGCCCTTTTCCACCGTCTTGCCGATCGCCCGGACCAGTACCGGCGACAGAAAACCACCGCGCTCAGGCGCGTGGCGCCGCATGTCGACCAGATGCAAGTCGGGCAGCGCGGCATCGCCGAAACGTGTCGGCAAATGGATTGTGCTGTAGCGTCCGCTCTGGCCGTTGACCTGGCTTTCGACGGAGGGCGTCGCCGAAACGAGAACGACGGGAAAATCGCCGATCCGCGCCCGCACGACCGCCATGTCACGCGCGTTGTAGTAGACCCGGTCTTCCTGCTTATAGGCAGGATCGTGCTCTTCATCGACAATGATGAGGCCGAGATTCTCGAAAGGCAGGAACAGCGCCGAACGCGCGCCGGCGACCACCCGTACCTCACCCGTCACCGCCTGGCGCCAGACCTTTTCGCGCATACGCGGGGCAAGGTCGGAATGCCACTCGGCAGGTTTCGCACCGAACCGGTCCTGGAAGCGTTCGAGAAAACTTGCAGTGAGCGCGATCTCCGGCAGCAGGATCAGCACCTGTTTGCCGCGCCTCAGCGTCTCGGCGATCGCCTCGAAATAAACTTCCGTCTTGCCGGAACCGGTCACGCCGTCGATCAGCGAAACCGCGAATTCACCCTTGCGCACTTCGTCCAGAATTTCTTCAGCCGCCTCCTTCTGCGGCCCCTCGAGGCGGGAACCGATAAAGTCCGGATCAGGCTCGGCGACGACAGGTGGCGGCGACAGGAAGATCGTCTCGAAAATGCCTCGCGCGATCAGCCCATCGACGACGCTGGTGGAAACGCCGGCTGCATGCGCAAGGCCGGTCCGCGTCCAGGACAGCCCCTCAGCGGCAGTGTCGAGCACGCGGGCGCGCGCCGGCGTCATCCGCTCCGGCTCACCGCCGACGAAGCGCAATCCTTCCACCATCGGCTCCGGTTCGAAGGCATTCGGCGCTCTCAGCGCCATACGCGCCACCAGTCCGGGTGGTGAAAGCGTATAGGCGGCGACCCAGTCGATGAAATCCCGCATCTCCTTGTTGAGTGGCGGGCAATCGAAGACATGGGTGATGGGCCTGAGCTTCTTCGGATCGACATCATCCTCGACGCCATCCCAGACGACACCGATCACCTGGCGCGGCCCAAGCGGCACCTGCACGACCGAGCCGGGCTCGACCGCCATGCCCTCAGGCACCGAGTAAGAATAGGGCCTTGGCGCCGGCATCGGCACCAGCACCGGAACCGTGCGGTTCGCGGGCGGAGCCTCGAAAAGTGCACCAAAGAGATCGGACGAATCTGTGCTCATCGCGGCAGACCATGCCCGCAACGGCCGTAAATTGGAACCCGCCGACAATGAGGGTTAATCGTCATCATCGTCTTCACCGGTGATGGTTCCCGTCAGCCGCATGCCTTCGATCCACGTGGCGCCATTCTCGCGGATAACCTTTCGCGGACGAACACCACAGCGTTGGCGCACCGCCTCGGCCAGTTGTACCGAATGGGTAACGATCCAGATCTGGCTGCTCTTTGACGCTTCTGCGATCATGTCAGCGAGCGGCACCAGCATATCGGGATGCAGGCTCGCCTCCGGCTCGTTCAGGGCAATGAGCGCCGGCAGCCTGTAGGAGAGCAATGCGGCAGCAAGACCGAGGAAGCGAATCTGCCCATCAGACAGTTCACGCGGATGGAAGACACGGTTCGGGAAATCCGGAAGCATCAACCCGAACTCGGCCGTCTCGCCCGGTTCCGGCACGACAAGCCTCGCCCCGCCGAGCGCCGATGCCAGGATGCGATCGAGCTCGACCGTGTCCTGGCGAGTATGTGCAAGCGTTGCAAAGACGGCGGCGAGATTGGACCCGTCCTCATCCAGAATCGGGCTCGTGACCGGTAGACAGGGGTGGCGAAGCGGAGACGCCCTGTCGGTACGAAAACCGTGGAAGAAGCGCCAGTTGTTGACAACGCGGCGGAAGGCGGCAATCTCAGGAAAATGGCCGGCATCCCCAAGAAGCGCGATCGCGGTTTCCGATGTCAGCGCTTCGTCCGGATAATCCTGCATCCGTCCTGCAGCATCGCGAACGGAGATGCCAGCACCGGCACGTTTCATCATCGTCACTGCGCGACGGCCGGTTTCGACGGACAGTTCTTCAGTCTTGATCTGCGGCTCCAGCGCGAATCCGGCCGCCGCCGGCGAACGCAGCCCTGCTTCGACATGATATCGGAATGTGACGGCGCGCTCCTCATCGACGATCTCGACCTCCAGACGGATTCGGACAGGTCCGTCGGACGCGCGGCGCGATCCGGACCAGAGGGCTGAGAACATCCCGCCCTCCGCGGCCAATTCATATGCCAGCCGCCCGCGAACCGCCGCCTGCACGAGCTGCAGCGCCCGATAAAGATTGGACTTGCCGGCACCGTTCTCGCCAAGAAACAGCGTCGTATCCGCCAGATCCATACGGATTGAGCGCAGTGACCGGTAATTCTTGGCAAACATGGAGCGAAGACGCATGTCTCCGCTTTAGCGCAAAGCAGCGCTAAAAAGAATGGGCAGCAAGTGGTTCCAGCGCCGGCTCACCGGAGACCGGCACGAACCGCGCATCGCCGTCAGTGGCAAGCGCGGCAACGGTATGCTGCTCCAGGGCCTTGGTCACGTCGTTGATGTCGCCATCCAGATGCTCGACGGGGATGAGGTCGCCGACCATGAAATCGAAACGATCGCCGCGCTTGTTCAGGAGTTCGTGGAAGACCGTCATGTCGCGCAGCTCTGTCGACCACTTGGCAAACCAGTAAAACAGGCCGGAATTGCGCGCCGTCATATGAACGGGAAGGATCGGCAGGCCGTATTTGCGGGCAAGGCCAACCGCCGATGTCTTCCAGGGCCGCTCGTTCAACCGGCCGTTCGCCCAATAGGCGATGCGGCCGGACGGGAAAAGCACAGTCGCCTTGCCTTCCTTCACCGCATGATTGGTCAGTTGCAACGTCTCGCGCGTCTTGAGCTTGCTCTTGAATTCCTCGCGCCATTCGACCGGAATGATGATTTCCGAAAAGCGTGGATTGACGCGCACCGCATCGCGATTGGCAAAGAACATCATGTCCGGGCGGCGCGTCTTCAAAAGGTCGAAGACAGCAACTCCGTCAGCAATGCCGGTCGGATGATTGCTGACGAGAATGAAGCCGCCCGATGCCGGAATGCGCTCGGCATTAGTGACGTTGATGTCGAGCTTCAGCAGGTTGCTCATATATTCGAACGACTGAAAGCCCGGCATGTTGGCGACGTCATTGGCGAATTCGAGTGCCTTGTTGTAGCGCAGCAGCGTATAGAGAAACGGCCGCATGAGCGGCCACAGAGGATGGCGGACGATCTTCTGTCCGCGCTCGGCAATCAGGATATCGACGATATGGCCGGGTCTTCCGTGTGAAACCAGGGCAATCGCTTCCGCGAGCTGTCCAAAGGCCGTCATGGAATCGCGCCGTGCCATGAAAATTCCTGTTTTACGGAAGCTATAAGCTATCTCAATGAATTATGATCGATACATGACAAGGGCTTGGCACGCATTAGCAATTCCATAACGCCACTGTTTCAGAATTGGCGTCACCGAAAGCAAATTCAAGAGCCAAAATCGTGAATGAACTCCTGATCATCGCCGATCCGCACCTGATGAAGGAATGCAGCGCCTGGCTCGAAAATCTCGCCCGGGAGCGCCGCCTTTCCGAACATACGCTTGATGCCTATGAGCGCGACACGCGCCAGTTCCTGACTTTCATGACCGGTCATCTCGGCGGCCCTACGACGCTGCGCGATATCGAGGCACTGCGCCCGGCAGACTTCCGCGCCTTTCTGGCTGCCCGGCGCAAGGAGGGCTCCGGCGCCCGCTCAGTTGCTCGCAATCTCGCCGGCATTCGCTCCTTTCTGCGTCACCTTGAAAAGAAGGGCCTCGTGAATGCCGCGGGTGCCGGCGCCGTGCGATCCCCGAAGCAACCGAAATCTCTTCCGAAGCCTTTGTCGGACAGACAGGCCATCACCGTTGTCAGCAACGAAGCCCAGCTCCACGACGAACCCTGGATTGCCGCGCGCGATGCCGCCGTCATGACGCTGCTTTATGGTTGCGGCCTGCGCATTTCCGAAGCACTCGAACTGACACCTGCTGATATCAGGACCAGCACCACCACGCTGCGCATCACCGGTAAAGGTAACAAGACGCGCCTCGTGCCGTTGTTGACCATCGTTTTCGAAGCCGTCGAGAAATACCGAGCGCTCTGCCCC
This sequence comes from Rhizobium viscosum, assembly GCF_014873945.1. Lineage (NCBI taxonomy): Bacteria > Pseudomonadati > Pseudomonadota > Alphaproteobacteria > Hyphomicrobiales > Rhizobiaceae > Rhizobium > Rhizobium viscosum. The sequence goes on along the minus strand of NZ_JADBEC010000001.1, from coordinate 2,194,009 downwards.
TTTCATCTTGACGAAGGCGAGCCGCTCTTTCGCGGCGCCCGCGGCGGTAAACTGCAGCCTGCCATCATCCAGCGCGCCATGCAGAAGCTGCGCAGTGCGTTCGGCCTACCGGAAACCGCAACTCCGCATGCGCTGCGCCACTCCTTCGCCACGCATCTGCTGGCCGGCGGCGGCGACCTGCGCACCATTCAGGAGTTGCTCGGGCATGCCAGCCTTTCCACCACGCAGGTCTATACCGGCGTCGATGCATCGAGGCTTCTGGAGGTGTATGATAGGGCGCATCCGCGCGCGTAAGCCTTCGTTAACGCTCTCTCTTAAAGGAATATGCGCAAGCCCGGCGTAGAGCATGAGGCTTGAAGCACATGTGACCGGATTACCATCATGACGATCTCCATCGGCCACCGCACTTTCCATATCGCGCAGCCGGGCAATATCCTGCTCTGGCTGATCGCCGCCTTTCATATGCTGCTTGCCGCCGCACTGCTCGCTGTCGTCTTTTCCGTCACGCCAGCCGATGCCGCGGAAGACAGCTGCACCGGAGCGAATCTGCTGACCGAACTGCAGCAGAAGGACCCTGCCCGCTACGCCGAGGCCGTGAAGGAAGCGGATGCCACGCCAAACGGCAAAGGCATTTTCTGGAAGATCGAAAAACCAGGCCTCAAAGCCTCCTGGCTGCTCGGCACCATGCATGTCACCGATCCGCGTGTCCTGAACCTGCCGCCCCGCACGCAGGAAGCCCATGACGGCGCCGATACTATCGTCATCGAGTCCGACGAAATCCTCGATGAGAAAAAGGCCACTGCATCGCTTCTGATGCGACCGGACCTGATGATGTTCACGGACGGCACGACCATCGAAAAGCTTCTTTCACCTGAGGACTATACCCGCCTCGAAGCCGGACTGAAGCAGCGCGGCATCCTGCTCTCGGCCGTTTCGCGCATGCGCCCCTGGATGATCGCGAGCGCCGTTGCACTTCCCGCCTGCGAGATCGCCCGCAAGGCCAGGGGCGTACAGTTCCTCGACCAGAAGATCGCTGCCGATGCGGCCGCCGAAGGCAAGCAGGTCAAGGGGCTGGAAACGCTTGCCGAACAATTGCAGGCCATGGCCGAGTTGCCGATCGAATTTCATCTGAAGTCGCTGATCGAAACCCTCGAACTCGGAGCCAGGATGAACGACGTGGTCGAGACCATGACCGACATCTATCTCTCCGGCGATATCGGCATGACCATGCCGATGCTGAAGACCGTATCGCCGGAAGGCAGCGACGAGGACGGCGATTACGCCGCCTTCGAACAGCGCATCATCCTCGACCGCAACAAGGTGATGGCCGAACGCGCCGCCCCCATCCTCGCCAGCGGCAACGTCTTCATGGCCGTCGGAGCCCTGCACCTGCCGGGCAAAGAAGGCGTCATCGAACTGCTGCGTCAGCAGGGCTTCACGGTCACGGCGGTCAACTGACCGCCTTATCGCTTAACCGACAGTCATCCGCCGCAACACATCGGTCTTCCAATAGAACTGGTGGACCAACGCACCAAAGACATGCGCGACAATGACGATCCAGAGGATGAGCTTCAGGACGTCGGCATGCAGCGAGCCCAATGCTTGCGCACCAAAATAATAGACCGCAATGCCTGAAGCCGGTAGGGTGAGCAGCAGCAAATAGAGGCTCGCATGCGCGAGTCGCGAGGCGAGCCGAAAGATTGCCGGTTCGTCTGAGGCTTCGGGCGGCACGCCCTGTAAGAAGCGCAGGCCGAGCCTCAGGATCGTCATAAGCAGGATTGCGATACCGACATAGGCGTGGATATTGGCCGAAGCGATCTGTTCCGGCGATGGCGTGCCGCCATGGCGGACAAGCCGGTACCAAGCATTCATGCCATCAGGCAAAAGAAGATTGAAAAGGACCAGGAGCACGGTCGCCCAGTGAAGGAAACGCTGGGAGAGGCTGTAGCCGACAACGACGCGATCATTCATTTTCTTGGCTTTCGTCAAATAGTTAGCGAAGCTTGCCTGTTAAATAAAAATGCCGCCTGCCCGAAGGCAAGCGGCATTATGAATGATTGCTGATATTTAATCTTACATATGGATCGGCTTGAAGAAGGCGGCGAGCGCTGCTTCCTTCACGGCTTCCGACATGGTCGGATGCGCATGGCAGGTGCGGCCGAGATCCTCTGCCGAACCACCGAATTCCATCAGCACGGTAATCTCGTGGATCATCTCGCCGGCGCCGAAGCCGACAATATGGCCGCCGAGCACGCGGTCGGTTTCCTTGTCGGACAGGATCTTCACGAAACCTTCGGTCGCCAGCATCGCGCGGGCGCGGCCGTTTGCCGTGAACGGGAACTTGCCGACCTTGTAAGCGACACCGGCAGCCTTCAGCTCTTCCTCGGTCTTGCCGACGGAGGCGACCTCCGGCTGCGTGTAGACGACGCTCGGGATGACGTCATAGTTCACATGGCCGTGCTGGCCGGCGAGGATTTCGGCAAGCGCGACACCCTCGTCTTCGGCCTTGTGCGCCAGCATCGGGCCCTGCACGACGTCGCCGATCGCATAGATGCCCTCGACATTGGTCTTGAAGTGACCGTCAATTTCGACACGGCCGCGATTGTCGAGCTTGACGCCCGCTTCTTCGAGACCAAGGCCTGCCGTGTAGGGAACGCGGCCCGTGGAAATCAGGACAACATCGGCTTCAAGCGTCTGCGCAGCACCACCCGCCACCGGCTCAAACGTCACCTTTGCGCCCTTGTCGCCCTTCTCGACGCCGGTCACCTTGGAGCTCAGCTTGATATCGATACCCTGCTTGCCGAGCATACGCTGGAACTGCTTGGAGACATCGGCATCCATCGCGCCGAGGATCTTGTCGAGAAATTCGATGACGGTGACCTTGGCACCGAGGCGCGACCAGACCGAACCAAGCTCGAGACCGATGACACCGCCGCCGACGACGATCATCGTTTCCGGCACTTTCTCCAGAGCAATGGCGCCGGTGGACGAGACGATCACCTTCTCATCGAGATCGACCTTGACGCCGGGAATGCCGGCAACGTCGGAGCCCGTGGCGATGACGATGTTCTTGCCTTCGATTTCCTGAACCGTGCCGTCTTCGGCGGTCACCGAGACCTTGCCGGCGGAGACGATCTTGCCGGTGCCGTGGAAGGCATCGATCTTGTTCTTCTTGAACAGGAAGGCAACGCCGTCGACGTTCGACTTTACCGTCGCATCCTTGTGCGCCAGCATCTTTTCGAGATTGAGCTTCGGAGCAGCGACCTCGATGCCGAGTTCATCCATGTGATGCGTTGCATGGAACATTTCGGAAGCGTGCAGCAGCGCCTTGGAGGGGATGCAGCCGACATTCAGGCAGGTGCCGCCATAGGTGGCGCGCTTCTCGACGACAGCGACCTTGAGGCCGAGCTGGGCAGCCTTGATTGCCGCGACATAGCCGCCGGGGCCGGTTCCGATAACAATCACATCATAGGACATTGCTTTTTCCCTTTGCGTTATTGACTAGCGCCCGCCGCTCACATTGAGGATCGCGCCTGTTATGTAGGATGCCGAAGGTGAGAGCAGGTAAACGATTGCATCGGCCACCTCCTCCGCCTGTCCGGCTCGCTTCATCGGGATCGATGAAGCCATTTCTTTTGGTCTGTCGGGCTGCCCGCCGGAAGCATGGATATCCGTCTCGATGATGCCGGGGCGGATCGCATTCACTCTAATGCCTTCGGCCGCGACTTCCCTGGAAAGCCCGATCGTGAAGGTATCGATGGCTGCCTTGGAGGCGGCATAGTCGACATACTGTGTCGATCCGCCGATGACAGCCGCCATGGAAGAGATATTGACGATCACGCCGCCATGCCCGCCATGCCTGGAGGACATGCGCCGCACCGCCTCGCCGGCGCAAAGGATGGAACCAGTCACGTTGATCCGCATCATCCGTTCGAGACGATCGGCCGACATTTCATCAACGCGCGCGGTGTTATCGACAATACCGGCATTGTTCACCAGCCCGTCCAACCGCCCAAAATGCTTGTCGACCGCCTCGAACATCGAGACGATATCGGCGCTATTGCCGACATCGCCCTTGATGGCGATCGCATCGCCGCCAGCCTTCTTGATCTCGGAAACGACGGCATTTGCCGCAGCCTCGTTCAAGGCGTAGTTCACCGCAACGCGCCAGCCATGGCGGGCGGCAACCAAGCAAGCGGCAGCACCAATGCCGCGGCTGCCGCCGGTCACGAGCAGAACGGGACCATCAGTCATTGTGCGCATCCTTTGAAATTGAGGACATCCCACGGCGCGACCTTTGCCTTGCCGTCACCCCAAGCCGAAGACTGGCGGATTGCCGGGCCGAGGCCGGGAAAGACGATCTTTTCCGCCGCCGGGCTGTCACCGGACCGCAAATTATCGAGCCCGCCACTGGCGCTTGCGCGATAAACGAAGCCCTGCCAGACCATGCAGGCATCGAGATCGGCGCCGGTGACATCGCCATCCGGGCAGTTGAACATCACCATGCCCATGGTCCGCTCCGGATCGTCGGAGGACATCACATAGCCATTCATGACGACAGGGCTCTTCAACGCGCTGAGCTTGAATTGATGGGTCGAGGTCATGGCCTCGGAGGTAGTCGGCGAGAAGCGCAGTTCATAGGCACCGTCACGATCTCCATAGATCGCGCTGGCCTGCTTGCACTCGGCAGCGATGGCGGAAACCGGCGCACAGGATAGTGCGGCGATGACGATCGCTGCCAGCCCTTTCCGCTTCGTCGCCTTATGCTCCCCACTCATTGCAAGTTCGGCTTTCTGCGCCCGTCGGCGTTTTCGATGACCTGGAAATCCGTCAGCAGCACCAGTGGATGCTCGTCCTTGTCCATGCCCCAGAACACTGGATAGAAGCCGTCGCCCGAGCCGCTCCAGAAGATCGCGACATTACCCTTCTTGCCGGCCATTGGCCGGTGCAGGGCATAGACACCCTTGTTGGCATCAAGCTCCCGAGCGAGCACGTCGTCATAGTAATTCACGTCGGAATCGGGCTTCTGCGCCTGCACCTGCTGCTCGCGCTCCCCAATCAGATTGAGCGTATCGGCATCCATGTAGCTGCCGAGGCCGGCATCGACCGGACAACCGAAGATCTCGTCATCCTTGAGCGTCACGATATCCTGACCCGGAACGGTCGCAAGCTCCCAGTGATCCGGCTTGCCCTCGCCGAAACGCATGCTGGCAGCGGCAACATGACCGAAAGCCTCATAGAGCCGCACCGGATAGTCGCCGGCAGGAACCGCTTTTGCGAAGGCCGGCCGGTCCGGCTGCGCCAGCGGATCGGCGGCAACGATATGACCCGAGGTGAGCTCGACATTGCCCATATCGACCGTCTTGATGGAGCGTGCGGAAAGCTCCGCATCGCTGAGCGACACAAGGTCGAAATTGCTGCTCGCCTTGTTCACGTCGAAAGCGAGAGCCGAGACCGGAATGAAGGCAACCGTGGCGCAGAAAACTGCGCCCGCCGCTCGCATGATCCGGTCTCGCATGGCAGACCGCTCCGCTTAGAGGTCCAGAACCAGACGTTCCGGATCTTCCAGGCTTTCCTTGACGCGCACGAGGAAGGTCACGGCTTCCTTGCCGTCGACGATGCGGTGATCGTAGGAGAGCGCCAGATACATCATCGGGCGGATGACAACCTGGCCGCCGATGGCGACCGGACGCTCCTGGATCTTGTGCATGCCGAGAATGCCGGACTGCGGCGCATTGAGGATCGGCGAAGACATCAGCGAGCCGTAGACACCACCATTGGTGATGGTGAAGGTGCCGCCTTGCATCTCTGCCATGGAGAGCGAGCCGTCACGGGCCGCCTTGGCGAGACGGCCGAGTTCCTTCTCGATTTCGGCGATCGACATCTGGTCGGCATCGCGGATGACGGGGACGACCAGACCCTTGTCAGTGCCGACGGCCATGCCGACATGGCAGTAGTTCTTGTAGATGATGTCGGTACCGTCGATCTCGGCGTTGACGGCCGGCAGTTCCTTGAGGGCATGCGTGACCGCCTTGGTGAAGAAGCCCATGAAGCCGAGCTTCACGCCATGCTTCTTCTCGAAGACATCCTTGTACTTGTTGCGCAGGTCCATGACGGCCTTCATGTCCACCTCGTTGTAGGTGGTGAGCATGGCAGCCGTGTTCTGTGCATCCTTGAGACGCTTGGCGATCGTCTGGCGCAGGCGCGTCATCTTCACGCGCTCTTCGCGGCCGGCATCTTCTACCGTCGAAGGACCACGCGGTGCAGCAGGCGCTGCCGGTGCAGCGGCTGGAGCTGCTGCAGCCTTGGCGACAGCGGCGATGACGTCACCCTTCAGCACCTGGCCGCGCTTGCCGCTACCATCGACCTGATCGGCGGAGAGATTGTTTTCTGCGAGCATCTTTGCGGCAGCCGGAGCCGGCGGCATGGAGGATACGGAGGCGGCTGGAGCGGCAGCGGCAGCAACCGGAGCAGCTGGCGTCGGAGCCGGTGCTGCAGCCGGAGCTGCGGCAACTGGAGCAGCTGCGGCAGCAGCACCTTCGGCGATCTGGCCGAGGAGCGCACCGAGACCAACCGTCTCGCCAGCCTGGGCGACGATTTCCGAAAGCGTGCCGGATGTCGGCGCCGGAACTTCGATGGTCACCTTGTCGGTTTCAAGCTCGAGAATGGGCTCGTCGGCCTTCACGGCGTCGCCGACCTTCTTGAACCAGGTGCCGACGGTTGCCTCGCTGACGGATTCACCGAGTGTTGGAACGCGGATTTCTGTGGCCATTGTTCAAATCCTGATTGTGCTTGTTATCGTGTTAGATGGCGGTCCCGGCCTGCGGCCGGAGAATGATTGAGGGCATCGGCGAGACATCGAAACGGAAACCGAAACCGGAAGTGATGATCGGGTCCGCATCGGCAAGCGCTTTGGCTGCCGCCTGATCCGTGACCTCGACAATGGCGATGCCGAAAGACCCTCCAGCCTCTAAAACGGGACCGACGGCAATCGCCGATCCCGCCAGGGCCTTCTGGTGCCAGTATTCGGCATGGCGCTTCATCGCCGCCATTTCCTCCCCGGTCCCGTCATGCGGGAACGTGGGGCGCGGCGGCACAAGTCTCATGAAGAAATATGCCATCGCGCTCCCCTTTCGTTAGCCGCCCAGCGCATCCTCGAGGAACGCGGCGAGCTGCGACAGATGCTTGGACATCAGGCCCGTTGCCGGCGAAGCGGCGGCCGGGCGACCCGTGTAGCGAACGCGCTGATACTTCGCGTCGATATGGGCAAGCACCCATTCCAGATACGGGTCGATGAACGACCAGGCGCCCATGTTTTTCGGCTCTTCCTGGCACCAGACCATCTCGGCGTTCCGGAAGCGGGACAGCTCGTTGATGAGCGCCTTGGCCGGGAACGGATAGAGCTGTTCGATACGCAGCAGATAGATGTCGTCGATGCCGCGCTTTTCGCGCTCTTCCAGCAGGTCGTAATAGACCTTGCCGGTGCAGATGACGACGCGACGGATCTTGGCATCCTTCTGCAGCTTGATCGGACCGTCCTTGATGACCTCGGCATCGTCCCACAGGAGACGATGGAAGGAGGATTCGCCGGCCATTTCGGCAAGCGTCGAGACAGCACGCTTGTGGCGCAGCAGCGACTTCGGCGTCATCAGGATCAGCGGCTTGCGGAAATCGCGCTTCAGCTGGCGGCGCAGGATGTGGAAGTAGTTCGCCGGCGTCGTAACGTTGGCGACCTGCATGTTATCCTCAGCGCAGAGCTGGAGATAACGCTCCAGACGGGCGGACGAGTGTTCCGGACCCTGGCCTTCATAGCCGTGCGGCAGCAGGCAGACGAGGCCAGACATGCGCAGCCACTTGCGTTCGCCAGACGAGATGAACTGGTCGAAAACGACCTGCGCACCGTTTGCGAAGTCGCCGAATTGGGCTTCCCAGAGCGTCAGCGCATTCGGGCGAGCCAGCGAATAGCCGTATTCGAAGCCGAGAACGGCTTCTTCCGAAAGCATCGAGTTGATGACTTCGTATCGAGCTTGCGTCGGCGACAGGTTTGCGAGCGGGATGTAGCGCTCTTCGGTTTCCTGATCATAGAGAACCGAATGACGCTGCGAGAAGGTGCCGCGTTCGCAATCCTGACCGGACAGACGGATCTTGTGGCCCTCGACGACAAGCGCACCGAAAGCAAGCGCTTCCGCCATCGCCCAGTCGAGGCCTTCGCCGCTCTGGACCATGTTGGCGCGGTTTTCCATGAAACGCTGGATCGTGCGATGCGCGTTGAAGCCCGCCGGAATCTCCGACAGCTTGCGGCCGATATCCTTGAGCGTCTTCATCGGCACAGCGGTCTTGCCGCGGCGCTGTTCGTCTGCATTGTCAGCCGTGCGCAGGCCGGACCATTCGCCGTCCAGCCAGTCGGCCTTGTTCGGCTTGTAGTGCTGGCCGGCTTCGAACTCCTGCTCGAGATGGGCGCGCCAGTCGGCCTTCATCTTTTCGACTTCGCCGTCGGTCAGCAGGCCTTCGCGGACGAGGCGGTCCGCATAGAGCTGCAGTACCGTCTTGTGGCCACGGATGACCTTGTACATCTTCGGCTGCGTGAAGGATGGCTCATCGCCTTCATTGTGGCCGTAGCGGCGATAGCAGAACATGTCGAGCACGACAGGCTTGTGGAACTTCATGCGGAATTCGGTCGCAACCTTGGCCGCATAGACCACAGCTTCCGGATCGTCGCCATTGACGTGCAGGATCGGTGCTTCGATCATCTTGGCAACGTCGGACGGATAGGGCGACGAGCGCGAGAAGGCCGGGTTCGTGGTGAAGCCGATCTGGTTGTTGATGATGACGTGCATCGTGCCGGCAACGCGGTGGCCACGCAGACCGGAAAGACCGAGGATTTCGGCAATGACGCCCTGACCGGCAAAGGCCGCGTCGCCGTGGATCAGCAGCGGCAGAACCTTGGCGCGTTCGGACAGCGGAATGATGTCGCCGTCCCAGACAGTGGCGCTCATGTCCTGCTTGGCGCGCGCCTTGCCCATGACGACGGGGTCGACGATTTCGAGATGCGACGGGTTTGCCGTCAGCGAGACGTGCACCTTGGTGCCGTCGAATTCGCGGTCGGAGGAAGCACCCAGATGGTACTTCACGTCGCCCGAACCTTCGACTTCGTCAGGCGCGTAGGAGCCGCCCTTGAACTCGTGGAAAATAGCGCGGTGCGGCTTGCCCATGACCTGGGAAAGCACGTTCAGGCGGCCGCGGTGCGCCATGCCGAAAACGGCTTCCTTGAGGCCGAGGTGACCGCCACGCTTCAGGATCTGTTCGAGCGCCGGGATCAGCGATTCACCGCCGTCAAGGCCGAAGCGCTTGGTGCCCTTGAACTTGACGTCCAGGAACTGCTCATAACCTTCGGCTTCGACAAGCTTGGCGAGGATCGCCTTCTTGCCTTCGGCCGAGAAGGCAACGCCCTTATCCGGACCTTCGATGCGTTCCTGGATCCATGCCTTTTCTTCCGGATTGGAGATATGCATGAATTCGACGCCGAGGGTCGAGCAATAGGTGCGCTCGAGGATCTCGATCATCTCGCGAAGGGTCGCATATTCGAGCCCGAGCACATTATCGATGAAGATCTTGCGATCGTAGTCGGCAGCCGTGAAGCCGTAATTTTCGGGCGAAAGCTCGTGATAATCTTCGACCGCGGCAGCAATGCCGAGCGGATCGAGCTTGGCGTGCAGGTGGCCGCGCATGCGATAGGCACGGATCATCATGATAGCGCGGACGGAATCGCGCGTCGCCTGCAGCACGTCGGCGGCGCCTGCCGGCTGACCGGCGGCTTCGGCCTTCGCCTTTACTTTGGTCTCGATGACCTTTTCGACGATGCCCCAGTCGCCATCGAGCGCTGAGACGAGATCGCCGTTTGCCTGCAGCGGCCAGTTCTTCTTGCGCCAGGAAGCGCCCTTCGCCGCCTTCTTCACATCAGCAGGATCGTCTTCCAGCGCCTTGAAGAAGGACCGCCACTGGTCGTCTACCGAGTTTGGATCGTCTTCATAACGGGCGTAGAGCTGCTCGATATAGGCAGCATTGGCGCCATCCAGAAACGAGGTGATCTGAAATTGCTCGTTGGCTTCTTGCCGTGCCATGGTGTTACGCGGACGCTTCCGTCCGCCTCCTGACTTAGATGAATTTGCCGGCTTCATCGCCGGCTGCCGCATTCCGATTGCCGCCTGTCCGCGGCGCATCCTGATTGAAATGGAGAGCCGGGCGAAGGTCGGATGCCGTTCCTCCGCCCGGAGATGTAAGTTGGTTTAGCCCTTGAGGACTTCAACCAGCGTCTTGCCGAGGCGAGCCGGAGATGGCGACACCTTGATGCCTGCCGATTCCATCGCCGCGATCTTCGATTCCGCGTCACCCTTGCCGCCGGAAACCACAGCACCGGCATGGCCCATGGTGCGGCCCTTCGGCGCGGTACGGCCAGCGATGAAGCCGGCCATCGGCTTCTTGCGGCCCTTCTTGGCTTCGTCCTTGAGGAACTGCGCTGCGTCTTCTTCAGCCGAGCCGCCGATCTCGCCGATCATGATGATCGAGGTCGTGGCTTCGTCGGCCAGGAACATTTCGAGCACGTCGATGAATTCGGTGCCCTTGACCGGGTCACCCCCGATGCCGACAGCCGTCGTCTGGCCGAGACCTTCGTTGGAGGTCTGGAAGACGGCTTCGTAGGTCAGCGTGCCCGAGCGGGAAACGATACCAACCGAACCCTTGCGGAAGATCGAGCCCGGCATGATGCCGATCTTGCATTCTTCCGGCGTCAGGATGCCCGGGCAGTTCGGTCCGAGCAGGCGCGACTTGGAGCGGTCGAGGCGAGCCTTGACGCGAACCATGTCCATGACCGGGATGCCTTCGGTGATGCAGGTGATGAACGGGATCTCGGCGTCGATCGCCTCGATGATTGCATCGGCAGCACCTGCCGGCGGAACATAGATAACGGTCGCGTCGGCGCCGGTCTTTTCCTTGCCTTCGGCAACGGTAGCGAAGATCGGCAGGCTTTCGCCCTTGGAACCGGTCCAGGTTTCGCCGCCCTTCTTCGGGTGAATACCGCCGACCATCTGCGTGCCGTAATAAGCAAGCGCCTGTTCGGTGTGGAATGTACCGGTTTTGCCGGTCAGACCCTGAACAAGGATCTTGGTGTCTTTGTTGACGAGAATAGACATGCGAGGCCTTTGTCTAGGAGAGGTTGGAAGACGTGAGGGACGCGCGACGATAGATGCCGCTGACGACCTCCTGCCAAGTATCGCTGCCTGCAGGCGAAAAGCTGACGCCCATCCGGTAGCAGTCTTCATTTTCAAATGTGAACGCGGTGCGCTGCCTGCCACGCGGAGAAGTCTTGATCAGCACGAGTTCATCGCCATTCCACGCGCCGGAAGCCGGGGTGGGCGGAGCAAAACCGACGCTGTCGAACTGGTAGAGCTTGTAAGCCTGGTCCGAACTATCGAAACCGAAAACATTGCGGGCTTCGAAGGAAACTTCGCCGCCGCGCATCTGACAGTAACGCTGCTCGAGGAAAAATCCGCCGAACAGCGCCTCGCCAGAAAGCGAAGCGCTGGCCTTGCCTTCCTTCGTCCACGCCGAAGCCGCGACATGCTCTTCCCCTTCCCAGACACCGGAGAAGGCATCGAGGCGGAGATGAGCAGCACTAGGCGTGGACTGGAAAGCCATGACCGTTCTCAACCGTTGATCGCAGCGACGATCTTCTTGGCCGCATCGTCGAGATCGTCAGCCGCCGTGATCGCCAGACCCGACTCGTTCAGGATCTTCTTGCCGAGCTCGACATTGGTGCCTTCGAGGCGAACGACGAGCGGAACCTTGAGACCGACTTCCTTGACCGCGGCAATGACGCCCTCGGCAATGACATCGCATTTCATGATGCCGCCGAAGATGTTGACGAGAATGCCTTCGACCTTGGGGTCAGCCGTGATGATCTTGAAGGCCGCAGCAACCTTCTCCTTGCCAGCACCGCCGCCGACGTCGCAGAAGTTTGCCGGCTCCTTGCCGTAGAGCTTGATGATGTCCATCGTCGCCATGGCAAGGCCGGCGCCGTTGACCATGCAGCCGATATTGCCGTCGAGCGCTACGTAAGCGAGATCCCACTTGGAGGCCTCGATTTCCTTGGCGTCTTCTTCCGTCTCGTCGCGCAGCGTCTTGACGTCATCGTGACGGAAAAGAGCGTTGCCGTCGAAAGACATCTTTGCGTCGAGGACGCGCAGGTGGCCATCCTTCATGACGATCAGCGGGTTGACCTCGAGCAGGGCCATGTCCTTCTCGCCGAAAGCCTTGTAGAGCGCCGGGAAGAGCGTCTTGGCGTCTTCGGCGGCTGCACCATCGAGTTGAAGTGCCTTGGTGATTGCGGCAACGTCGGCAGCCGTCACACCAGCTTCCGGATCGATGGCGATCGTGTGGATCTTCTCAGGCGTGTCGTGGGCGACTGCTTCGATATCCATGCCGCCTTCGGTCGAAACGACAAAGGCTACCTTGCCGACCGAGCGGTCGACCAGGAGCGAGCAATAGAGCTCGCGAGCAATGTCGGCACCGTCTTCGATGTAGAGGCGATTGACCTGCTTGCCGGCTTCGCCGGTCTGCGCGGTTACCAGCGTATTGCCAAGCATTTCCTTGGCATGCGCAACGACTTCGTCGATCGACTTGGCGAGACGGACACCGCCCTTGGCATCCGGGCCGAGCTCCTTGAACTTGCCCTTGCCGCGGCCGCCCGCATGGATCTGGCTCTTGACCACGTAGAGCGGACCAGGAAGCGACTTGGCGGCAGCCTCGGCTTCTTCAACCTTGAGGATAGCCACACCCTGCGCAACCGGCGCGCCATAGGTCTTCAGCAGAGCCTTGGCCTGATATTCATGAATGTTCATGGGTTTGTCCCTATTTCGATAACGTCAGCGCACCGATTACTTGAGAGCGGGCGCGATGTTGATGCAGGCTTCGCAGAGACCGGCAACGGCGCCGACGGACTTGTCGAAGGCTTCCTTCTCGGTCTTGTTGAGGTCGATCTCGATGATGCGCTCGACGCCGCCGGCACCGATGACCGTGGGAACGCCGACATACATGTCCTTGACACCGTACTGACCCGTGAGGTGGGCAGCGCAAGGCAGAACGCGCTTCTTGTCCTTGAGGTAGGATTCGGCCATTTCGATCGCGGAAGCAGCCGGAGCGTAATAGGCCGAACCGGTCTTCAAGAGGCCGACGATTTCGGCGCCGCCGTCACGGGTACGCTGAATGATTTCTTCGAGGCGTTCCTTGGTGACCCAGCCCATGGTGACGAGGTCGGTCAGCGGGATGCCGCCGACGGTCGAATAACGGGCGAGCGGCACCATCGTGTCGCCGTGGCCACCGAGAACGAAGGCCGTGACGTCCTGAACGGAAACGTTGAATTCCTTGGCGAGGAAAAGACGGAAGCGCGAGGAGTCGAGAACGCCGGCCATGCCGACAACCTTGTTGGCCGGCAGGCCGGAGAACTTCTGCAGCGCCCAGACCATGGCGTCGAGCGGGTTGGTGATGCAGATGACGAAAGCGTTCGGGGCATACTTCTTGATGCCGGCGCCGACCTGCTCCATGACCTTCAGGTTGATGCCGAGAAGGTCGTCGCGGCTCATGCCCGGCTTGCGCGGAACGCCGGCGGTGACGATGCAGACGTCAGCGCCTTCGATCGCGGAATAGTCGCTGGCGCCGGTCAGGTTGGCATCGAAGCCTTCAACCGGTGAGGACTGTGCGATGTCGAGGCCCTTGCCCTGGGGAATGCCGTCGGCAATGTCGAAGAGGACGATATCGCCCAGTTCCTTCAGGCCGGCGAGATGCGCCAGCGTGCCACCAATCATGCCAGAACCGATGAGTGCGATCTTGTTACGCGCCATTTCGCTTTTCCTTTGCGATCAAAATCCGTCGGGCGACGCGCGGGCATCGCCCAATGCCGCAATCGCATAGACCCAAAGCCAAAAAATGGCAATCCATTATTTTTGGTGCAGCAATTTCAATCGTTTAGATATTAAAATTCTTACGTAAACGTAAGATCAATTGTCACCAAAGTGTTACTCGGCAGCCCGCCGTTCGTGATGCGCCGCAAGATATTCGGCGCTTCTCATCTCAAAAAGACGAGATGCCGTACGATCGAATTCAAAACCTTCGGTGCCGCATCTTTCGATGAGCAGTTCCTCGGGCATGGCGGCGGCGGAAGCATAAAGGCGGGTGCCATGATCGTAGAGCGTATCGATCAGAATGATGAAGCGCTTGATCTGGTTCCGCTTTTCAGGACCGAGCAAGGGAATGTGATCGAGGAAGATCGTATCGAAGCGTTCGGCGATGGCCAGGAAATCGGCAGCACCCAGCGGCTTTTCGCAGAGATCGGAGAAGGAAAAGCGTGCCATGCGATCGACGGCGAACGGCACATGGATTGCCCGCCCCTTCATGGCAATTTCCGTCGGCTGCGCCTTGCGACCGTGCAGCGCCTGCGTCCAGGACGCATCCATCGCCATGTCAGTGCGCTCATCGATCGGGATGAGGTAGACCGGCTGACTGTTCAGCTTCTCCATCCGGTAGTCGGTCGGCGAATCGAGCGAGACGATCTCGACATGTCTTTTGAGGAGACCGACGAAAGGCAGGAAAAGCCCGCGATTGAGGCCCTCCCAATAGAGATTGTCCGGCTCGACATTCGAGGTCGCCACAAGCACGCAGCCGCGCGCGAAAAGCTCGGAAAATAGCCGCGACAGGATCATCGCATCGGCGATATCGGTGACCGTGAATTCGTCGAAGCAGAGAAGTTCCGCTTCCTCGAAAAGGGCAGCGGCGACCGGCGGCATCGGATCGGCCTGCTTCGTCTCGCCGTTCTTCAGCTTTTGCCGGTGGGCGGCGATGCGATTGTGCACATCGGCCATGAACTCATGGAAATGCGCGCGCCGCTTTTTCCGACAGGGCGCCATTTGGAAGAACATGTCCATGAGCATCGTCTTGCCGCGCCCGACGCTGCCGTGGATATAGAGGCCCCTAATACCGGCCTCGGTCTTCTTCTTGGATGCAAACAGCCAGCCAAGCGCGCTGCTTTTGGAGGCAGGACGCTTTCGCTTGAGAGCGGCAAGCACCCGGTCGAGGCACTTGGCCACATCCATCTGGGCAGAATCAACCTGCAACGTCCCCGATGCGGTCAGCGATTTGAGCTGCTCGGTGACGCTGAGCGAATAGTCTGGCATTGGCTGCATGAGGGCTTGTCCGCCTATGCGTAACCGGCGGAACCCCGCCGGACTGTCTTACCGGCTGAGGGTGATCGGCTGCCCGGTCGAGGTCTGGCCATTGAAGCTGTTGTCGGCAACCTTGTAGACGGAACCGATCTGGTTGCCGCTGCGGTCCTTGAGCAGAACCTGTTTGCCGGACACTTCCCAGGAACCCATCGCCGTCAGCTCGCCGACGCAGCCGCGCGTACCGCCCCGCGAGCCGCTGCCGAGATTGGTGAGCGTCAGGAACATGTCGCAGGTGCCGTTGACGCGCCAGCTGCCGACCATCGATTCCTTGGTAACATCAAGAGAGGTCGCGGGCGCTGCGCCACCCGGCTGAACACCCGCCGTCGGCGCCGTCGAGGTCGGAGCGGCAGGAAATTGTCCGGTCGGAGGCGGAAGCTGGCCGCCCTGCACGGAGGGTACCGGCTGCGCCGTCAGCGGCGGAGGTGCGCTGTTACTGCTATAGTCATATGAGGTGCGCTGGCATCCCGCCAAGGCCAGAGCGGCCGTTAGACCCGTCACCACATATCGCAACTGCATCATCAAGCTCCCGAATGTCCGTCTCAACCGCAGAGATATTTCAATTCTAGGTTCGAATTACCGTATTTCACTTTGGTTAATCAAGTCAGCACAATGCAAATCGGCCTTCGTGACACCTATGGCGAAGCCGGCACAATTCAACCGACCGCTCGCCGGACTTCTTGCTGATAAAATATGTCAGCAAGGTGTTGTACCCGGCCGTCGCGTTCTTGATTAAGTTCGATCCGTTCGGCGAAGTCGAGATAACGCTCAATTGAATTCGATGGAGGCGTCGACGCTCACACGCGACGCTCGACCATCATCTTCTTGATTTCGGCGATCGCCTTGGCCGGGTTCAGACCCTTCGGGCAGGTCTGCGCGCAGTTCATGATCGTGTGGCAACGATAAAGGCGGAACGGATCCTCGAGATTGTCGAGGCGCTCGCCGGTCGCTTCGTCACGGCTATCGATCAGCCAGCGATAGGCCTGCAGCAGCACGGCCGGTCCGAGATAGCGGTCGCCGTTCCACCAGTAGCTCGGACAGGAGGTCGAGCAGCAGGCACACAGGATGCACTCATAGAGACCGTCGAGCTTCTGACGATCTTCATGGCTCTGCTTCCATTCCTTGGCGGGCGTCGGCGAAACCGTCTTCAGCCAGGGCTCGATGGAGCGATGCTGGGCGTAGAAATTGCTGAGATCCGGAACCAGATCCTTGACGACAGGCATATGCGGCAGCGGGTAGATCTTCACCGTGCCCTTTATGTCGTCCATGCCCTTGGTGCAGGCGAGCGTATTCGTGCCGTCGATATTCATCGCGCAAGAACCGCAAATGCCTTCACGACAGGAACGGCGCAGCGTCAGCGTCGGATCGATCTTGTTCTTGATGTAGAGAAGCGCATCAAGAACCATCGGCCCGCAATCGTCGACATCGACATAGAACGTGTCGATCGACGGGTTCTGGCCGTCATCCGGGCTCCAGCGATAGACGCGGAACTCACGGGTGTTCTTGGCACCCGCCGGCTTCGGCCACACCTTGCCTTCGCGCATCTGGGAATTCTTGGGGAGAGCGAGTTCAACCATGTCAGGTTCCTCTGATCAGTATACGCGGGCCTTCGGCTCGATCTTGTGCGGATCGATGCCGTCTGCAATGAGGTCGGTGTGGACAGGCCGATAATCGAGCTTCACGTCGCCCGCCTCGTTCACCCAGGCCAGCGTGTGCTTGCGCCAGTTGACGTCGTCTCGGCCTGCGAAGGCACCTGACGTGTAGTCTTCACGGGCGTGCGAGCCGCGGCTTTCCTTACGGGCTTCGGCGCCGTAGATCGTCGTGATGGCATTGGCCATCAGGTTCTGCAGTTCCAATGTCTCGACGAGATCGGAGTTCCAGATCATCGAGCGATCGGTGACCTTGATGTCCTTGAGTTCGCCCCAGATTTCCGAAAGACGACGGCAGCCGGATTCCAGCGATTCCTGCGTACGGAAGACGGCCGCATCTTCCTGCATGGCGCGCTGCATCTTTTCACGCAACACGGCCGTCGGCGTGCCGCCACTTGCGTGACGCAGGCCGTCAAAACGATCCATGATCTTGTCGCAGGCAGCAATGTTCAACGCCGGTACCGGTGCGTCGCGATCAATGATCTCACCAGCACGGATTGCAGCCGCGCGGCCGAAGACCACGAGATCGATCAACGAATTGGAGCCAAGGCGGTTGGCGCCGTGAACCGAGGCGCAGCCTGCTTCACCGACGGCCATCAGACCGGGGATGATGCGTTCCGGATTGGAGCTGTCGGCATTGAGCACCTCACCCCAGTAGTTCGTCGGAATGCCGCCCATATTGTAGTGAACGGTCGGCAGGACCGGGATCGGTTCGCGCGTTACATCAACGCCGGCAAAGATCTTGGCGCTCTCGGAAATACCCGGCAGGCGCTCGTGCAGCACGGCCGGATCGAGATGGTCGAGATGCAGGAAGATGTGATCCTTGTTCTTGCCGACGCCGCGGCCCTCGCGGATTTCCAGCGTCATGCAACGCGAAACGACGTCACGCGAGGCGAGGTCCTTGGCCGACGGCGCATAACGCTCCATGAAGCGCTCGCCTTCGGAATTGACGAGATAACCGCCTTCGCCGCGCGCGCCTTCCGTAATCAGACAGCCGGAGCCGTAGATGCCGGTCGGGTGGAACTGGACGAATTCCATGTCCTGCAGCGGCAGGCCGGCACGCGCGATCATACCGCCGCCGTCGCCGGTGCAGGTATGGGCTGAGGTTGCCGAGAAATAGGCGCGGCCGTAACCACCGGTCGCCAACACCACCATCTTGGCCGCGAAGCGATGGATCGTGCCGTCGTCGAGGCACCAGGCCACGACGCCGGTGCAACGGCTGCCATCGTCGGACATGATGAGGTCGAGCGCAAAATACTCGACGAAGAATTCAGCATTGTTGCGCAGCGACTGGCCGTAGAGCGTATGCAGGATGGCATGGCCGGTACGGTCGGCAACGGCGCATGTGCGCTGCACCGGTGGGCCTTCTCCGAAATTCTGCATGTGGCCGCCGAACGGCCGCTGGTAGATCTTGCCTTCCTCGTTGCGCGAGAAGGGCACGCCGTAATGCTCGAGCTCATAGACCGCCTTCGGCGCTTCCATGGTCAGATACTGCATGGCATCGACGTCGCCGAGCCAGTCGGAGCCCTTGACGGTATCGTAGAGGTGCCACTGCCAGCTATCGGGCGTCATGTTCTGCAGCGAAGCGGCAATGCCGCCCTGGGCGGCAACCGTGTGCGAGCGGGTCGGGAATACCTTGGTGATGCAGGCTGTGCGGAAGCCCTGTTCGGCCATGCCGAGCGTGGCGCGCAGGCCGGCGCCGCCGGCGCCGACGACGATTACGTCATAGGAATGGTCGACATAGGTGTAGGCCTTCCCATTCTGAGCGGGTGAAGACGTTGCCATGATACGGTTATCCTACGAATGCGATTTTCAGAATGGCGAAGAGACAGAGGCCGGCGATGAGCACCGCGAAGAAGGTATTCAGCATCAGGAGCAACAGCTTGCCGATCTCGCCGTGAACATAGTCTTCGATGATGACCTGCATGCCGAGCTTCATGTGAATGGTGCCGGAAACGACCATCAGACCCATGACGACCGCGACGAACGGGTTCGACAGCGCGTGAACCACGTCTGC
The DNA here is from genome assembly GCF_014873945.1 of Rhizobium viscosum. Classification (NCBI taxonomy): domain Bacteria; kingdom Pseudomonadati; phylum Pseudomonadota; class Alphaproteobacteria; order Hyphomicrobiales; family Rhizobiaceae; genus Rhizobium; species Rhizobium viscosum. The sequence goes on along the minus strand of NZ_JADBEC010000001.1, from coordinate 2,175,074 downwards.
ATAAGGCGCGCCAGCATAGACGATCATGAAGATTGCAAAGAAGATGATGAGGGGCACGTTGGCGACGGCCGTCAGGCGCTGGCGCCAGAAGTGATCGGTGCCTTCCTTGGCGGAGCCGAGGCCGCGAACCTTGCCCAGAGGAGTGCGCATATCCATGAGTGCGACCTTCAGAAGCGAATGATGAAGCCGATCACCCAGACCAGCACGGTCAGACAGAGTGATCCGATGATATTGGCGATAGCGAGCTTGGTCGAGAACTCCTTCTCGAAGCCGTGGCCGAGGTCCCACATGAAGTGGCGGAAGCCGCCGAGCAGGTGGTGGATCAGCGCCCAAGTGTAGCCGAGCAGGACGAGCTTGCCGATAATGCTGCCAAGCACCCAGTTGGCCCAGTCATAATAGGCTTGGCCGCTGGCCGCCGCGATCAGCCACCAAGCAACCAGCAACGTGCCGAAGTAGAGCGCGCCACCGGTGATACGGTGAACGATCGACATGGCCATGGTAGGGATTAGCTTATAAACCTGCAGATGCGGCGACAGGGGCCGGTTTGTCACATTCGCCATCAGAACCTCGCGGCGTCTTCTCTTTGCCCCTGACGTCAGAGGCTTTTCTCAGTCAACCACACGAATGACAAAATTCTGTGTGCGTTGCATCATTGTCGACGTTTAATCACCGAACCCCCTGACGACAAGCATAATTGCTGCCTGCTTTTAATTTAATCGATTCGCGTTACCGGGAAGTTTTCAAGGCCGCGAAACTCGTCTCTTTCGCTCGATTTTTAAGCTGACTGCACGCCTGCGTGGACAAGATCAGCCTTTTGGCGCAATCTGGCGTTAACGATTTGTTAGCGTTTCGGAGTTTGGTCCATGTTTCGCAGTCAGTCCAAGACCACCCTCGCTCTCCTTGCGGTGCTGACAGCGCTGCCCGCAGCAGCAGGAGAGCGCAACTTCGATCATCGCTTTCCGCGCCATAAAGGCTTTAATGACGGCGTCTTCCTCGGCAGGCGCACTCATTGGGATAGTGGCCTTCACTTCACACACGACAACGTCATCCGCTATCGCCCCCGCACCCCTTTTCTCAAACAGTTCAACTATCCGGGGACAAGCCGCTACGGTGGCCGCAACGTCGTCGTCATTATGTCCCAGCCCCAGAGCTATGATCAGAATTACGGGAGCAACGGCATCTACGCCGGATCGTCCTACGCCTATCAAACGGATGGCGGAACCTATATCGGCGGCGACGGGTACTTTCGCCTGGCTGCACCGGAACGCAACCTTGCCCCCAAGGCCAAAGTCATCGATGTCGGCATCGCCGATGATCCCTGCTCCTACGAGGCCAACGTCTGTGTCATCCGGCCCTAAGGCCTGAACCGCCAGACAGTCGTCTTCTTGACCTCGCTATCTTCAAGCGCCCGGGTCACGGGCACTTCATAAACGGCGCAGAATTCCACCCTGTCTTTTGGCAAATAGGCGCGCCCGGGATCGCCGACCAACACGTCCTTGCCGATGGCCGCAAGTGCCTCGAACCACGGTATCAGCGCAGCGGCGAAAGTTTTGTCGTAGAAGACATCCCCCGCAAGCACGACATCCGCATCAACCTCGCGCCCGATGAGATCAGCTCCGTCGAACTCAAGCGAAACAGAATTAGCGGCCGCATTCAGCCGCACCGCCGTCTGCGACCACGGATCGATATCAGCAGCAAGAACCTCAGCGGCTCCAGCCTTGCTCGCTGCGATGCCGACCAGTCCGGAACCGCTCGCGAAATCGAGGACACGCTTGCCGCGGACTGTTTCGGGATGATCGAGAACATAGCGCGCCAGCCCCTGCCCGCCCGCCCAGGCAAAGGCCCAGAACGGCGGCGGCAGGCCGATCGCCTGCAGCTCCTCCTCCGTCTTCAACCAGAGCTCATGGGCTTCGCTCGCCAGATAGAGCCGGATCTCCGGCACATGCGGCGGAGCAAGCAGGCTGGTATTGGCGCGGATGAAGGTTTCCGGGTCGGTTTTCAAAGCGGCTCAGCGCGGCGGGTTGTCAAAACCGCCCATGCGGCAGACCTCGGCCCATTCGTCATCCGTCACCGGCTGCACGGAAAGCCGCATCGAAGTGACCAGCGACATCTTGGACAGCTTCTCGTTTACCTTGATGTCCTTCAGCGTCACCGGCTTCGGCACATCCATGACGGCGCGGATATCGACACAATCCCAGCGGTCGTCGCCCTTCGCCGTCGAATCCGGATGCGAGAGCGCGCAGACCTCTACGATACCGACGATCTCCAGCCCGTCATTGGAATGGTAGAAGAAACCCTTGTCGCCAATCTGCATGGCCCGCATGTTGTTGCGCGCCAGGTAGTTGCGCACACCGGTCCATTCGGTGCCCTTCTCGCCGGCTGCCTTCTGCTGTTCCCAAGACCAGGCAGCAGGCTCGGACTTGTATAGCCAATGCGCCATCCTGCTTAAGCCTCCGGCTTGTTGAAGACCCAGTTGAAGGGCTTAATCTCGACGCTTTCGAACAGGCCGGCCAGTGCATAGGGATCGGCAGCGCCGAGTGCCTTGGCATCATCAGCCGTTTCGGCATGGACGATCACAAGGCTGCCATTCGGCTTGCCTTCCGCATCGAGGAACGGGCCAGCCATGGCAAGCTTGCCTTCGGCATTCAGCTTGTTGAGATAATCGAGATGGGTCGGGCGCGTTTCCATGCGCACATTGAGATGGCCGGGCTTGTCCTTGCAGAGAAGGGCGAAAAGCATGTCTGTCTCCTATTCGGTCGTAATCGGACGTGTCATCAATTGTTCGATGGCTTCGGATATGCCGAGCTTGCCTTCGATGATCGCAGAGACCGCATCGGTGATCGGCATCTCGACGCCGAGCTCCCCGGCAAGCCGCGAGGCGACAGCCGCGGCGAACGCCCCTTCCACCAGCTCGCCACGGGACGGATCGACCTTTTCGCCGCGCCCGAGCGCGATCCCGAAACGCAGATTGCGTGACTGATGGCTGGTTGCCGTCAGCACCAGATCGCCGAGGCCGGAAAGACCGCGCGCCGTATCGGCGTGCCCGCCCTTGGCGACGATGAAGCGTGACATCTCGGCGAGACCACGGGCAATCAGCGCCGCTCGAGCCGAATCGCCAATACCGGCGCCTTCGACAATGCCGCAGGCAATCGCCAGCACATTCTTCAGAGCACCGCCGAGCTGTACGCCGATCGGATCTGCCGAAGCATAGAGCCGAAAGGTGCGGCCCGAGACCGCCTGCGCCAGCCGTTCGGCGACCTGCATGTCGGCCGCAGCGATCGCCATGGCCGTCGGCAGCCCTTTGGCTATATCGGCCGCAAAACCCGGACCGGAGAGCACGCCGACCGGGTGATCGGGCAATTCCCGCTCCAGCATATCGGTCAGAAGCGCGCCGGTCTGCCGCTCGATACCCTTCGCGCAGGTGACGACGGTGGCGTCTTTAGCCAGATAAGGACCATAGTTCCGGGCAGCGTCCGCCTGCGCCTGCGAGGGCATCGCGAAAAGCACGATGCCTGCATTGCCGATCGCATCTGCTTCAGCGGAAAATTCCAGCGCTTCCGGCAGCGGAATGCCCGGCAGAACGGCGTCGTGCAGCCGATCCGCCCTGAGGTCTTCGATCAGCGACGGATCGCGACCGACGAGCACAGCCGAATTGCGTCCTGTCAGCGCGATGACGGCTGCAAGCGCCGTGCCGAAAGCTCCCGATCCGACGACGGCGATGCGCTCGCTCATGCCTTGGCTCCCCGCTTTCCAGACCCGAGCACGGTCGCTGCGTTGGTATCGAGCGGCCAGCGCGAGCGCGGCTGCACGTCGAGATCGTCAGGCGCAATGCCATTTGCCATGCGCTCAAGTCCGGCCCAGGCAATCATCACGGCGTTGTCGGTGCAGAGGTGGAGCGGCGGCGCGATAAAACGGAAGCCATTCTTGTCGCAAAGCGCCTGCAGCGTGCTGCGGATCTCCTGGTTCGCTGCGACACCACCAGCCACCACCAGCGCCGGCTTTTCCGGAAGATCCGGAAATTCCGCCTTGAATCGCTTCAGGCCGCGGCCGATGCGATCTTTCATTGTGCGGGAAATCGCCTTCTGGAAGGAAGCGCAGATATCGGCCACATCCTGATCCGTCAGCGGCGCAATCTCGGTCGCTGCCTGGCGCACAGCCGTCTTCAGGCCCGAGAAGGAAAAATCGAGCCGCGCCTCGCCGACCAGCGGCCGCGGAAAATTGAAACGATCGGCATTGCCATCCTGCGCCATCTGCTCCACCGCGGGTCCGCCGGGATAGGGAAGACCGAGCAGTTTCGCCGTCTTGTCGAAGGCTTCTCCTAACGCGTCATCGATCGTCGTGCCCCAGCGCTCATAGTCACCGATGCCGCGCACGAGGATGAGCTGCGTGTGGCCACCGGAAACCAGCAGCATGAGATAGGGAAAGGAAAGCCCGTCCGTCAGCCGCGCCGTCAGCGCATGGCCCTCCAGATGGTTGACGGCGTAAAGCGGCTTGCCGGCTGCCTTGGCGATTGCCTTGCCGGTCATCAGCCCGACAAGCAGCCCTCCGATGAGGCCAGGCCCCGATGTCGCGGCAATGGCGTCGACATCCGAGAGCGACACATTGGCGCGCTTCAGGGCCTCGTCAATCAGCTCGTCCAGCGCCTCGACATGGGCGCGGGCAGCGATCTCCGGCACCACGCCGCCATAGGCGCTATGCTCGTCGAGCTGGGAAAGAACGACATCCGACAGGACATTAGAGCGGCCTTCGGCATCGCGCTCGACGACCGCAGCGGCGGTCTCGTCGCAGCTTGTCTCGATGCCCAGGATGCGCAGAAAGGGAGCCATGAAACCTGTTCGTTGATTGCGATAGGGTTTAAACCTGTTTACGAGAACTCCGGTAACAACGGATCAAAGCGGATGCAAACAAAACCTTTCCGGATCGGCACACGCGGCAGCCCGCTGGCGCTCGCGCAGGCACATGAAGCCCGCGACCGGCTGATGGCAGCCCACAATCTGCCACAGGAGATGTTCGAGATCGTCGTGCTGACGACCAAGGGCGATCGCATTACCGATCGTTCGCTGGCCGAGATCGGCGGCAAAGGACTTTTCACACAAGAGCTGGAGCAGCAGCTCGCTGCCGGCGATCTCGATCTCGCCGTGCATTCGAGCAAGGACATGCCGACTGTCCTGCCGGAAGGTCTCTATCTCTCCACTTACCTTCCGCGCGAAGATATCCGCGACGCCGTCGTCGGCCGCACCGCGCCGAAGCTGATCGACCTGCCGCATGGCGCGACGGTCGGCTCTTCCTCGCTTCGCCGTCAGGCGCTCATCCGCCGCATGCGGCCCGATATCAATGTCATCACCTTCCGCGGCCTCGTCGACACGCGCCTGCGCAAGCTGCAGGAAGGCCAGGTCGATGCGACGCTTCTGGCACTTGCCGGCCTCAAGCGCCTCGGCAAGGTCGAGGTGATCACCGATATCCTCGACCCCGACAGCTTCCCGCCGGCACCCGCACAGGGCGCGATCTGCATCGAAAGTCGCATCGGCGACACAAGGATCGACGAGCTGCTGGCGCCAATCAACGATGCGCCGACATTCGACACGGTCTCCTGCGAGCGCGCCTTCCTTGCCGCCCTCGATGGCTCCTGTCGCACGCCGATCGGCGGTTACGCCGTCTGCGAGGGTGATCAGATCCGCTTCTCGGGCCTCATCCTCACTCCCGACGGCCGCCGGCAGCATGCGATAACCATCGACGGCCACCGCCGCGATGCCGCAGCCCTCGGCACCCGCGCCGGACAGGACGTGCGCGCAAGGGCCGGCAGCAACTTCTTCGAGGACTGGAGATAGCCTGCATGCGCGTGCTCGTCACCCGTCCGGCGCATTCGGGCGAGCGCACCGCTCAACGTTTGCGCGAGCTGGGTCATGAGCCGCTGCTGCTGCCACTCGCCCGTCCCGTCCATGACATGACCGCCGCTCGGCACGCCCTGGAAACAACCAATGGGGCGATAGCCATAACGAGCGCGGAAGCGGTGCGTATGTTGCAGTCTTTGGGTGAGGCGCTGGCTCCTCACCTTTCGCGCCGTCTCTTCGCCGTTGGCGAAACGACGGCCGAGGAGGCCCGCAGACTAGGGTTCCAATCTGTGACGGCGTCATCGGGCAACGGCCGCGAGCTGGCCGAACTCATTGCGACAAACAACGTGGACAGGCTTCTCTATCTCGCCGGCAGTCCGCGCGCCGAGACCTTCGAGACGCGCCTGAAGGAGCTCGAGCGGCATTTCCGGGTGATTGAATGCTACCGGATGGAGCCTGTTGCCCCCAACCCGGAGACTGTCGCTGCTCTCCTGACGAACAATCCTCCTGACGCAGTTCTTTTTTACTCCCGCCAAACGGCCGGAAATTTCTTCCGCATACCGCAAGCAGAATCTCTTTTATTGCAGCTGCCGAAAATCCGTCTCATTTGTCTCAGCAACACTGTTGCGGAAGCAGTTCCACCGGCGTTGAAAACGGCCCTGGAGATTTCGCAGATGCCGGATGAAAAAAACCTTTTGTCGCTGCTTTGAAGGCTTGAGCCGCCCAAATTTGATCTAACCTCTTCCCTTAATTGCCATCCCTGTCTAGTTTCGTTGCACTGCAGGATAATGAGGACCTCATGGTATCGGGAAATCCGCCACGCCACTCGAAGAGCTCCGACGAGCCGGTCACGATCGACCTGGACGCGCAGGACTTCGCCTCGGCGACTGATCCTGAAAAGCCTGCAGAAGAAGCCACGCAAGCAGCCGATCATGCGCCTGTCACCGAAGCCGTAGCCGCTGCAGAAGCCGGCGGTGAGCCGTTGTCGGAACATGAGAGCGAACGCGCCGCCGGCGCACAGGAAGAGTCCCTTTCGAAGGAGCTGCCGCCATCAGAGCCGGTACAGCCGCCGCCACAGAAGAGCGTAATGACCTCCGGCCTGATTGCCGCTGGCATCTTCGGCGGTCTTGTTGCCCTGCTTGGCGCCGGAGCCATTCAATATGCCGGTTATCTGCCAGGCTCGTCCCACCAGCCGCCGAACTCTGCCGAAATGGCCGACCTCTCCGGCGAGATCGAGGGACTCAAGCAATCGATCGCAAACCTTGCCGCCAATCCGCCACCAGCCGCTGATAGCAGCGCTCTCGAAAAGCGCATTGCGGCTCTCGAAGCGGCGCCTCGGACACCTGTCTCAGGTACGACGACCGGTTCGGCCGATGTCGAGGCACTCAACCAGAAGATTGCAGACCTGACCGCCGAAATCGATCAGTTGAAGACGAGCCTTGCCCAGACCACCGAGCAGCAGGCCTCCAATGGCGCCGATATTTCGAGTCGTCTCGCCGAAGCCGAAAAGAAACTGAACGAGCCGCGCGAGGATGTCGCCGTCGCCCGCGCCATTGCAGCCGCAGCTCTCAAGGCCGCGATCGACCGCGGTGGCCCCTTCATCGCCGAACTCGATACGTTTGCCGGCGTAGCACCCGATGATCCCGCTGCAACCGATCTCCGCAATTTTGCCGAAACCGGCGTGCCTTCACGTGCCGAGCTGATCCGACAGGTTCCGGATGTCGCCGCTGCCATCGTCGAATCCGTCAACCAGCCCGATCCCAATCAGAGCTGGTCGGACCGGCTGATGTCGAGCGCCAAATCGCTCGTGTCGGTTCGCCCCGTCGGCAATGTCGAAGGCGAAAGCGTTGAAGCGATCGCCGCCCGCATGGAGGACAAGGTGAAGAACGGCGATCTGCCCGGTGCCGCCACCGAATGGAACAGCCTGCCTGCTGTCGCCAAGCAGGCTTCCGCCGCATTCAAGCAGTCGCTCGAAGCCCGTATCCGCGTCGAGGATCTCGTCGGCGGTGCCCTCTCCAAGGCCGTTTCCGGCACCGGCAAGGAAGGATGAGTATGGTCCGCCTGGTTATCTTCGCGCTCCTCGTCCTCGTTCTCGCCTATGGTTTCTCCTGGCTTGCCGATCGCCCCGGCGATCTGTCGCTGATCTGGGAAGGCCAGATTTACCAGACCAAGCTGATCGTCGCGGCAAGCGCCATCATCGCGCTGATCGCCGCTGTCATGGTCGCCTGGTGGTTCATCCGCCTCGTCTGGACCTCTCCACATTCGGTGACACGCTTTTTTCGCGCCCGTAAGCGTGACCGTGGCTATCAAGCCCTGTCGACCGGCCTGATCGCCGCCGGCGCAGGCAATGCCCTGCTCGCCCGCAAGATGGCTGCCCGCTCGCGCGGCCTCATCCGCGCCGATCAGGAACCGCTGATCAATCTTCTCGAAGCACAGGCCGCTCTCATCGAAGGTCGCTACGACGAGGCACGCTCCAAGTTCGAAGCCATGGCCAACGACCCAGAGACGCGGGAGCTCGGGCTGCGCGGTCTTTACCTGGAGGCCAAGCGCCTCGGTGCCAACGAAGCTGCCCGCCAGTACGCCGAAAAGGCCGCCGATAACGCGCCTTACCTGCCTTGGGCCGCGCAGGCGACGCTCGAATATCGCAGCCAGTCCGGTCGCTGGGATGACGCCATCCGCCTACTGGAACAGCAGAAGGCCGCCAAGGTCGTTGAAAAGGCCGAAGCAAACCGCCTGCATGCCGTGCTGCTGACTGCCCGTGCGGATGACAAGCTGGAAAGCAATCCCGCCGGCGCCCGCGACGATGCCTTGCAGGCGCTGAAGCTGTCGGTGGATTTTGTACCCGCCGCCCTGATTGCCGCAAAGGCGCTGTTCCGCGAAGGCGGCATCCGCAAGGCAGCATCCATACTCGAACAGGCGTGGAAGGCCGGACCTCACCCGGAGATCGGCCGCGTTTATGTCCGCGCCCGCAGCGGCGATTCAACGCTTGATCGCCTGAAGCGCGCCGAGCGGCTGGAAGGCATGCGGCCGAACAATGTCGAATCTCTCCTCATCGTCGCACATGCAGCGCTCGATGCGCAGGAATTCTCCAAGGCCGGCGCCAAGGCGGAGGCTGCTGCCCGTATCGAGCCCCGCGAGGCGGCCTTCCTGTTGCTTGCAGATATCGAGGAAGCGGAGACCGGCGATCAGGGACGCGTGCGCCATTGGCTGGCACAGGCGCTGAAGGCGCCGCGTGATCCGGCCTGGGTTGCCGATGGTTTCGTTTCCGACAAGTGGCTGCCGGTCTCGCCGGTAACTGGCCGTCTCGACGCTTTCGAGTGGAAGGCGCCTTTCGGCCAGCTCGAAGGCCCCGTCGAGGAAGGGTCGACCACTTCGATCGAAACAGCGCTGAAGACCCTGCCGCCGCTGCGAGAAACCCGGCCGGAAAGCGTGGTTAACGACCACCGCATCATCGAGCTGGAACGGGCAGCGACGATTGCCGAAGCCGTGCGCCCGGCAACTCCGGCACCCGCACCGGCAAAAGCTGCCGAACCGTCCACTCCCCGGCCGGTTCCTGCCGCTTCTGAACCAAAACCCTTCTTTGGCCGCCTGCCGGACGATCCTGGTGTCCGCGATCCCAAGATGGAACCGGAACCCAAGACACGGCTCCGCCTTTTCTGAAATGGAACAAAAACCGCATGTTCGAACGCTTTCAGGCATTCTTCCAGAATCTGACCGCCGACCGCCCCAAAGCAGGCTTTGCCCCCGATGACCCGCGCATCGCAGTTGCTGCACTCTGTATGCAGGTCATGGAGGCCGACGGCCAGATCAAGGACAGCGAAAAGAAGCGGCTGCGCAAGCTCCTGAAGGAGCAATATGCGCTCGATGGCAAACAGCTCGACGCCTTGATGGCCGCGGGGCTGGAAGCCGAAAGCACGGCAGTTGATTATTTCCGCTTCACCTCCGATCTAAAGAGACATCTCAATACCGAGCAGCGTCTGGAGTTGATCGGCATTCTCTGGGATATCGTCTATGCCGATGGCGAGCGCAGCGAAATGGAAGACCATGTGATCTGGCGGATCGCCGATCTCCTGGGAGTGTCCTCTCGTGAGCGTATTCAGAAGCGGCAGGAGGCGGCAGCACGGGTGACAAACGCACAGGTGGTGCAGGATGACGCTGACTGACAGAAGCGTGAGACGCGACAGGCGCCCTGTTCTCATCATTCTTCATCAGGAGCGCTCCAGCCCCGGTCGTGTCGGCCAGCTTCTCGTCGGGAAAGGTTATGATCTCGATATCCGTCGCCCCGCCCTTGGTGATCCCCTACCTTGCACCCTTGAAAACCATGCCGGCGCGGTGATTTTCGGCGGCCCGATGAGCGCCAATGACCCAGAAGAATTCGTCAAGGCGGAGATCGACTGGCTGGAAGTGCCGCTCAAGGAAAACCGGCCCTATCTCGGTATATGCCTTGGCGCGCAGATGCTGGCGCGAAAGCTCGGCAGCAAGGTTGCGGCCAATTGTGACGGATCGACAGAGATCGGCTGGTATCCGCTGCATACGACCGAAAGGGGCCGGCGGCTGATGCGCTGGCCGAAAATGGTCTATCACTTCCACCGGGAAGGATTCGAACTGCCGCATGGCGCCGAGTTGCTGGCGTCCGGCGACGCCTATCCCAACCAGGCCTTCCGCTACAACGACAATGCCTGGGGCCTGCAATTCCATGCGGAGCTGACGCGGGTGATGATGCATCGCTGGGTCGTGCACGGCGCGCATCGCTTCATCCTGCCGAACGCGCAGCAGGGACGCGAACATCTGGAAGGCCGCATGCTGTTCGATGCGCCGCTTAAAGCGTGGCTCGATGACTTCCTGGATATCGTCTTCGAAGGGAAGACGGCAGCCGCCACTACACCACTTCTCGTATAGGCGCGTCGAGCGTATCGATCTTCCTGAGCTTCGGAAAACCGTTTGCCCAGATGGCGGCTACGGCGAGCGTACCGACGCCGCCGACAATGACGGCCGGAACCGCACCGAAGACCGAGGCCATGGTGCCCGCCCGGAACTCACCGAGCTCGTTGGACGCGCCGACAAAGACCGTATTGACCGCGTTGACGCGGCCGCGCAGGTGGTCCGGCGTCCAGAGCGCGATCAGGCTCTCGCGGACATAAACGGAGATCATATCCGCAGCGCCCATGATGGCGAGCGCTGCGATGGAAACCTCAGTATTGGTCGAGAAGCCGAACACGATCGTGCCGAGGCCGAAAATCGCAACCCCGATGAACATATACAGGCCGGCCCTATGCTTCAGCGGATAGGCAGCAAGGAAGATCGCCATGATGATGGCGCCCACACCCGGCGCCGAGCGCAGCAGGCCGAGCCCCCAAGGCCCAAGTGTGAGTATATCGCGCGCAAAGATCGGCATCAGTGCGGTAGCGCCGCCAAGCAAAACGGCGAAGAGATCGAGCGAGATGGCGCCAAGTACGACTTTCTCTTCCCGGATATAGCGGAAACCGCCGAGGATCATGTCCCAGCTCCTGGCCTCGCCCGTCGTCTTTTGCGGCGGCTTGGGGATCATGTAGAGCAGGATCGCGCCGAGTGCAGAAAAGATGACAGCGACCATATAGGCCGTCGAAGCGCTGACGCCATAAAGCAGACCGCCGAGCACGGGGCCGGTGATGGCCGCCAGCTGCCAGGAGGACGAATTCCATGCGATCGCATTGGAGAGATCCTTCTCCGGCACGAGGTTCGGCGCAAGCGACTGCACGGCCGGCGTCATGAACGCCCGCTCGATGCCGAAGACCAAAAGCACGATGAAGACTGGGATCGGTGAAAAGCTGCCGGTGATCGTCATTCCGAGCAACGCGAGCGTGCAGAGCGCGCTGACGAGTGAGCAGATCGAGGCAATGGCGCGGCGATTATGCCGATCGGCCACCGAGCCGGTGACAAGGATCAGCACGAGAGACGGCAGGAACTGCACAAGCCCGATCAGACCGAGATAGATAGCACTCCCGGTCTGGTCGTACATTTGCCAGCCAACCGCGACGCTGACGATCTGCTGCGAGAAGGAAAGCAGGAACTTCGCAAAAAAGAAGCGCGTGTAAGACGGATGCCGGAACGCGGCAAAACGGTCTCCGGTGGACGAAAGCGACATGAAGCTTTTCCGAGAAGACGGGCGCGGAATTGCCGGCAAAGCGACCCGTTAAACATGATTTGCCATGCGTCTCCACACAGCCCTTGCTCGTTTAATCGCCAATGTCTACATATCTGTCAACAACGAACTGGAGACGGTAATGGCGGGAATTCTTCAGGCCATATTTCTAATCATCGATGTGGCTTTGAACCTCTATTGGTACGTGATCATTGCCAGCGCCATTTTTTCATGGCTGTACGCATTCAACGTCATCAATTCGAACAACCAGTTTGTGAACCAGTTGGGCAGTTTCTTCTATAACGCGACTGAACCCGCGTTGCGGCCCATACGCCGCTTTCTGCCCAATTTGGGCGGCATCGACATCTCTCCGATTATTCTGCTGCTCATCATCATATTCATACAGGCCATACTCAATAATCCGATCAAGCCCTTCCTATACTCGCTGGTCGTTTGAACCGCCCCTGGAAGCTTTCCGGTGATCACATACGTCTTGCCGTACGGCTGACGCCGAATGGCGGGCGGGATACCATCGACGGTATCGAACCAGATGGCGAAGGCGGTACGCTCTTGAAGGCGCGCGTCACCGCCGTCCCGGAAAAGGGAAAAGCCAACAAGGCCCTCATAGCGCTCGTCGCCAAGTCTTTGGGTATTGCCAAGTCCTCGGTCAGCCTTGCTTCCGGCGATACGTCGCGCAAAAAAATCCTCCGGATCGATGGAGACCCGGAGGATTTGATCAACAAGCTCGAAACGCTATTCGGCTAAAGCAATTCCAAAAAACTGTGCACCGGTTTTGCGTCTGGAATTGCGTAAAGGCTGGATCAGGCCTTTTCTTTCTTGGCACGCGCGATGGCTTCGAGGATCAGTTCGCCCGCCTCCTTGGAATCGCCCCAGCCATAGATCTTTACCCACTTGCCAGGCTCGAGATCCTTGTAGTGCTCGAAGAAGTGCTCGATCTGCTTCAGCGTGATTTCCGGAAGGTCGGTATAATCCTTGACCTTCTCATAGCGCAGCGTCAGCTTCGGCGAGGGGACGGCGATGATCTTCTCGTCCTTGCCGGAATTGTCTTCCATCTTCAGAACGCCGATCGGGCGGACATTGATGACGCAGCCCGGAACCAGCGGACGGGTGCTGGCGATCAGCACGTCGATCGGGTCGCCATCTTCCGACAGCGTGTGCGGTACGAAACCGTAGTTCCCCGGATAGGTCATCGGCGTGTAGAGGAAACGATCGACGACCAGTGTGCCGGCTTCCTTGTCCATTTCATACTTGATCGGATGACCGCCGACCGGAACCTCGACGATGACATTGACGTCTTCAGGTGGATTCTTACCGATTGAAACGGCATCGATGCGCATAGGAAACTCCCGGGAGGTTGAATTGCTCGAAGCCAGTTAATCGGTTTCATGACGCAACGCAACATGCCTCGCAAGCATTGCTTAATATGCGAGGCGGCCAGAATATATAGTTTTTCTAACAAAGGATGCGAGGCTGCGGCACCTGCAATCAATTCCAGATGAAGCCGATCTTTTTGATCTGCTTATGGTCGAAGTTTTCCATACCTTCGCAGAAATCGATTCCGCCATGGTCGCGATAAAAGTCAGCGGCCGTTTCATTTTCTTCCAGGCACCAGACAACCATACCGTTGCAGCCCAGAGACTTCAAAAGCCGCCGGGCTTCGCCGAAAAGCAGCTTGCCGAGGCCGATACCCTGATATTCCGGGCGCAGATAAAGCTCGTAGATTTCGCCTTCCTGAGGCAGTGCGCGGGCGCGATTAAGGCCGAGGGTTGCATAACCAGCGACGGTCCCCGCCACATCCAAAACGAGCAATGTCGCCGGGCCGCGAGTGGCCTTGCGCCACCAGTTTTCACCGCGGCGCTCGATCATCTGGGTCAGAGCACGATGCGGAATGATGCCCGCATAAGTATGCTGCCAGGAAAGCCGATGGGCTTCCGAAATGGCTCGGGCATCATGCGGTTCAGCCCGCCGGACATCGATCGACAACGTCTTCATAACGCTTACTCTGGTCCTGCCGGAGGCAATTAACCATATGCGACAACCGCATCGTGATCGATTGCCCACAGACTTGATATGTGGACGACAACGAAATTTTAACGCTTTTTTAACGATTGTCACAAGCCGGAATCGACGCAGCGCACAATAAAAAACCCCGGCGCGAAGGCCGGGGTTTTAAGGGAAGGCTTCAGGCTCTTAGAGGGCCGCCTTGGACTTTTCGAAACGCTTGCGGTCGTTGGCATCGAGATACATCTTGCGCAGGCGAATGTTCTTCGGCGTCACTTCCATCAACTCGTCGTCCTGGATCCAGGAGAGAGCACGATCAAGCGTCATGCGGATCGGCGGCGTCAGCTTCACCGCTTCATCCTTGCCGGCGGCGCGGATGTTGGTGAGCTGCTTGCCCTTCAGGACGTTCACTTCAAGGTCGTTGTCGCGCGAATGGATGCCGATGATCATGCCGGCATAGACCTTTTCGCCCGGCTCGATGATCATCGGGCCGCGATCTTCCAGGTTGAACATTGCATAGGCGACGGCTTCGCCGGAACCGTTGGCGAGTAGCACGCCGTTGACGCGGCCACCGATCACACCCTTGTAGGGCTGGTAGTCGTGGAACAGGCGGTTCATGATCGCCGTACCACGCGTATCCGTCAGCAGTTCCGACTGGTAGCCGATCAGGCCGCGGGTCGGCGCGTAGAAACGCAGGCGAAGACGGTTGCCGCCCGACGGACGCAGCTCGGCCATTTCAGCCTTGCGCTCGGACATTTTCTGGACGACGACACCGGAATGCTCTTCGTCGACGTCGATGACGACTTCTTCGATCGGCTCCAGAAGCTGGCCGTTTTCGTCCTTGTGCATCACGACACGCGGACGCGATACGGCAAGTTCGAAACCTTCACGACGCATGGTTTCGATGAGAACGGCGAGCTGAAGTTCACCGCGGCCGGACACGTAGAACGAATCCTTGCCTTCGGCTTCTTCGATCTTCAGGGCGACGTTGCCTTCGGCTTCCTTGAAGAGACGGTCGCGGATGACGCGGCTCGTCACCTTGTCGCCTTCGGTGCCTGCGAGCGGGCTGTCGTTGACGATGAAGGACATGGTGACCGTCGGCGGATCGATCGGCTGCGCCTTCATGGCTTCCGCGACCGACGGATCGCAGAATGTGTCGGCGACAGTACCCTTGGAGAGGCCGGCGATGGCGACGATGTCGCCCGCCTGCGCATCGTCGATCGGCTGACGTTCGATGCCGCGGAAAGCGAGGATCTTGGAAATACGACCGGTTTCGATGAGCTTCCCGTCCTGACCGAGAACCTTGACGGACTGGTTCGGCTTGATCGAGCCCGATGCGATACGGCCGGTGATGATACGGCCAAGGAAGGGGTTGGCTTCGAGGATGGTGCCGATCATGCGGAACGGACCTTCTTCGACAGTCGGCTCCGGAACATGCTTGAGAACCAGATCGAGAAGCGGCGCAAGGCCCTCGTCCTTCGGACCCTCGGGATTGACGTTCATCCAGCCGTCGCGGCCCGAACCGTACATGATCGGGAAGTCGAGCTGTTCGTCGGTCGCATCGAGATTTGCAAAGAGGTCGAAGACTTCGTTGATGACTTCTTCGTGGCGGCCGTCGGGACGGTCGATCTTGTTGATCGCGACGATCGGGCGAAGGCCGACCTTCAGAGCCTTGGAGACGACGAACTTCGTCTGCGGCATCGGGCCTTCGGAGGAATCGACCAGAACGATCGCGCCATCCACCATCGAGAGAATGCGCTCGACTTCACCGCCGAAGTCGGCGTGGCCGGGGGTGTCGACGATGTTGATGCGGACACCCTTCCATTCGACCGAGGTCGCCTTGGCGAGAATGGTGATGCCGCGTTCCTTTTCGAGATCGTTCGAGTCCATCACACGTTCTGCAACGCGCTGGTTCTCGCGGAACGAACCGGACTGTTTCAGGAGCTCGTCGACGAGGGTCGTTTTGCCATGGTCAACGTGCGCGATGATCGCGATGTTGCGAAGTGCCATTTGTCATAATCTCTGAGGCTGGGGCGCTACGCTTAGTGGACGCGCCATTTATGTTTGGCGCGCTCATACCGTTTTTTTCGCGATTGCGAAAGGGGGTGGCACGCGAAAGCTGCGGCATGGCTTTCACCATGCCGCTTTGCTCCTTGTCATCAAACTGTCTTATGCGTCGCTGCCTGTCAATTCCTCGAAGGTCGCAAGCCCCTTCTTCACCAGCATCGCATCCGGGCTCGGCAGCTTGCCGCGGAACCCCTTGTAGGCATCTTCCGGATCGACCGAACCGCCGGTGGAGTAGATATTGTCCCGTAGCTTCCTGGCCATTTCACCATCAAAGGCATCGCCCGTCTCCTCGAAGGCGGCGAAGGCATCGGCATCAAGCACTTCCGACCACATGTAGGAATAGTAGCCGGCCGAATAACCGCCCGAGAAGATATGCTGGAAGTGCGGCGTGGCATGACGCATGACGATCGATTTCGGCATGCCGATCTCCGAGAGCACCTCAGCCTGCACGGCCATCGGATCATCAACCTTGTTTCTCGTATGGAAGGCCATGTCGACGAGCGCCGAGGAGGTGAATTCGACGGTGGCGAAGCCGGAATTGAAGGTGCGCGCCGCCAGCACCTTGTCGAGCAGTGCCTGCGGCATCGGCTCTCCGGTTTCGAAATGCACGGCATATTCCTTGAGAATGGCCGGAACAGTCAGCCAATGCTCGTAAAGCTGCGAGGGCAGTTCCACGAAATCGCGCGAGACGCCCGTACCGGCAACCGACGGATAGGTGACGTTGGAGAGCATGCCGTGCAGCGCATGACCGAACTCGTGGAACAGCGTGCGCGCATCATCGAGCGAAAGCAGCGCGGGCTTGCCTTCCGCGGGCTTCGCAAAGTTGCAGACATTGTAGATGATCGGCATCTCGCCATGGTGGCCGTTCTTCAGCACCAGCTTGTGCTGCGACTGGAACGAACTCATCCAGGCACCCGAACGCTTCGAGCTGCGCGCGAAGTAATCGCCGAGGAAAAGTGCGACCAGCTTGTCGTCACGGTCGCGGATCTCGAAGACGCGCACGTCAGGATGATAGGCAGCGATCCCTTTCTTCTCCACCGCCCGAATACCGAACAGCCGGCCAGCAACATCAAAGCAGGCATCGATGATCTTTTCGAGCTGCAGATAGGGCTTCAGTTCCGCTTCCGAGAAATTGAACCGCTGCGCGCGGATCTTCTCGGCGTAGTGGCGCCAATCCCAGGGCATGACGTCATGGTTCTTGCCTTCGGCGGTGATCAACCCGGCAATATCCGCTTCTTCCTCCTGGGCGCGCTTTACCGCT
The DNA here is from genome assembly GCF_014873945.1 of Rhizobium viscosum. Taxonomy (NCBI): domain Bacteria; kingdom Pseudomonadati; phylum Pseudomonadota; class Alphaproteobacteria; order Hyphomicrobiales; family Rhizobiaceae; genus Rhizobium; species Rhizobium viscosum. The sequence goes on along the minus strand of NZ_JADBEC010000001.1, from coordinate 2,157,772 downwards.
CTCGACCAGACTGCGCGCAACAGGTCGTTCACGGCTTGCGGCGTTTTTGCCATCGTGTTGTCGAGCTTCAGTTCGGCGAAATTGCCATAGCCAAGAAGCTTCGCCACCTCGCCACGCAGGGCAAGCGTCTCGCGGATGACGCCACGATTGTCGGTGGCGCCGGCATTTTCACCGCGTGCCACCCAGGCCTTGAAAGCCTGCTCGCGCAAATCACGGCGCTCGGAAAACGTCAGGAAGGGCTCGATGATCGAGCGCGACAAGGTTACGGCATATTTGCCGTCCTCGCCGCGTTCGCGTGCGGCTGCCGCCATCGCGTCGCGCAGGAAATCGGGAAGGCCGGCCAGCTCGTCTTCGCTGGAGAGGATGAGCAACCAGCTCTTCTCGTCGGCCAGCACGTTCTGCCCGAAGCTGGTGCCGAGGCCGGCAAGTTTTTCATTGATCGAGGCAAGCTTTTCCTGCTCCGCCTTTGGCAGCTTGGCACCGGACTTGACGAAGCCCTTCCAGTGCCGCTCCAGCACGCGCGTCTGCTCCAGCGTCAGGCCAAGACTTTCACGTTTCTCCCAGAGTGCATCGATCCGCTTGAAGAGATCCGCATTCATGCCGATCTTCGAATAGTGCCGCGACATTTTCGGGGAGATTTCGCGCTCCAGCGCCTGAATGACATCGTTTGTATGGGCGCCGGCGCGATTCCAGAAAAGAGCGGAAACGCGCGACAGCTCATCGCCAGCGATCTCGAGCGCGACGACCGTATTGTCGAATGTCGGCTCTTCCTTGTTGCTGGCGAGCGCGTCGATCTCTCTTTCGTGCGAGGCAAGAGCGGACTCGAAGGCCGCAGCGAAATCGCCATCGGCGACCGCGTCAAAACGCGGCAGGCCATGAAGGCCATTCCAGTTGATAAGTGCCTGATTGAATTGACTGGGAGAAGACATATGAAAGTCCTTTATGCCGGCAAGTGGATCGGTAATATAGGGAGGCCATCACGGAATTGATATGTGGCTGACTTGGACTTTTGCGCGCCCGGCTAAATCTTGGGGGCAAGAATTGATACATAAAAATTAACCAATCGTTAACGATTGACGCGAATCGGGCCAAGACGCTAAATTCCCCTTAATCTTCAAGTAAGAGGACATGCGCATGGAAATCTTTTCCGTGCGGTCTTCTCAGAGTTTGCTATTCAAAAATAATCCCAATAATAACGCAAAAAGTTCGAAGACCGCTGATATTACAATTGAGCCGAAGCCCACTGTCGCCCAAGGTTCATTCCAGATCGAAGACTCTGACAACAGGCAGGCGCTCGATTTTACAGCCGTCAGCCCGGGCGAATTGCGCAGCTATGCCCGACAAGGCTACGATAACGGCCTGATCGATCAGAATACGTTTGCAGCAATATCCGAACCGCTGCCGATGCACGCGATCGATCCGCTCGGCAATGTCATCGACCTGTCCAACGTCACAGACGGCACGAGCTTCAACTTCCTCGACTATTATCGCAACCAGCTTCAGATCGCCATGTCGATCGGCGATCCGAATGAGGTTCAGACGCTGAATTCGGTCGTCGGCTTCCTCGTCAACGAGGCCTGATCAGGCCTTTCGCCAGCCAAGCAGACCGGGTGTGGCGTGCCACAGCGCCTGTACGGCAAAGCCCATGAAGAGCACACCAGAGCAGCGTACGATCAGCCGCTCATGCGCGCGGTAGAAGCGACGCACGACGCCGGCACCGATGATGCCGATCAGGATGATATCAGCAGTGACGAAACCGACGAAGGAAACGCTGAGCAGCATCGGCAGGGCCTGAAAATCGAGCGCGCTTGCAGAGCCCGCGACCAGCGCCGTGAAAGTGGCGAGCGCCACGGGATAGCCTTTCGGATTGGTGACGCCGAAAATCAATCCACGGCGGAACGGCCGTTCCACGACGAGCAGCCCCTGCCCCTCGGCCTTCGGCTTGGCATTGACGGCGCTCCAGCCGATCCAGGCGAGATAGAAGCCGCAGGCAAGTCCCAGCAGGTCGAAAACGAACGTGCCGATCGTCTTTGCGCCGACGATCGCAACCAGCGCCAGCCCCGACCAGACCAGATCGCCGACGAGATGGCCCATCATGAAAAAAGCGCCTGCCTTGCGGCCCTGCCCCGCGCCAATACCGAGAAGCTGCAGGAAGGCCGGTCCGGGGATGAGCACATAGAAGAGCGCCGCCAGAAAGGCGCCGACAAGCAGGGAAAGCGGCATAGAAAGGCTCCGGTGATGACAGCTCAGCTTATGCGATAGCCCTGCCGCGTCAAGACGTTACAACCTGCAATCGGCGCGACAAAGAAAGGGCCCGCGCGGCAGAGCCGGCGGGCCTTTCAGGATCGGTCTGGTGTGACTTACTTCTTGAGGTTACGTTTGCCGAGCGTGCGAAGACGCAGCGCGTTGAGCTTGATGAAGCCGGCGGCATCCTTCTGATCGTAAGCGCCCTGGTCGTCTTCGAAGGTGACGAGCTTGTCGGAATAGAGCGACTTTTCGCTCTCGCGGCCGATGACCATGACATTACCCTTGTAGAGCTTCAGCGTCACTTCACCTTCGACATGCTCCTGGCTCTTGTCGATGAGAGCCTGCAGCATTTCGCGCTCCGGCGAGAACCAGAAGCCGTAATAGATGAGCTCGGCATAGCGCGGCATCAGCTCATCCTTGAGGTGAGCAGCACCACGGTCGAGCGTGATCGATTCGATGGCGCGATGCGCTGCGAGCAGGATCGTGCCGCCGGGGGTCTCGTAGACGCCGCGCGATTTCATGCCGACGTAGCGGTTCTCGACAAGGTCGAGGCGGCCGATGCCGTTGTCGCGGCCATAATTGTTAAGGGTCGCGAGCAGCGTGGCCGGAGACATCTCGACACCATTGATCGAGACGGCGTCACCCTTGCGGAAGCCGACCTTGATGGTGGTCGCCTTGTCGGGGGCCGCTTCCGGGGAGATCGTGCGCATATGCACATATTCAGGCGCTTCCTGCGCCGGATCTTCCAGAACCTTACCCTCGGAAGAGGAGTGCAGCAGGTTGGCGTCTACGGAGAAAGGCGCTTCGCCCTTCTTGTCCTTCGCAACCGGGATCTGGTGCTTTTCAGCGAATTCGAGCAGATCGGTACGGCTCTTGAACGACCAGTCGCGCCACGGTGCGATGATTTTGATATCGGGGTTCAGCGCATAGGCCGAAAGCTCGAAACGGACCTGATCGTTGCCCTTACCGGTCGCGCCGTGCGCGATCGCATCCGCGCCAGTCTTTCGGGCGATGTCGATGAGGTGCTTGGAAATCAGCGGACGGGCGATCGAAGTGCCGAGCAGGTAGACGCCTTCATAGACGGCATTGGCACGGAACATCGGGAAGACGAAATCGCGCACGAATTCTTCACGCACGTCCTCGATATAGATCTCCTTGATGCCGAGCATCTCGGCCTTCTTGCGCGCCGGCTCCAGCTCTTCGCCCTGGCCGAGATCGGCGGTGAAGGTGACGACTTCGGCGCCGAGCTCCGTCTGCAGCCACTTCAGGATGATCGAGGTATCGAGACCGCCTGAATAAGCGAGCACGACTTTCTTCACGTCTTTGTATGATGCCATGATGATGAGGTCCGTTGCATAGAGGCCGCGGCACACCCGCAAAGCCCGGTATCCCGGCACTTTTAGCGAGATTGGCGCGTGACGCAAGGGCAAGGAGGGTAGCAAACGACGCCTGGGGGTTTGACAGCGCAAACCGTGAGCCCATATTCGGCACCGTCCGAACAATGCTCCGAGGAGAGGCCAGGCCGTGACAAATATTCAAGACATTTTCAAGAAATCCAATGTTGCCGTCATCACCGGGGGTGCATCCGGCATCGGCCTTGCCGCCGCAAAACACTTTGCCAAGGCCGGCATGAGCGTGGTGATCGCCGATCTCGGTGGCGACAAGCTCGCAGAAGCACGCGCCGAACTGGAGGCGATCGCCGGCCAGGAACACGTGATGGCCGTGGAGACCGATGTCTCGCAGAAGGACCAGATCGAAGCGCTCGAGCGAGCCGTCATTCAGCGCTTTGGCCGCGTGCATGTGCTGATGAACAACGCTGGTATCGGCCCGGAAACTTCGATCTTCAGCGCTCAGGCCAATTGGGACAATATACTCGCCGTCAATCTCCTCGGTGTCATCAACGGCGTCAGAGCCTTCGGCCCCGGCATGATCGCCCATAACGAACCCGGCCTCATCATCAATACCGGCTCCAAGCAGGGCATTACCACGCCGCCCGGCAACCCCGCCTATAATATTTCAAAAGCCGGCGTGAAGGTTTTCACAGAAGCGCTCGAGCATGAACTGCGCAACACCGCAGGCGCAGGCATTTCCGCACATTTGCTGATCCCCGGTTTCGTCTTCACCGGCCTTACCAAGGGCGACCGCAGCGAAAAGCCGGCTGGCGCCTGGACGCCGGAACAGACGATCGATTTCATGGTCGAAAGTCTCGAGCGCGGCGATTTCTATATTCTCTGCCCCGATAATGACGTCGCCCGCCCCGTCGATGAGCGCCGCATGGCCTGGGCGATCGGCGACATCATCGAGAATCGTCCGCCGTTGTCGCGCTGGCACAAGGATTATGCCGACAAGTTCAAGACCTACCTTGAACAGAAGTAATCGGCGCTATCACAAGGTTTGATTGGTAATTTTCTGAAAGCCGGATAAGAGATCCGTCACATCTTTTTCCGGCTTTCAGAGCAGACCATGGATTTCCTGCCGAGCTTTCCGACGCTTCTTGCCTTTGCCGCCGCGACCTTACTGCTGGCGGCGACCCCAGGCCCTGACATGACATTGTCGATCAGCCGCGCACTGGTGCAAGGCAAGAAGGCAGCCCTTTTCGTTGTTCTTGGCACCAGCCTCGGCATCGTCGTGCACACGATGCTGGTTGCCTTCGGGATCTCGGCGCTGATTACCGCTTCCCCGACCGCCTTTCTGATCCTGAAGACCGGCGGTGCCGCCTATCTCTTCTGGCTGGCCGTTCAGGCGATCCGCTACGGCTCCAAGCTGACGGTCGCCAAGGTCGAAGGCCCGAAGGGCACGATCCTGTCGAACATTTCCTCAGGTTTCTGGGTCAACCTGCTGAACCCGAAAGTCATCATCTTCTTCATGACTTTCCTGCCACAGTTCGTCAGCGCCAACGATCCGGCCGTCACGCACAAGCTGCTCTTCCTCGGCTTCTGTTTCATCGTCATCGGCATGCCGGTCAATGCAACCGTCGTCATGGCAGCCGACTGGCTGTCGAGCTGGCTGCAGAACAACAGGAAGGTGCTGCGCGGCATGGATTATACCTTCGCCGGCGTCTTCTCGGTCTTCGCCGCCAAAATCCTGCTCACACAGGCACGCTGATCACCCGATCACCACGCTGTCGGCTTACCCGATCAGCACGCTGTCGGCCTAGCCGATCAGCAGCGCATCGTCGTCGAGCGTCTGGCCGCGCATCTTGCGGAACATCGCGATCAGGTCCTCGACCTGCAGGTTCTTCCTGTTGTCGCCGGCCACGTCGAGCACGATCTCGCCACCGTGCAGCATGATCGTGCGATGGCCGTAATCCAGCGCCTGCCGCATGGAGTGCGTCACCATCATCGTCGTGAGCTTGCGTTCGGAAACGATCTTCTGCGTGAGGTTCATGACGAACTCCGCCATGCCAGGATCGAGCGCTGCGGTATGCTCGTCGAGCAGCAACACTTCGGAACCGGCAAGCGTCGCCATGACCAGCGAAACCGCCTGCCGCTGACCACCGGACAACAGGTCCATGCGGTCCTTCAGCCGGTTTTCCAGCCCGAGATTCAGTTCGGCGATCCGCTCCCGGAAATAATCGCGCCTGCTGCCCCCGAGCGCTGACGCAAGCCCGCGCTTCTCACCACGGCGTGCGGCCAGCGCGAGATTTTCCTCGATCGACAGCGCACCGCAGCTTCCCGTCAGCGGATCCTGGAATACGCGGGCGACCATGCCGGCACGCCCTGCCGTCGACTTACGCGTCACGTCGGTCTTGCCGATCAGCACCGAACCTTCGCTCGGCAGGACATCGCCGGCGAGAACGCCGAGCAGTGTCGATTTACCGGCGCCGTTGGAGCCGATGACGGTGACGAAGGAGCCTTGCTCGATGGTCAGGCTGACGCCGTTCAGCGCCTGTTTTTGCAGCGGCGTGCCGCGCCCGAAAACGACCTTGATATCCTTGACGCTGATCATGATGCGGCACCTCCGCGAAGGCGAGGAAGAATGAGCGCGATGGTGACAAGCACCGCTGTCACGAAATTGAGGTCGGAAGCCTGCAGGCCGATGACGTCGCTCGACAGTGCCAGCTGGATGGCGATGCGATAGATGATCGAGCCGAACACGCATCCGACAAGCGCAATCAGCAGTCCACGCCGGCCGAGCAGCGTCTCGCCGATGATGACGGCGGCAAGGCCGACGACGATGGTGCCGACACCCGAGGTGACATCCGCAAACCCGTTGGTCTGCGCAAAGAGCGCGCCACCGAGTGCCACCAGCGCATTGGAAATCGCCATGCCCAGATAGATCTGCCGGCTGGTATCGACACCCTGGGCACGGGCCATGCGGGCATTGGCGCCGGTCGCACGCATCGCAAGCCCGGCATCGCTTTCAAGAAAGCGCCAGACGACGATGACGGCGATAACAACGAGGGTGCCGACGAAGAGCGGCCGAACGTAAAAATCCCTGAGCCCATGTCCGAAGAAGGGACTGATCATCGTATCAGCATTGATAAGCGCAACATTCGGCTTGCCCATGACGCGTAGATTAACCGAGAAGAGCGCGATCATCGTCAGGATAGAGGCAAGCAAGTTGAGGATCTTGAAGCGCACGTTGAGGAGCGCCGTCACCATTCCGGCTCCAGCCCCTGCTGCCATCGCGATCAGTGCTGCGAGCCACGCATTGACGCCGGCGATGATCAGCACCGCAGTCACGGCAGCACCGAGCGGGAACGAACCGTCCACTGTCAGATCCGGAAAATCGAGTACACGGAACGCAAGATAAACGCCGAGCGCGACGAAGGAATAAACCAGGCCGAGCTCGACGGCCCCCCAGAATGCAATTTGGCTCAAGGCTTTCAGCCCCTTTTTGTTTCCGTTCCGCCCGTCGCGAAACGGGAGCCTTTTAATATATTCAGCCGCCCCCGTGCAAACGGGAGCGGCTGATCGTAACTAAGACCTTGGAACGACAGTCGATTATTCGATGACCTTGTTGGCGCGCGAGACAACGCTTTCCGGCAGGGTGACACCCATCTTGGCCGCAGCTGCCTTGTTGATGACGAGGTCGCTGCCGGCCGCGGTCTTCACCGCGATATCACCTGGGTTTTCACCCTTCAGCACGCGAACGACAATCTCGCCTGTCTGCTTGCCGACGTCGTAATAGTTGAAGCCAAGCGCTGCGATCGACCCGCGCGAAACGGAATCCGTATCCGCGGTGAAGAGAGGCAGCTTGCTCTCTTCCGCAACGGCGACGGCACCTTCGAGAGCCGAGATGATTGTGTTGTCCGTCGGGATGTAGATTGCATCGGCGCGGCCGACGAGCGCACGGGCAGCGCCCTGCACTTCGGCGGACTTCGTTGCAGCCGATTCAACGATGGTGATGCCGGCCTTCTCAGCTTCAGCCTTCAGTGCCGCCAGCAGCGAGACCGAATTCGCCTCGCCGGAATTGTAGAGGTAGCCGATCGTCTTCACATCAGGCAGGATTTCCTTGATGAGCGCGATATGCTCGCCGACCGGCGACATGTCGGAAAGGCCCGTCACGTTCCCACCCGGCTTGTCCATGTTCTTGACGAGCTGCGCGCCGAGCGGATCGGACACGGCAGTGAAGACAACAGGGATATCGCGCGTCGCCGAAACGACGGCCTGGGCCGACGGCGTGGAGATCGGCACGATGACATTGGGTTCGTCGCCGGCGAACTGGCGAGCGATCTGGGCTGCCGTCGCGGGATTGCCCTGCGCGGATTCGAATACGAACTTGAGGTTTTCGCCTTCCTTATAGCCGGCAGCAGTCAGCGCATCGAGTACGCCTTTACGCGCAGCATCGAGCGCCGGATGTTCGACGATTGCGGTCACGGCAACCGTGACGTCAGCGGCCTTGACCGGCAGTGTGAGAGCCAAAGTTGCGGCACAGGCCAGAAGAATTGAACGCATGGGGTGTCCTCCAGAATGATTTTGGGGGCACTTTTAGAAAAAGCGCCCCCGTTAATCAATCTCGGAGAATTGTTGCGACGATCAAACTTGCTGATCAGTCGTCCGCGCCGTGGTTGGCGATCATCATAGCTTCGAAGGCAAGACGCTCGGTTTTGCGCATGCGTTCGGATTCCGACTTCAGCTGGCCGCAAGCGGCGAGAATGTCGCGGCCACGCGGTGTGCGGATCGGCGAAGCGTAGCCGGCCGAATTGATGAAATCGGCAAACTTCTCGATCTGCGCCCAGTCGGAACACTGGTAGTTCGTGCCCGGCCACGGGTTGAAGGGGATGAGGTTGATCTTCGCCGGCACGCCCTTCAGAAGCTGGATCAGTCCCTTGGCGTCTTCCAGGCTATCGTTGACGTCCTTGAGCATCACATATTCGAACGTGATGCGCCGCGCATTCGAAAGCCCCGGATAGTTCTTGCAGGCCTCGATCAGCTCCTTCAGCGGATACTTCTTGTTGATCGGCACGAGGATATCGCGCAGGTCGTCGCGCACCGCATGCAGCGAGATCGCCAGCATGACGCCGATCTCCTCGCCGGTGCGCAGAATCTCGGGCACGACGCCGGAGGTGGAAAGCGTCACCCGGCGCTTCGACAGCGACAGGCCATCACCATCAGTCGCGATCAGCAGGGCCTGCTTTACGGCATCGAAATTATAGAGCGGCTCGCCCATACCCATCATCACGATATTGCTGACCTTGCGGCCTTCGGAGGGCACCACGGCGCCGACAGGCACGTCGCGATCGGGGAAGTCGCCCAGCCGGTCGCGGGCGAGCAGAAGCTGGGACAGGATTTCCTCGGCCGTCAGGTTGCGCACCAGACGCTGTGTCCCGGTATGACAGAAGGAACAGGTGAGCGTGCAGCCGACCTGGCTGGAAATGCAGAGCGTACCGCGCCCTTCCTCGGGGATGTACACGGCCTCGATTTCGACCGGCCGGCCGGCGCCGCGCGGCGGAAAGCGTAGCAGCCACTTGCGCGTGCCGTCATTGGAAATCTGTTCTTCGACGATTTCAGGCCGGGCAATGGTAAAATGCTGCTTCAGCATCTCGCGCATATCCTTGGCGACATTCGTCATATGGTCGAAATCGGAGACGCCGCGCACATAGATCCAGTTCCAGAGCTGCGACACGCGCATCTTGATCTGCTTGTCCGGCACGCCCCTTTCGCGCAGTGCCGCACCCATTTCCTCACGCGTCAGGCCGATCAGCGAGGGTTTTGGCGAAAGCTCAGTGCCAAGAGGCATCCGCCCGGCGGGCTTGGCAACGGTCATCGCATCCATAACGGACATAATCTTCTAATCCCGAACTCAACATGGCAACCATCCCGGAAAGCCGGAAGACTTACGGGGCCGGTGACGCATGATTGCAGAAATGAATGGGCGGAGCGGCGATAAATCGCCATCCTTCCGCAGTTGCGCGCCGCTTTAGCATCATTTTCCCTCCACGTCACTAGACCCGCGTATCGAGAGATGGAAGCGTCACCATAGATGGAAACGACAAAGGCCGGCGCAAGGCCGGCCTTCAAAACACTGCCCTTCGAGGTCAGCTTACTTGCAGCTTTCGATCTGCTTCAACGCAGCCGAAATGCCCGAAAGCGAATAGCTGTAGGATGTGCCGGTGCCCTTGCGCGAGGTGGCGCTGACGGTCATCGAATGGCCGGTCTTCATCGCCGCGACGAGCGCCGGCTCCTGAGCCGCATTCTCGACCCACCCGGCCTTATCCTTGGTGAACATCACGAAAGTTTTATTGTCGATCGTAACGTTGATCTTCGAATTTTCCTTCACCGTGTAGCCCATCATCGCCTGCGGCTCATAGGAGATGTTCTGGCCCGGACGCTGAGAGACGATGAAGAAATTGTCGCCGTGGTCGACGCTCGCCGGCTGCTTGGCAGTCGGCACCGAAAGCACGTAGCAGACGGTGGAGGGGCCGGACTTATAGGAATAGGCGCCCCATGCCTGGAACTGCTGGATGCGGGTCGGTGCTGCTGCCGCCTGCTGCGCTGCCGCCACTCCGGTCATAGCAACTGTGAGGGCGAAAGCGGATACGATACTTTTTACGAACATGGAATTCCTGCCGGTTCTTGCGGTTCAAGGCCCGAAGCGATCATTGCGGGCGGCGCATAATCACGATCTGCTTTATTTTGACTTAATTCAGGTTACCAAATGGTCAACAATGACTGCGAATTGTCTCTGCCTGTTTCATTTTCGCCCGACTGTTAACTAGCGAACCGACAGCGGCGCGTGAGATTGCGCGCTGTCTTGATGGCCCAGCCCATCGGTTCGGGTGAATTTAAGACACAAAGATTCAGGCAAGAGTTTGACCTTTCTAAAATCCGTTGTAGGTCGTTAAGATCAGGAAATTCAGACCGAAATCTTGACTGCAGGGAGTTCGTGAGAGGGATGGATGCCGAGGAAAGACAGCGTTTCGCTGCCCTCGCAAAGGCCGTTGCCGATGAGCGCGACGAGTCCGCATTCTCCGTACTCTTCGACTATTTCGCACCGCGCCTCAAATCATGGCTGATGCGCCAGAAGATGACACCAGGCGAGGCCGAGGAACTGGTGCAGGAAATCATGATCGTTCTCTGGCATAAGGCCGCTCTCTACGACCCGGCCCGCTCCTCGCTTTCCACCTGGCTTTTTTGCATCGCCCGCAACCGGCGCATCGATCAGCAGCGCCGCGCTCTGGTTCGTGTTCTCGATGGCGAGGATCCGACGCTGCAGCCGCCGGAGGAAATGCGCGCCGACGAGATCGTTGCCAATGACGACCGCGATGCGCAGGTGCGCGATGCCGTCAGCCAATTGCCCGAGGAGCAGCGGGCGCTGCTGCAGGCTGCCTTCTTCCTTGGTCAGTCGCATACGGAAATCGCAGACGCGACCGGCCTGCCGCTCGGCACGGTGAAATCGCGCATCAGGCTCGCCTTCGGCAAGCTCAGAAACCTGTTGGAGCGGGAAGAGGTCTAAAGCATGTCGCGCAAGACTGTGCAGCGGTTTTGCGACAACGACATGCGTAAAGACAAAGACCTGGCGCGGCGGGTGGATCTCAGAGATCGCGACGCGCTTTTAGATCGTCTTCATGCCATCTTCGGAACGGTCCGCGAGAACGCGATCAGCCGCCTCGTAGTGGCTCGGCCGGATATTGCCCCTCACCATGGCAAAGGCTGCCGACAGGACGGCGACATCGTCCGAAAAACCGATAACGGCGAAGATATCGGGGATGATATCGACCGGCATGACGAAGTAGGCAAGGGCTGCCAGGAGAACGCCGCGCACTCTGGTAGGCGTCTGCGGATCGAGCGCGCAGTAGAAACCGGCAACCACATCGCGAGAGAATGGAATCTGCCGCACGGCGCGGCGAAAGGTCGGCCAGAATTTCTGCCGCACCGTCTTTTCACGACGGTTCTGCGTATCCTCGTCGCCCGGCAACAGAATTTCCCCGTATTTGACCTCGTCCATCCCGATATCCCTTGTGGTCGCTCCGAACATATGGTGACGGCCAAAACCGTTTCAATCGGCCCATTCAATCAGTCCGGCGCGCTGCAGCCTTCTCCATGGCCTTTGCGAGCTTGAAATCCAGCTCCGTCAACCCGCCGGCATCATGCGTGTTGAGCTTCACCTCGACGCGGGAATAGACGTTGAACCATTCCGGATGATGGTTGAGTTTTTCGGCCGCAAGCGCCGATTCCGTCATGAAACCGAAAGCTTCCACGAAGTTCGCGAATTTGAACGTCTTCGAAATCGAACCTGCGGAATCATCGAGCGTCCAGCCCGTGAGTTCCCCAAGCAACTGGCTGATCGCCGGCCTTTCCAGCTTTTCCATTTTCATGCGATGTTCCTTTCATCCTTTCGTTGGATCCTCAGATGAAACGTATCAGCATCCTCTTTGTTTGCATGGGCAATATCTGCCGCTCTCCGCTTGCCGAGGGAATATTCCGCCATGTCGCGGGGGAGGAAGGCCTTGGCAAGGCGTTCCATATCGGTTCCGCCGGTCTCGGCGGCTGGCATCAGGGAGAATTGCCCGACCGACGCTCGATCACCACCGCAGGCGCGCATGGCATCGACATTACCGGGCAGCGCGCCCGGAAGATATTGCCTGAAGATTTTGACGATTTCGATCTGATCCTCGCCATGGACCGCTCGAATATCGCGGAACTGCGTCGGCGTTCAACGCACGCGGACAACATCCATCTCTTCGGCGATTTCGCGCTCGGCACCGGCGAAGATATTCCCGATCCCTATTATGGCGATCGGGAAGACTTCGAGTTCGTTTATGCTAGGCTCTTCAGCGGCTGCAACACGTTGGTCGAGAGGCTTGGCACCGTCAGCGGCTCGTGGAGCGGGAAGACTTCCTCGGTAAGATAAGGTCCGCCGCCGACCGATTCGCGTGACGACAGAAGCACGAAGCGCGGCACGGTGAAGGTCGAGGTCTGGAAGTTGCCGCGGCCGGCGAGGTAATGGACGACGTCGTCGACGCGCGAATATTTCAGCCGGGCAAGTGTGACATGCGGTGTGAATTTGCGCGGATCCGGCGGCAGGCCGATGCGCTGGCAGATGCGTTCGATCTCGCCCTGCAGGGCGTACATTTCAGGCGAAGGAGAAACTCCCGCCCAGATCGAATGCGGTTTCTTGGAGCCAAAGGAGCCGATGCCTTCAAGCCGGAGCTGGAATTCCGGCCGGTCGATGCGATCGAGACGCTCGACGATTTCGTCTGCCGTGCGTCCATCGACATCGCCGATGAAGCGAAGTGTAATGTGGTAATTCTCCACATCGATCCATCGTGCTCCGGGAAGACCACCGCGCAACAATGACAGGCTCATCGCCGCATTGCGCGGAATTTCGAGGGCGGTAAATAGTCTCGGCATAACGAGCACTCCCCGAATCTTTTGCAGGTGCTCACACGGAATCACGCATTACAAACCTGTGCAAGCCCCTATTTCTTCACAGAAGAAATCGTCTCGACGAATTTTGTGACAGCCGGCTCCATCTTCTCCACCATCACATCCACGCCCCTGGCATTGGGATGCATGCCATCATCGAGCTTCAGGTCCGCATCCAGCACCACACCGTCGAGGAAAAATGGATAGAGCTCAACCCCATGTTTTTCCGCAAGTTTCTGGTAGATCGGGTTGAAGCGTTCGGCATAGTCTGCACCCATGTTCGGCGGCGCCATCATGCCGGCAAGGAGCACGGCAATGCCGCGCTCTTTTAACCGGCTTATCATCTGGTCGAGATTCTTTTCGCTCTGCTCCGGCGGGATACCGCGAAGCGCATCATTGGCGCCGAGTTCGAGAATCACCCCGTCGGTTCCGTCAGGAATGGACCAGTCGATTCGCGCAAGCCCACCTGTGGTGGTGTCACCCGAGACGCCGGCATTGGTGATCGAAACGTCAATCCCTCTGGCCTTCAGAGCCGCCTGCAGCTTCTCTGGAAAGCCGTCGCCTGGCGGCAACTGGTAACCCGCCATCAGGCTGTCGCCGAAACCGACCAGATTGATCGTGCGTGCTTGCGCAACCGTCGAGAAAATCAGGGAGAAGACAATGACAGCGAAGTGAAGGGCGGCAACTTTAAATCTCATAATGCTTTCCCTAGATTGGCTAGGTGCCGTTATGCGGCCATTCGGTTACGGAACTATATAGGGCGATTTCTGTTGGCCAAAACCATCATCGATCTGAAACACGCCGATTTGACTCTCGGCAATGCTGCTGCCTCCGTCCATGTGCTGAAAGGCATTGATCTCAAGATCGGCGCAGGAGAATCCGTCGGTATTGTCGGGCCCTCGGGTTCCGGCAAGTCCACGCTGCTGATGGTGCTTGCTGGCCTGGAAAAGCTCGACAGCGGCGAGATCAACATCAATGACACGCCCCTGCATGCGCTGAGTGAGGATCAGGTCGCCGATTTCCGCGGCCGCAACATCGGCATCGTCTTCCAGTCGTTCCATCTGATCGCCAACATGACGGCGTTGGAAAATGTCGCAGTGCCGCTCGAGCTCGCCAATGTTCCCAACCCCTTCGAGATCGCCGAACGCGAACTGAACGCCGTCGGCCTCGGCGAACGCCTGAGCCACTATCCCGGCCAGCTCTCGGGCGGAGAGCAGCAGCGTGTGGCGATCGCCCGTGCGCTCGCCCCCTCACCTGCCCTGCTTATTGCTGACGAGCCGACCGGCAATCTCGACACCGATACCGGCCGGCAGATCGCTGATCTCCTGTTTTCCAAACAGGCCGAGCGCGGCATGACCCTGCTGCTCGTCACTCACGATATCGGTCTCGCCAATCGCTGCTCGCGCCAGATCCGCGTCCGGTCCGGGCGCATCGAGGGCGATAGCGCCGTCCGCCAATCAGAGGCGACGTCCGAGGCGGCGATTGCATGACGATCGTCACTCCGCGCATCTCGCTCGCCTTCCGTCTGGCCCTTCGCGAGCTGCGCGGCGGCTTGAGGGGCTTCTACATCTTCCTCGCCTGTATCGCTCTCGGCACCGCCGCGATCGCGGCCGTCAACTCGGTCTCGCAGTCTATCACTGATACGATCGCCTTGCAGGGGCAGGAGCTTCTAGCAGGTGATGTCCGCTTCGAGCTCAACAACCGCGAAGCCACGCCAGAGGAGATGAATTTCCTCCGAGGCCTCGGCGAGGTCTCCGTTTCCACCGGTCTGCGCTCAATGGCCCGCAAGCCTGATGGTTCGGATCAGGCACTGGTCGAGGTCAAGGCCGTCGACGATGCCTATCCGCTCTACGGCACTTTTGTAGCGGAGCCGAATTATCCGCTCGCCTCACTGCTATCAGGCGAAGGCGGCACTTATGGCGCTGTCGTCGCTCCGCTGCTGCTGGAGCGACTGGGACTGCGGATCGGCGACGAATTGCTGCTCGGCAACGTCAAGCTCAGTATCACGGGCACGGTCAAGACCGAGCCGGATGCGCTCTCGGAAGGCTTCGGCTTCGCCCCCCGCATGCTCATCAGCCGAAACGCGCTTCAGGCATCCGGCCTGATCCAGACCGGCAGCCTTGTAGAGCACGTCTACAAGATCAAGCTGGAAGACCGCAGCACGATGAGCGGTATCCAGGCCCGCGCCACCAGGGAATTCCCTTCGGCCGGCTGGTCGGTCCGCACCAGCGATCGCGCCGCCCCATCGCTGACGGAAAACATCACCCGCTTCTCGCAGTTCCTCACGCTGGTCGGCCTGACCGCACTGATCGTCGGCGGCGTCGGCGTCGCCAACGCGGTCCGCGCCTTCCTCGATGCCAAGCGTACGACGATCGCCACCTTCAAATGCCTGGGCGCGCCTGCCGCCGTCGTGGTCTGGATCTATCTTTTCCAGATCGGCATTATCGCGGCAGCCGGTATCCTGGTCGGTCTTGTGTTCGGCGCATTGTCACCGATGCTGGCAGCGCAGTTCCTTGCCCAGTTCCTGCCGGTCTCCACCGATCCGACGCTTTATCCCGGCGCTCTGCTTCTTGCGGCCCTCTTCGGCATGCTGACGACGCTTGCCTTCGCCATCCTGCCGCTCGGCCATGCACGCGAAGTGCCGGCAACCGCACTCTTCCGCGAACAGGGTTTCGAGGCACGCCGCCTGCCCTCCTGGCCCTATGTACTGCTGGCCGTGCTCTTCATGGCAGCGCTGGCAGGCCTTGCCATCTTTACCGCTTATGACCGCTTCATCGCCGTGATCTTCGTCGGCGCCATCATCTTCGCCTTCGTTATCTTGCGTCTCGTCGCGGCGTTGATCGCCTGGCTGGCGCGCAGAAGCCCGCGCGTCAACTCGCCGGCGCTGCGGCTGGCGATCGGTAATATCCATCGCCCCGGGGCACTGACGCCCTCCGTCGTCCTCTCACTCGGTCTCGGTCTTGCGCTGCTCGTGACGCTGACGCTGATCGACGGCAATCTGCGCCAGCAATTGACCGGCCGCATGAATGAAGGCGCGCCGAATTTCTTCTTCGTTGATATCCAGGGCGCCGAACTCGATACCTTCCGCAACCTGATCCACACCCGATCACCAAATGGCAAACTGGTGGAAGTACCGATGCTGCGCGGCCGCATCATCGCCTTTAACGGCCAGGACGTGACCAAGATGAATGTTCCGGCGGCTGGCCGCTGGGTGCTCAACGGCGACCGCGGCATCACCTACGAGGAAAGCCCGCCGGAAAATTCGACACTTGTCGAAGGTCAATGGTGGCCAAAGGATTACAGTGGCGAGCCGCTCGTTTCCTTTTCCGCGGAAGAGGCGCATGAACTCGGCCTGAAGATCGGCGATACCGTGACTGTCAACGTCCTCGGCCGCAACATCACGGCCAAGATCGCCAATCTGCGGCGGGTCGAGTGGGAATCGCTGTCGATCAACTTCGTGATGGTCTTCTCGCCGAACACCTTCCGTGGTGCCCCGCATGCGTGGCTGGCGACACTGACCGACCCTGCCTCGACCGAGGCGGAGGACGCCGCGATCCTGAAATCGGTGACCAATGCCTATCCGACGATCACCAGCGTGCGTGTCAAGGACGCGATCGATATCGTCAACCAGTTGGTCGGCGAGCTTGCGACCGCCATCCGCGCTGCAGCATCCGTTGCACTCATCGCCTCCGTTCTCGTGCTGGCCGGCGCACTTGCCGCCGGAAATCGAGCGCGCACTCATGATGCTGTGGTGCTGAAAACGCTTGGCGCGACGAGGGCCATGCTGATCCGTGCCTTCAGCTACGAATATCTCATCCTCGGTGTGGCCACTGCGATTTTCGCGCTCTTTGCCGGCGGTGTCGCTGCCTGGTTCATCGTCAGTCGCATCATGCGCCTACCCTCCAGCTTCATGCCTGATGTCGCGGGTCTCACGCTTGTCACCGCCCTTGTATTGACCGTCGGCATCGGCCTGATCGGCACTTGGCGCATTCTCGGACAGAAGGCATCACCCGTTTTGCGCGAGCTGTAACGGGTGGGAAGCCTAAATCCCTTCACCTTACGGCGATTTAACCGAACGGCAGATTGCAAAGGCCTTGTTTGAAATGGGCGAAAGCCTCATATTGTCAGCAGGCATGCTGGAAGCTCCGCAGCGGCGCCCGGGTCGTAAACCCGACACCGTATTTCCATCGGAGCTTGTAAGAGGAAACTATGGCTGATCTTCGTAACTACCAAAGCCGTGCACAAACCGGCGAAGTGATTGATCAAGGCCTCCGCGCTTATATGCTCAAGGTCTACAACCTGATGGCGCTGGGTCTGGCGATCACTGGTTTGGCCGCCTATTTCGCATTCACCTTCGCCGTCCAGGACGGCCAGCTCACCCAGTTCGGCCAGGTGCTGTACCAGTCGCCACTGCGCTGGGTCGTGATCCTTGCACCTCTTGCGGCGGTCTTCTTCCTGAGCTTCCGCATTAACCGCATGAGCGTGGCTGCGGCTCAGACAACCTTCTGGGTCTATGCCGCACTGGTCGGCCTCTCGCTGTCGTCGATCTTCCTGATCTATACGCAGTCGAGCATCACGCAAACCTTCTTCGTGACCGCCGCCTCCTTCGGTGCGCTGTCGCTCTACGGCTACACGACCAAGCGTGACCTGTCGGCGATGGGCTCGTTCCTGATCATGGGTCTCTTCGGCCTGATCATCGCTTCGCTGGTCA